>JBARBG010000159.1:0-5534 GCA_049792815.1 Steroidobacteraceae bacterium | reverse complement strand
CGTGGGCGTGATTTCCGTCGATGATCTGCTCTCGCAGGTGGCGCGGGAACTGGGCAGCCTGGCGCGCCTGCTGGCGTTGCAGCCGACGGTGGAGAGTTTGAGCGCCTCCCGGACCTAAGCACGGCCTATCAAACACTGGAACCACCAGTATGACGCAAATCGCGGTTCTCACCAGCGGCGGGGATGCCCCGGGCATGAATGCCACCGTGCGCGCCGTGGTGCGCATGGGCGTGTCACGCGGCTGGGCGGTACTGGGCGTGCGCAACGGCTTCGCCGGGCTCATTGAAGGGGATTTCGTGGCCCTCGGGCCCCGCGATGTCGGCGGCATCATCGCCCAGGGCGGAACCTTTCTGGGCACGCGACGCTGCGACGCACTCAGGACCCCGGCGGGCCAGGCAAGTGCCGTGCAGCAGCTGAACAGCCGCGACGTCGGCGCACTCATCGTGATCGGCGGCAACGGGTCGCAACGAGGTGCGGCGGCGCTCTCCCGGGCTGGCGCGCCGGTCATTGGAGTGGCATCTACCATCGATAATGACCTGCCGGATTTCGAGATCACGCTGGGCGCGACCACGGCGCTGGAGGTCGCGCTGGAGGCCATCGACCGGCTGCGGGTCACGGCCTCTTCGTTGCACAGAGTGTTCCTGGTGGAGGTCATGGGCCGGCAGTGCGGGTACCTCGCGCTGATGGCGGGTGTCGCCGGCGGCGCCGAGGCGATCGTCATTCCCGAAAGTTCCACCGATCCCGAAGACCTCGGCGAGGAGATCCGCGCGGCCTACCGCCGCGGCAAGAGTCACGCCATCGTGGTGGTGGCCGAAGGGGCGCGGCTCAACGCGGAACAGCTGGCGGCGTATTTCACGCAGCACACGGAGCGCCTCGGTTTCGAACTGCGCGTCACGAAGCTGGGACATACCCAGCGCGGCGCCTCCCCATGCCTCACGGATCGCATGCTGGGAACCCGGTTGGGCGCTGCGGCCATTGAGCACTTCGCGGCCGGCCGGCACGGGATGGTGTTAGGTGTACGAAACGGGCAGATCCATTCCGTCGCCTATCCGGCACTGAATACCGACAACCGGCCACTTGATGCGCACCTGCTCGAGGTGGCGCGCATTCTGGCGCAGTAGGGAGAGCCACATGGCAGCCAAGCGACACTACATCCGGCAGTTTGCGGAGATCGGCATGGACGATGTCGCGAGCGTCGGCGGCAAGAACGCCTCGCTCGGGGAGATGTATCGCAATCTCGGCGCCCAGGGGGTGAGGGTTCCCAATGGCTTTGCCGTTACCGCCGAAGCCTACCGCCACGTTCTCGACCAGGCGCATGCACTTCCCGCCCTGCATGCGGCGCTTGATGGCCTCAAACCGGACGACATGGAGGATCTTGCGCGCCGTGGTCGCCGCGCGCGTGAGATCATCTATGGCGCCGCGCTACCGCAGGATCTGAAGCAGGAGATCCTCGACAGCTACCGTGAGCTGCGCACCCAATACGGTGAGGACATGAGCCTGGCGGTACGCAGCTCGGCGACCGCCGAGGACCTGCCCACCGCGAGCTTTGCCGGACAGCAGGACACCTATCTCAATATCCACGGCGAGGAACAGCTGCTGGATGCCTGCAAGCGCTGCTTCGCGAGCCTGTTCACCGATCGCTCCATCCACTATCGCGTCGATCAGGGCTTCGATCACTTCAAGGTCTTTCTGTCCATCGGCATCATGAAGATGGTCCGCTCAGACCTTGCCGCCAGTGGCATCATGTTTTCCCTGGACACCGAAACCGGGTTCCGCGATGTGGTGCTGATCAGCGCCGCCTATGGCCTGGGCGAGAACATCGTGCAAGGCGCGCTCGACCCGGATGAGTTCATGGTGTTCAAGCCCACCTTCGCCACCGGCACACGCGCCGTGTTGCGCCGGACCTTGGGGTCAAAGGCGCTCAAGATGGTCTATATCGCGGGCGGCACGCGCGAAGCCACCCGCAATATCCCCACGCCCGAGGCGGACCGGCACCGATTCTGCATCAGCGACGCGGACGCGCTCACGCTCGCCGACTATGCAATCAAGATCGAGCAGCACTACAGCGCCAAGGCCGGTCACGCCCAGCCCATGGACATGGAATGGGCCAAGGACGGCATCGACCAGCAGCTGTACGTGGTCCAGGCCCGCCCAGAAACCGTCGCCTCGAACCAGAGTCGGGCCTATCTTGAGGAATTCACGCTGCGCGGAACCGGCGAGGTGCTGATCACCGGCCGTTCGGTCGGTACCCGTATCGGCAGCGGCACGGCCCATGTCATCCAAAGCGCCGCGCATATCGCCGCCTTCAGGCCCGGCGAGGTCCTGGTCACCGACAATACGACGCCGGATTGGGAACCGATCATGAAGAAGGCCGCGGCCATTGTCACCAATCGGGGTGGCCGCACCTGTCATGCGGCCATCGTCGCGCGCGAGTTCGGTATTCCTGCCGTCATCGGCTGCGAAAACGCGACCGAGAAGCTCAAGAGCGGGGAAAAAATCACCGTATCCTGCGCCGACGGGGATGTCGGCAAGGTGTATCGGGGCGAGATCCCCTTCGATACCCACCGCATCGACCTGACCAACCTGCAGCGGCCCCGGACGCGGATCATGCTCATTCTCGGCAATCCTGAGCTGGCCTTTCAGACCAGCTTCCTGCCCAACGACGGGGTGGGCCTGGCGCGCATGGAGTTCGTGATCGCCGAGTACATCAAGGCGCACCCCATGGCATTGCTGCATCCGGAGCGGGTCGCCGATGAGAAGGAGCGCGCCGCACTGCTGGATCTCACTCGCCACTACGCGACACCCGCGGACTACTTCGTGCAGCGCCTCGCCGAAGGCGTCGGGACCATTGCCGCCGCGTTCTATCCGAAACCGGTCATCGTGCGCATGTCCGACTTCAAGACTAATGAATACGCCGGCCTCCTGGGTGGCCGGTGGTTCGAGCCTACCGAGGCCAATCCCATGCTGGGCTTTCGTGGCGCCTCCCGCTATACCCATCCGGCCTATGCGGAAGGCTTCGCGCTGGAGTGCGCCGCCATGAAGCGGGCGCGGGAAACCATGGGCCTGACCAATATCAAACTCATGATTCCCTTCTGCCGCCGCCTCGAGGAGGGCACCCGGGTGGTGCAGCGCATGCGCGAGCTGGGTCTGGAACGCGGCCAGCAGGGCCTGGAAATCTATGTCATGTGCGAGATCCCCAACAATGTGCTGCTCATCGATGAATTCAGCCAGATCTTCGACGGCTTCTCGATTGGCTCCAACGACCTGACGCAACTCACGCTCGGGGTGGATCGGGATTCGGCGACGGTGGCCTTTGATTTCGATGAGCGCGATCCGGGAGTGAAGAAGATCATGGCCCTGGCCATCGAAGGCTGTCAGCGTAACAACCGCCACTCCGGCCTGTGCGGCCAGGCGCCCTCGGACTTCCCCGAGATTGCCGAGTACCTGGTGCGGCTCGGCATCGATTCGATCAGTTTAAACCCGGATGCGGTGGTCAAGACTACCGCCCTGGTTCTCGATATCGAAAGGCAGCTGGGACGCGCCCAGGGGGCGGCGGCTGCAGGCGGGGGGCCACCCGCGGCCCGCGCGGTGGCCGATGTGCGCCGCTCCTGAAACCGGTGAACTTGAGCGGTTGCTGCGCAACTGGCGGGCCGAGCACGACAGCGCCGTGCTGTACGACGCACTGGCAGACCTGGAGTCTGAGCCCGGCGAAGCCGCGGTGTGCCGCAAGCTCGCCGCTGCCGAGCGTCTGCATGCCGAATTCTGGCAGCAGCGCCTGCATGCGCTCGGGCATGGCGTCCCCCCGTTTCGCCCGCAACTGCGCACCAGGCTGCTGATTTATTCGGCGCGCTGGTTCGGCGTGGGTTTTGTGATCCCGAGCATCACCGTACGGGAGATGCAAGACAGTGACGACTATGAGCGCCAGGAAGACGCCCAGGCGGCCGGGCTCGCCCGCGAGGAACACGCACACGCGGCGATCATGCGCGCCAAGACCCGGGCCGCGATCGGCAACAATCTGCGCGCCGCGGTCCTGGGCGCCAATGACGGCCTGGTGTCCAACTTCTGTCTGATGATGGGCGTGGCCGGCGGCGGCGCCCGGGCTGAGACTTTAGTGCTGACCGGCATTGCCGGTCTGATCGGTGGGTCCTGCTCCATGGCGCTCGGGGAATGGCTCTCGGTCACCAACGCGCGCGAACTCGCCGCCAGTCAGCTCGACGGCGCCAGCGCGGAAGAGCCGCGGCGCCAGGCCGGTGCGTTTGGCGATGCCGGCAGCGCCGCCGCGCTGTCATTCTTGCTGTTCGCCTTGGGAGCGACGGTGCCGCTGCTCCCGTACAGCCTGTTGCCCGCGCATTTCGCTCTCCCCGGCAGTATCGGGGTGTCACTCGCCGGCCTGCTGGCCATCGGACTGGCCACAACTTTTTTCAACGGGCGCTCAGCCGTGTTCTCCGGTTCGCGGCAGGTCGTCATCGGCGCCTGCGCAGCGGCCGTCACCTACCTGGCGGGGCGTCTGTTCGGTGCCGCCCTCCAATGATGCATCGGCACTCTGCGCCCTGGCACGATCTGGCCGCCACCTTGCTGGTGCTGGCGGTCATCCTCATCCTGGGCGCCGGTGCGCGTCAGATGGTGGCGCCCTTCGTCCTCGCGCAACAGTCCGACATCTCGTTGTCGCCCACGGCATTGCCGCTTTACACGTTGCGCACGGTGATGCGCATGTTGGCCGCGATGTTTGCCTCGCTGTTGTTCACGTTTACGTACGCCACTGCGGCCGCCAAGAGTCGCCGCGCCGAGATGGTGCTCATCCCGCTGCTGGATGTGCTGCAATCCGTGCCGGTGCTCGGCTATCTATCCTTCACGGTGCTGTTCTTCGTGGCATTGTTTCCGGGCAATGTGCTCGGGCCTGAGCTCGCCGCCATCTTTGCGATCTTCACCGCCCAGGCGTGGAACATGGCGTTCAGCTTCTATCAGGCCTTGCGCACCGTGCCGACGGATCTTGATGAGGCCAGCCGCAGCTTGCGCGCCACCGCCTGGCAGCGCTTCTGGCGCCTGGAGGTGCCGTTCGCCATGCCCGGTCTCATCTGGAACATGATGATGTCCATGTCCGGCGGATGGTTCTTCGTGGTGGCCTCCGAGGCGATCTCGGTGGGCAATACGCAGATCGCCCTGCCGGGCGTGGGATCGTATGTCGCACGCGCCATACAGGCGCGCGATCTGGGCGCAGTCGGCTGGGCGATTGCAGCGATGACACTGGCCATCCTTCTCTACGACCAGCTGCTGTTTCGACCCCTGGTGGCGTGGGCGGACAAGTTCCGCTTCGAGCAGACCGCATCCCAGGTGGTTCCCAAAAGCTGGGTGCTCAATCTACTGAGTCATTCCCCGGTACTGCGGCAGCTGGCCGCGCCACTTGATAAGGCTTTTCAGCAAGCCGCCCGTGCACCCTTGGCCCTGCCGGCGCGCCTGCGCCACCTGACCCGATGGCGGCTTCCACGGCATTTCGCGGATGTCGTATGGGGCGCGCTGCTCGCGGCGACTGTCGT
>JBARBG010000158.1:0-15733 GCA_049792815.1 Steroidobacteraceae bacterium | reverse complement strand
GAGCGGTCCGCGCCCGGCGCGGCCGCCGCGTCCCGCGCCGCCGGCAGACCTGGCCCCGGCTGCCGTACGGCCCATGGATCCGATGGTCGCGGCCCGCTTCGTGCTGGACGGGATGCTCAACAACGATTTGTACATCGTTGCGGAGCCGGAATATCGCCTTGGGTGCGAGGCCCGCTGCAATGCGCTGTTGGAGTCGATGAACCCGTTCAAGCCGCTGCCGGCTTCGTTGATCAACAACAACGTGTACCGCTCGCCGATCTATGTGCAGGAGATCAAGCATCGCCGGGCGACTCAGACGCGGGACATTCAGGGAATCTAATGCCCCGTAACTGCCCCCATGGGTGATGTCTGACCATCGATACGCGTGAGCTCTTCAGCGCAAAGTCCGATGAATACGCCGCCGCGCGCCCGCACTATCCGCGCGCGGTGTTCCAGTACCTCGTCGGACTTTGCGCCGACACGCACCGGGTTTGGGATTGCGGTACCGGCTCCGGCCAGGCCGCGGTGGCGCTCGCCGAGTGGTTTGCGCAGGTCGATGCCACGGACGTCTCGGCGCAGCAGATTGCCAATGCCGTGCCTCATGAGCGGGTCCGCTACTCGGTACAGCCCGCGGAGCGCACCGGTTTTTCCGATCGCTGCTTCAACCTGGTCACCGTGGCGCAGGCACTGCATTGGTTTGACCTCAATGAATTCTGGCCGGAAGTGCACCGGGTACTGCGCCCGGGCGGCATCTTCGCCGCGTGGACCTATACCACCCCCTTCCTGTCCGAAGAGTTGGATGCCATCGTCGCGACGCGGCTGTTGCGCGTCATCAAGGGCCACTGGGCTCCCCAGAACCAGATCGCCTGGGACGCCTATGCCACCATCCCCTTTCCGTTCCAGGAGCTCATGCCGCCGCAGATCGCCATGCAGATGACGTGGAATCTGTGGCAGTTCAGCGCCTACCTCGGCACCTGGTCGGCGACCCGTCGCTGCATCGATGCCAACGGCGCCGCTTTTTTTGACACATTCATTGGCGAACTTGAGTCGGCATGGGGTGATCCGACGACGCCGCGGGTCGTGCGCATGGACTTCTTCTGCCGGGTCGGGCGCCACGTTCCGAGCGGCGCCGCAGTGCAGCACCCGACAAGGACAGGATAATGAATACAGAAAGTCCCGCCCCGCGCCGCCCCCTGATCATCGCCCCGGATCAGGGTCGCCATTACGCCATGGGTCGCATGAGCGCGGTGTTCAAGGCCGATGGCGCCGAGACGCAGTCCGGCTACTCCATTTCGGAGTGGTGGCTGGAACCCAATACGCGCGGACCCGGCACGCATGCGCACTCCGATGAACATGTTTTCTATGTCATCGAAGGCACGGTCGCGGTCGAAGTCGCCGGGCAGTGGACGCAGGCCCCTCGCGGCTCGTACATCGTGATTCCCGGTGGCACACCTCACGATTTCGAAAATCGCGGATCAGGCCGCGCCGGCTTCATAAGCATCAATGTGCCCGGCGGCTTCGAAAACATGATGCCGCATCTGCTGCAGCACTTCGCCGAGAACCCAGTCGGAGACGTCGCGCCCTGAGGCGGCCGGCCACGCGGCGCAGCTAGGGAGTTATCAGGCAGTGTCGAACATTCACAAATCCGGCGCGGTACTGTTTGCCAAGGATCCGCAGCGTCTGGCCGCCTTCTATCAGGCATTGGCGGGCATGAAGGTGACGCATTCCGGCAGCGACATCATCGTCCTGGAATCCGCGGGCCAGCAGCTGCTGGTGCATCCGATTCCGGCGAAGATTGCCCGCGGCATCAAGATCAGCGTGCCGCCGAAGCGCCGCATCCAGGCCGCAGTGAAGCTGGTGTTCGCGGTGAAGAGCATTGCCGCAGCACGTGCTGTGGCGCCGACCTTTGGCGGGGAACTGAATCCTCCGGAGCGTATGTTTGAAGCGCGCGGCTTTCGCGCCTGCGATGGCCACGATCCCGAGGGCAATATCATCCAGTTCCGCGAACCTGCTGGGGTCGCGGGCAGGGTTGCGCCCCGCAAGGCGCCTCGAAAAACCGGCGTCGACTTCGCTACGGCGCGCGAATTGGCGCTGCAGCTGCCGGATGTCGTGGAAAGCTCGATGCATCGTGGCATTGCCTTCAAGGCGCGTGGCAAGCTGCTGGCCTGCAAGGCGATACATCGCTCAGCCGAGCCCGAATCGCTGATGATGCGGATGGGAGCGGCCGAACGGGACCGAGTATTGGCCGCCTTGCCGGACATCTGCTATCTGACCCCGCACTACCTGGCGTATGAATCGGTGCTGGTGCGCCTGGCAAAGGTCGACAGTAAGACCCTGCAGGAGCTGTTCGGCCTTGCCTGGAAATTCGTGACCGTCACGCCCCCCAGATCCGCCAAGCGCCGCAAACCAGGCTCGGTCTTCCGGTACCTTTGAGGCCTCAGTAGATGACATCCCCGATATACCTGCGTCAGCCCGGGACTGAAGACCGGGGCGCGTTTCTGCAAGCCGTGCGGCACAGCAAGCCGCTGCATCGACCGTGGATCGGCGCGCCCTCAACGAGCCTTGAATTCCGCGCCTATCTGAAGAGGATGGCCGAGCCCGCCAACCACGCCTATCTGGTGTGTCGCCGCGACACCGATCAGATCGCCGGCGTGATCAACCTGACCAACGTGATATTGGGTGGGTTTCGCAGCGGGTACCTGGGCTACTACGCCTTTGCCGGGCAGGAGCGACGCGGTTACATGCGCGCAGGGCTGCAGGCCGTAATCGCGCATGCCTTTCGGACGCTGAAGCTGCATCGCCTCGAGGCCAATATTCAGCCGGACAACCGCGCATCGCTGGCGCTGGCACGGGCCTGCGGCTTTCGCAAGGAAGGGTATTCGCCGCGCTACCTGAAGATCGGTGGCCGGTGGCGTGACCATGAGCGCTGGGCAGTCGTGAGCCCGTGAACTCGCCCACCGTCACACCCTCAGTGGTCTATAACGATGCGAACTCAGCCATCGAGTGGCTGATCCGCGTCCTCGGGCTCAAGCTCCTGTCGCGTTACCCGCTGCCCGATGGAACAGTGACTTTTGCGGAGCTGGGGTGGCGCACGGGTGTGGTCTTCGTCTGCACCCGTCCGGCCCCCGACAATCCCTGGTCAAAGGTCGGAGTGGCCTCGATCGCCCTGGCTGCACCTGATGCGGAGACGGTCAGGCACCATTTCCACCAGGCCGTTGCGGCCGGCGGCGACATCGTGCGCGAGCTGCATGTCTCGCGCACTCCGGCTTTCCCGCAGGGGAGCGCGCAGTTCGACGTGCGCGACCCTGAGGGCAATCTGTGGACGGTGGGCACCTACCAGCCCAAGCCGGGCCGCTAGTCTGTTATTTGTCATAATGCTGGCCATTTGCTATCCGGAATCATTCTCATTTATAGTCTGATTGCGGGTTCGGACCCTCGCCGGAGCGATGATGTACGTATGCGTCTGCAGCGCGGTCACTGACCGCCAGATTCATGAAGCCATTGATCATGGCGCTGCGTCGCTGTGCGACGTGCAGTCGCGGTTGCCGGTCGGCATGTGCTGCGGGCGTTGCCAGGAAACGGCGAAAGCCCTGGTCGACGAATACGTTCTCTCCAGCCGCCGCAAGAACGCAGCCTGATCTCGCCCGGCGCGCGTATCTGGCGCCCCATACCTCTTCCCTTTATTGCGCCTGCCTTGGCGCTGGACCATCATCACCCGTTGAATCGATGCTGGAGCGAGCTTCATGAAGGGCGACGCGAAAATACTCAAGCACCTGAACCTGGTGCTGAAGAATGAGCTCACGGCCATCAACCAGTACTTCCTGCACTCGCGGATGTTTGGCAACTGGGGCCTGGCGCGGCTGGAGGAGTTCGAGAAGCACGAGTCCATCGATGAGATGAAGCACGCCGACCGGCTCATCAAGCGGGTGCTGTTCCTCGATGGTCTGCCGAACCTTCAGGACCTGGGCAAGCTGCTGATCGGCGAGAATGTGCAGGAATGCCTGGAATGCGACCTGAAGCTGGAGCTGTTGGCGCACAAGGACCTGAAGGCTGCCATTGCCGACAGCGAAGCGCTGTGCGACTACGTGTCACGGGAACTCTTCGAGTCCATCCTGGAATCCGAGGAAGAGCACATCGATTTTCTGGAAACCCAGCTTGATCTGATCAAGCGGGTGGGCATCCAGAACTACACCCAGTCGCAGATGGGCGAGGGCGAGGAAGACTGAGCGCCACGGCGGCGTCAGCCTTTGCCGCCGGCCGCCTTCGCAGACTGGACCCTCTCCGGCAGCGCAACCGACAGTTCCAGAACCTCGTGACCCTGGTCGCGTTCCAGGTTGATGATCACCGCTTCGGGATCAACGTTCACATACTTGCGGATCACTTCCAGCAGTTCGCGGCGCAGCAGCGGCAGATAGTCCGGGCCGCCGCGTGCCCCGCGTTCCTGCGCGACGATGATGCGCAGCCGTTCTTTTGCCACCTGGGCCGACGGGGGCTGGCGGCGGAAAATATCCAGTAGCCCCATGCTCAACCTCCAAACAGGCGAGCAAAGAACCCTCGCTTGGGTTCATCGATGAAGCGCAGCGGGACGGTCTCACCCAGAAGCCGCGACACGGCGTCGTGGTAGGCCTGTGACACGTCCGACTCCTGGTTCAGGATGATCGGCGTGCCCGCGTTCGATGCCGAGAGCACATCGGTTGACTCGGGGACCACGCCCACCACATCCAGTCCGAGGATCTCCTTGACGTCATCGACGCCCATCATCTCGCCCGCGGCGACCCGTCTTGGGCTGTAGCGGGTGAGCAGCAGATGTTCCTGTACGCGGCCATTGCCAGCCTCGGCAAGCCGGGTTTTGCTCGCCAGGAGGCCGAGGATACGATCCGAATCGCGCACCGAGGAGACTTCGGGGTTGACCACCACGATGGCGCGGTCGGCGAAGTACATGGCCAGGTGGGCGCCCTTCTCGATGCCGGCCGGGGAATCACACAGCACGTAATCGAAGCCGTCGGCACGCAGCTCCTCGAGCACCCGTTCGACCCCTTCCGCAGTCAGCGCCTCCTTGTCCCGGGTCTGGGAGGCAGCCAGGACGAACAGCGTGTCCAGCCGTTTGTCCTTGATCAGCGCCTGCCTGAGCGTGCACTCGCCGTTGATGACATTGACGAAGTCGTACACGACCCGTCGCTCGCAGCCCATGATCAGGTCGAGGTTGCGCAGGCCGATGTCGAAGTCGATCACCGCGACTTTCTTGCCGCGGCTCGCCAGTCCACACGCGATGCTTGCGGACGTCGTTGTCTTTCCCACGCCCCCCTTGCCAGAAGTCACAACGATGATTTCAGTCAATACAGGATCTCCGTCAATTTGGATTATTGGTCAAGCCGGGCGAAGCGCAGTGCATCTCCGTCCAGCCACGCCTGCACCGGCTTGCCCGCAAGTTCCGCCGGGATGGTCTCGAACACCCTGAAGACCCCGGCAATGGACACCAGTTCGGCATAGAACTCCTGGCAGAACACCCGGGCTTTGGTATCGCCGCGCGCTCCTGCCATGACGCGGCCGCGCAGCGCGCTGTAAATATGCGCGCAGCCATCGGCCATCAGTTCCGCTCCCGCCCCCACGGGCGCCATGACGATGAGATCGCGGCGCCTGGCATACAGACGCTGTCCCGAGCGCACGGGCTGGGTATGGATCAGCGGGCTCACGTCCGGTTCGGGGTCCGCAGTGGCTGCCGCGTGCACCACCGGCGGGCTCTTGGTCGTGGCGCGAAACTGCGCCAGCACCGGCATGTCCACTTCACGCGCCAGCATATCCGTCGCCGCCGTACCGTTGACCAGCCCGACGGGGAGCATGCCGGCCCGGCGCACGGCCTCCACCACGGCACGCAGTTCGGCGGCGTCGGGTTCGCGGCCGAGTTCGCTTAAGTCCAGGCACACCGCGGTGCGCTGGAAAAACTTCGGCGCCGTGGCCACGCGACCGGTCAGCTCATCGACAATGGTTCCGGGATCGGTGCTGCGGATGCGCACCTGGGCCATGTCGACGGGTCCGAAGCGGATTTCGAGAGCAGGTTCTTGATTGGCGGCTTCGGCGGGTCGAGTCATCGCGTCAAACTTCAGCCTTCAGCAAAGCACAACGGGGAACGCACTGGAGGAAGGTGTGCAGTGTACTTGAGAGGATCGCATCATGAGTAGCTGCGCGCGATCAATCGCGCATATCATCCACCGGTGCGCGCACCCAGCTTCGCCAGACCGAAACGAGGGCTGCCATCAGCGCCGGCCCCAGAAACAGTCCGATCAGACCGAACTGCTCGACACCGCCCAGGATGCCCAGCAGCACCCACAGGAACGGAATCTTGGCGCCCTCGCCGATAATAACCGGTCGCACGAAGTGATCGGAAATGAATAACAGGATGAAGCCGCTTACCACGATGGTGACCGCGCCACCGATCGCTCCGCTCAGGCCCATGACCACGGCCACCGCACCGAAAACGATCGGCGCGGCGAAAGGCACCATGGCGAAGGTGCCAGTGATGGCGCCCAGGAGTATGGGGTGGGGGACAGACACCAGGGCATAGACGCCGGCCATGATCGCCCCTTCGGCGATGGCGACGAGCACGATGCCATCGACCGTGGCGCGGATGGCATTGACGACGCCATTCAGGATGGGAATGACGGTGGGACCGAAGAGGCGCTGGGCGGCGAAGGGCACGTCCTGACGCAACCGCTCGCGGTTCACGCACACGAAGAACAACGTCAGCAGCGTGAAGCCCAGCGTCACGATACGGCGCAGGATCTGCAGGCTCAATTCCCGGGTCCACTGCACCAGTGAAGGGTGCGCGCGCACCGTGGCGCTGCCCACGTGGCCGTCCGCCTGACTGATCAGCAGCGCCCACTGGGTCTGCAGCCAGTCCCCTACCGTCGGCAACTGTCGCACCCATTGCGGCAGCGGCGGCGTCGCATCATGGGACGATTCGGCAAAGGCGTGAACCAGCGCATTGAACTCGCGCACGGCCACGAAGCCGAAATAAATCAATGGCACCACCACGATGGCGCCGACGATCGCGGTAAAGGTCAAGGCTGCCCAGACGTGGCGCCGGCGGCCGCCAAAGCGCTTCAGCCAGTGGTCATACAACGACGCCGTGGCCACCGCGAGCACGACTGCCCAGCTTAACGCCGGCAGGAACCGTTGCAGCATCCACCCGCCCAGCAGCAGCAATGCGCCGACCAGGACGTAACGTGCTGTCTTATAGGCCGTGGAAACGCTCGGTCCGGGCAAAATTGAAGCTCCGGCAGGGAATATCGCTATCGTACAGACTCATGGCCGAACTTGGTCACCTCTTGCGCGTATCTTCAGTTTATTTGCAAGGAGAGCCCCGTGAAACTGCCACTGACCGTCGCTGTCTTGTGCCTGCTGTCAGCCAGTGCGGCGCTGGCGCAGAAGGTGATCGCGCCGACGCCGCTGCCCGCGCCCGGGCAGACCGTTGCACAGCCCGCCGCGACGCAGGCGGCGCACGATTGGGCGGCTCGCAACCTGCCCGGGTGGCCGGTCGAGCGGCAGGTGCTCGCAGCCCATCTGGTGACGCGTTATGGCGAACCTCAGGAAATGACTGCCAGCGCGCTCACCTGGCATGACAACGGCCCGTGGAAGCGCACGGTCCTGTACCGGGACGGCGACCTGCATAACTTTCCGCTGCCGCACCACGACGTGTTGTGGCAAACCATTAATTACAAGGTGCCCCTGAACAAGGTCGTGGACCTGATGACTTACGATGGCAGCATCCTCATCGACCGCACCCGCGGCGAGCTCACGGTGCATTGCGATAGCGAGGAGGCCAATACGCTGATCTTCAATATCGCCAACACCATTGTCACGGGTGAAAACACTGTCGAGCAGGCGCAGGCCTATCACGGGCAGGTGGTTGAGGGCATGCGCATCCACGAGCCCGAGGAATACCCCCAGAAGCTGCTGTTCAAGACCGCGAGGACCAACGCCACCAGCGCTGATCCGGCCGAGGAGGCTGAGCTGCTGCGGCATCTGATGCAGACTCCGTAACGCTCAGACGGCCGCCGCGCGCGTGATCGGCGCGTGTCGCGCGAAGCTCTGTGCGGCTTCGCGCGCGGCAGGGCCCGCAACCTGCGCGTGGACCAGAACCAGGTACAGGGAGACATGACGCGTGCCTCCGGTAAGCAACGGCAGGGCGCGGGCGGTGCCCGCGGCAACGGCCGGCGCGACCAGGTGCTCGGGCAGCCAGGCGAAGGCGAGTCCCGCCGTCACCATCGCCAGCGACGCCTCCATGCTGCTGACCGTGAAGCGCCGTTCGGCACCCAGCCAGCCTTCATCACGAGGTTCCTGCAGACCCGAGTCGCGCACGACCACCTGCGTGTGATGCGCCAGGTCCGCTGCGGTCAGCTGGCGTTGCAGTCGCAACAGGGGATGGTCGGGATGCGCCACGGCGATGAAGGGCACGTCCATCAGGAAGTCACCGAGATGACCCACCGGCACCCGGCTGGTGACCACGACGTCGGCACTTTGCCCGGTGATGGCCTCCTCGGCGCCGGAGAGCACGGCATCTGCGAGCTGTAGCGGAGTGTGCGGACAGACGGCGCCCAGTTCCGACACGATGCGCAGCAGACGCTCGCGGGGAAAGGCCACATCCACCACCAGGTTCAGCTGCGACTCCCAGCCGCGATCCAGACTTGCCGCCAGATCCTCCAGCGTCGCGAGGTCCTGCAACAGGGGACGGGCACGGCGCAGAAGCGTCTCCCCATGTTGCGTCAGGACGGCCTTGCGACCCTGGACGCTCAGCACTGCCACGCCCAGGGACTCATGCAGGCGCGCGAGGGCATAGCTGACGGCCGACTGGCTGCGGTGCAGGGCCTGCGCGGCTTGCGCAAACCCGCCCCGATCGATGACCGTCGCCAGCACCGCCCACTGTTCCAGGGTGGTCCGCGGCAGGCTCATTTATCAGATAATTCGATCATTAATAACCGAATAATGCGCTTTTTTATTCAATAAATCGAGAATAGAGTCGCATCTCTGACTGGGAGGCGGTTATGAACGAGATTCGACGCAGCAATGAGCGGGGCCTGGCCGATCATGGCTGGCTGAAGAGCTTCCACACTTTTTCGTTTGCGGACTACTACGACGCCCAGCACATGGGGGTCGGTCCACTGCGGGTCATCAACGAGGATCGCGTGCAGCCCGGCGCCGGCTTCGGCACCCACGGGCATCGCGACATGGAAATCATCAGCTATGTGCTGGACGGGGAGCTTGCGCACAAGGACTCGATGGGCAATGGCTCGGTCATCCGCCCGGGTGACGTCCAGCGCATGAGCGCCGGGACCGGCGTTCGGCACAGCGAGTTCAACGGTTCGAAAGAACGGCCGGTGCACTTCCTGCAGATCTGGATCGAGCCCAAGTACCGCGGCATCGAGCCCGGGTATGAAGAGAAGCGCTTCTCGAACGAGGAGAAGCGCGGCCAGTTGCGGCTGATCGCTTCGCCGGATCGCGCTGAAGGGTCAGTGCTCATCCATCAGGATGCACGCGTGTATGCCGGGCTGTTCGATGGCGCCGAGCGGGCACAACTCGCGCTGGCGCCGCAGCGTCAGGCGTATGTGCAGGTGGCGCGCGGCGGCATCACCGCCAATGGTTCGGCGCTCGAAGCGGGTGACGCATTGCAGGTCACCGAAACCGACAGCCTGGTGCTTGAGAACGGCCGCGACGCCGAGGTCCTGGTATTCGACCTGCCTGGAACAGCTGCTGCGTATCAGTGAATCCGCAGCGGGCCGCGCAGCGGCGTGTTGTCGGACGAAGGACCCACCAGGATCTCATAGCGACCCGACTTTAGATCCCAGTGGTTGTGTACGTCATCGAAGCTCTGGAGGACGCGTACATCCACCGCCACCGCGACCGTCTTGGTCTCACCTGCGGCCAGCCGAACCCGCGCCCAACCGACCAGCCGCTTGAAGGGCTCATCCGAGCCTTGCGGCGGCTTGGCATAGACTTCCGCGATCTCGGTGCCCGGTCTGTTTCCGGTATTCTTTACTGCAAATCGGGCTGTATGCGTGGCTGCATCGATCTGGAGGCCGGAATACGCGAATGTCGTGTACGACAGACCGAATCCGAATGCAAACAGCGCCTGTTTGTGTTCGAGGTCATACCAACGATATCCAACCGCCGCGCCCTCCGTGTAGTTCACCGAGTATGGTGCAGCTGATGCGCCGGCCTGATATCGACGCGGAGCCGGCGCAATGACGGAACGCGGCAGGTCCTGTTCGGATTTCGGGAAGCTGATCGGCAGTTTTCCCGATGGATTCACCTCACCGGTCAGAACATTGGCAAGCGCTGTGTGCCCTGCGCTGCCGGCATACCAGGCTTCGACCACGCCCTGGACCTTGTCTAACCAAGGCATTGTCACGGCACTGCCGGACTCGAGCACGACGATGGTATGCGGGTTCGCGGCAGCGACGCTTTGGATCAGTACATTCTGATTGTCGGGGAGTGCCAGGCTCGACAGGTCTGAATCTTCCGCCTCCCATTGATACCCGACCACGATTGCCAGATCGGCGTCCTTGGCAGCGGCAGCAGCCGAATTCAGATCCGCGCCCGAATCGAAAGTGACCTTGGTACCGGGCAACCTGTCCCGCAGTGCCTGAAGCGGGGACGTCGGAAACCAGATGTGATCCTGCCAGTGCGTAGCGCCCTTACCTGGGGGCAGGATCGCATTGCCGCCCGGGGGGTCCACCTGAGCAGAACCTCCGCCGGAGATCATGCCCACGTCGGCGTGACCACCGATGACCGCGATGCTGTGAACCTTGGTCGTATCGATGGGCAGGATGCCATTCTCGTTCTTCAGCAGAACGACACTCCTCTCCTCGACTCGCAGAGCGACCTCAAGACCCTTGACGACATCCACCACGCTCTTGTGCGGCGGGTCATCGACAACTCCTGCGTTGAACTCCGCGAATAGCACCCTTCGTGCATGATCATCGATCTCGGCAACAGGCACGGTTCCGGCATCGACCGCTTGCTTGAGCGTCGGACCGAAGAAGTCCGCCATCGGCTGTTCCTGATCGAGCCCGGCCTGCGATGCGGCCAGCGTGCTATGAGTCCCGGCCCAGTCCGAGAGCACGAAGCCCCTGAAGCCCCAATCCCGTTTCAGCACCTCATTGAGTGTGTAGGGGTTCTCGCATGCGTAGGGGCCGTTGATGCGGTTATACGAGCACATTATGGCGCCGGCATTCGAGATCGACAGTGCTATGTGGAAGGCCAGAAGATCCGACTCCTGCATCGCACGTTTGGAAATGATGACATCGACCCCAGAACGGCCCGTCTCCTGATCGTTCAGGGCGTAGTGCTTCAGATCTCCGACAACATGCTGCGCCTGCTCGCACTTCATCATGTTGCCATCCAGTGTCCCGGCCAGCAGGGGGTCTTCTCCAATGTATTCGAAGGTTCGGCCGTTTCGCGGCTCGCGCGCCAAATCGACCCCGCCGCCCAGGGTCATGTCGAAGCCCTGCGCCCGCAGTTCACTGCCGATCACGGCTCCGTACTCACATGCCGACTCGGTATCCCACGCCGACGCCGCACCCAGATTCGATGGCAACGCCGTCGAGTAGCGCCCGTTGACTGCGCTGTCACGCACCCCATACGCCGCATCCGAAATGATCAGGGGCGGAATTCCCAACCGAGGAATGCCAGACACGTACCCCGCCCCGCCATTGGCGAGTGGAGTCAAAGGCATGGTCCATCGAGGATTATTGGCCATCCCGTTGCCATGCAGCAGCGACAACTTTTCATCCAGGGTGAGTTGCCGCAGCACCAGATCCGCTCGCTGATCGGCCGGGAGCTGCGTGTTCATCCATGGGCGGTCGGTACTTTGGGCCAGGACGCCGGTGCCGCGAAGGATCGCTCCTGCCGCAAGGACGAGCGTGAAGCAATGGCGAAGAGGGTGGTCGCGATTACGCATGACCGGCAAGCATACTGGTCGGTGGCTCAGCCGTCCCAGCCCAGCGGCTGTGCCGCCGGCTTGGTTTTCATGAAGGCCTCGACGGCATGTATCTGCCCGCCATAGACCTTGAACGCCTCGAACACACTCAAGGATTGATCCTTGGGCCGGTTCGGGGCGTCGAACACCGAGCCTGGGCCGAAATCCATGCGGATCAGAACCACGCCCTGCTCCTCATCGACCGCGGCGACGTGAAAAACCAGCTTTGAAAGTGTCGGAATGCGCTGGCTCTTGATGTGTTCACAGCCTTTGAAAAAGGTGCAGCCCGGACCTGCCATGAGCTGGCCATTCTCGAAACGATAGGCATCCTCGGCGAAGGGTGCATCGACCTTCTCGAAGCTTCCCGCCTGCAGGCCGCGGGGATAATGCGAGGCCGCCGCGATCATGTCCTCGCGGGAGTTGCGCTGTTGCGGCGTCGGCGTATAGGCCATCGCGTCGCTGAGCTTCTGGATGGCATCGATCTTGAAGATCATGCCCTCATCGCGCGAATGCACGACGATGCTTTCGACGCCGGTGATTCGATCGCCCCGTGTCAGAATCCGCAGCGCCATCAGTGCCGGTGTGCCATCGACTTTCAACTTCACCAGCGCTGCGGCCACGCCGGCGCGCACGTCGATCAGGTCGAAGCGGTAGCCGGACAGCTCGACATGGCTCGACCAGATGCCCTCCTTGCCGAAGGCGCGATCGGTCTGGTCTTCGGTGAAATGCACGGGAACTGAGACTCGCAGCCGCGCGGCATTGCCCGCCTGCAGCGCCTGCAGATAGTCGTTCATCACCCCGGTCAGGCAGGCGCGGTTGCAACGGGCCTGCGGCTGTTCGGCACTCGGTTGCGTGCTGCAACCGGCGAGTGCGCACAGTGCGGCCAGCACCGCGAGGCAGCCGCTGCGAATGGTGCGTTGCATGTTTCCCCCTAGTGTCGATACAGCTGCCGCGGCAACGGCGCCAACCCCAGCGCCTGGCGCAGCTCGGCGCCGGCCGCCGCTTCATCCTCCACGAAGCGCGGCGAGTTGAACAGCTCCACCGCAAGCGCCGTGCCGGCCAGGTGTCCCGCGGCGACATCGCTGGGATAGTGAACTCCCCCGACCTCACGGTTATGGGCGAACTCATCCGCGCGCGCGAAAATCTGTGCGCGCCGCTCGGGCAACATGTCGGCCAGCACGATGGCCACGGTGATGGCCCAGGTGGTGTGACCGCTGGGATAGGACGCCGAGGGCGGCCTCGGCACCACCGGATCCAGGCGTTTCTCGGTGACGAACGGGCGCAGCCGGCCAAAGGCATCCTTGGCGGTATTCATGAACAGCCCTTCGTCCCGGCCGATGCGCTCAAAAAGCTCGGCAAACAGCGGTAGGGCGCTGGGGTTGAAGCCGGGCGGGCTCCCCAGCGCATCGGCGAAACGAAAGATGCTGATGGTGGAGTCCTGCTGCGCGCGGCGCACTTCGGCGGGCGTGCGCGTGGCCTGCAGGCGCATCAGTTCATCCAGCTCCGCGCGCTCCTGTGCCGAACCGGCTTCAGGGGGCGGTGGCAGCAGCCGATAAAGGTTCAGCGAGACCGGCGTCAGGTAGCTACCACTGCTGAAAGGCGGCGCCGGCAGCGCCGTCGCGGGCGCCGTGACGGCCGCGACCGGTACCGGGTTCACAGCCTGCTGCGGCGGCGGCGAAGGGGTCGCGCAGGCGGCCAGCGCGAACACGATATTCGCGATAAGAATCAAAGCTCTGGTGTGCATTGTGGGTTCCCCGGAAGGTTCGTCGATTTCTGCGATGTTAGCCCGGTTTTACTTACCTCAAGGGACGCACAATCAAGCCGATAACGACCCTGTTCCCCGGGATTTTGTCTGGACGAGGAGCTTGTTTCCATAATGTTCCTGATCATTGGCTCCGTAGTCGTCCTGTTGAGCGTCGGCATCGGCTTCCTTCTTGGTGGCGGCAGCCTACTGCTGCTGTGGCACCCGACCGAGGTGCTGATCATCTGCGGGTCCGCCTTGGGCGCCTTCATTACCAGCAACCCGCCCAAGGTCGTCAAGGCTTCTCTCAACGGGGTGGTGGCGCTGCTGAAGCCACCAAAGTACAGCCGTGCCGACTACGTCGATATCTTCAAGCTGCTTTACGACATCCTGGTGAAGGCGCGCAAGGAAGGCATGCTGGCCATCGAGTCCCACATCGATGACCCGCATGCGAGCAGCCTGTTTACGCAGTACCCGCGCATCCTGGCCGATCACCACATGACCGACTTCATGACCGACTGCCTGCGCCTGATGATCGGCGGCAACCTCGATCCGCATGAGCTTGAGAGCCTGCTGGAAACCGAGCTCGAGACGCATCACCACGAAGCCGCCGAGCCGGCCCACGCCATGCAGAAAGTGGCGGACGCCCTGCCGGGTTTCGGCATCGTCGCGGCGGTGCTCGGCATCGTGAGCACCATGGCCTCGATCGAGGGCGCCGACACCGCGACCATCGGTCACAACGTCGCTGCCGCACTGGTCGGCACATTCCTGGGAATCCTCGTGGCCTACGGTTTCGTGGGCCCCATTGCCGCGGCCATGGAACAGCGTGCCGATGAGGACGGCAAAGCCTATGAGCTGGTGAAGATGGCGTTCGTGGCCAGTGTGCGCGGCTACGCGCCGCCGGTGGCGATTGAGTTTGCGCGCAAGTTGCTGTTCGCCGGCGTGCGTCCGAACTTTACCGATCTGGAAGCCCACTTGAAGGGCGGCCGCTGAGACTTAGCGGGAAGCGCCCAAGCCATGGCCAAGGAAGAAAAAGCCCAGATCATCATCGTCAAGCGCAGGAAGAAAGGCGGCGCGGGTCATCACGGGGGTGCCTGGAAAGTCGCCTACGCCGATTTCGTGACGGCCATGATGGCCTTCTTCCTGGTGATGTGGCTGGTCAGCTCGATTTCGAAGGAACAGCGGGCGGCGGTGTTCGATTACTTCAAGAACCCGAGCATGCAGCCGGGCAAGACCGTGCGTCCGGCGCCGGGGCAGATGGGTCCGGGCGGCGCCAGCACCAGCGTGATCAACATGGGCGGCGGCATGGATGCGCCGCGCGTGACCGTGATGAAGACACCGGACAGCAACGCCAAATCAAGTCCTCAGCCTTTCAAGGTGGACATGGAACAGGCGCGCAAGATGGATCTGGAAGAGGCCCGCAAGATCACCGACGAAGCCGACCACAAGAAGCTCGAAAGTCTGCTGCAGGAATTGCGCCAGGCCATCGACAAAAGCCAGGCCCTGCGACCCTTCAAGGACCAGCTGCTGCTGGACATCACTCCCGAGGGCCTGCGCATCCAGATCGTGGATGCACAGAACCGACCGATGTTCGATGTCGGTTCGGCGCGGCTCAAGGACTACACCACCGAGATCCTCAAGATCCTTGCGGGCTATCTGAACACCGTGCCGAATCGCATTTCGATCTCCGGCCACACCGACATCCGGCCCTATCCGGGCGGCGTCGGCTACACCAACTGGGAACTCTCGGCGGATCGCGCCAACGCCGCGCGGCGCGCGCTCGGATCCGGTGGCTTGAATGAAGCGAAGATCGCGCGCGTCGTGGGCCTGGCATCATCGGTGCTGTTTGACAAGGACGATCCGCAAAACGCGATCAACCGCCGCATCAGCATCATCGTGATGACCAAGGAGGCTGAGGCTACGGCACTGAAGACCGACTCGCGCCCCGTGGGTCAGGGTGGCGCCGCGACGAGCCCACCGCCGGTAGCGCCGGCGCCGCCGGCAATCACCACACGGGCCGAAGCCGCACCGCCGAGAGG
>JBARBG010000157.1:0-23124 GCA_049792815.1 Steroidobacteraceae bacterium | reverse complement strand
CGCCGCGGCCGCGCCACAATCGGTCATAAATCTTCGCTCGCTACGCATTATTGCCGCATCTGGCGGTCTACTTGCGGGCCTGAAATGTACCTGTAGCGGAGGCAAAGTGCCGCCGCCAAGCAGAGGTACGGGTCATGACTTCAAATGCACGCAAGGTACGGGGAACTGTGGTGGTTTTCGGCGTGGCATGCGCCGTGGCGGCAGCGCTGCCTTGCGTTGCCGGCGACGCACCCACGGTGACCGACACGGTGACCGTTCAGGCCCACGGCAAGCGGGCGGCGGCCGAGGAGAACATCGGATTCGTAAGTGGTGTGGCGATCGGCGCGGTGGCCGGCGGCCCGATTGGCGCAGTGGCCGGCGGCATCGCCGGAGCGCTGCTGGGTGAGCACTACCACAAGCAGAAGGTCGCCAATCACGAACTGGCCGCGAGTCTTTCCGGCAGCAATGCCGACAAGGCGCAACTGACACAGACCGTCATGCAGCTGAACAGTTCGCTGGATCGCGCCCGCGAGCTCACGCTGAACATCGCCTTTCGCACCGGCGATGCCCATCTGAGCGCACCGCAGATCGATCAGCTGACGCGGTTCGGGCAGCTGGCGGCAGGCATAAGCGGTGTGAAGATCCAGGTCCGCGGCTACGCCGATCCGCGCGGCGACCAGGACTACAACACTGCCCTGTCCATGGATCGCGCCCAGTCGGTGGCCGCCGTGCTCACCAACGCCGGCCTGAAGGAGGAGCAGTTGGTGGTGGAGGCCCTGGGCGCAAAGGATGCCGCGCCGACCGGCGACCTGGATGACTATGCGTTCGAGCGCCGGGTCAGCGTGAAGCTGATGGGTGCGCAGACCCCTGGCGCGGACCAGTCGGCGACCGTGGCGCAGGTTCAGTGAGCTTGAGGTTGCCGGTTGGAGATTGCGAAGTTCGGGCCCAGCGGCGCCTCGGCGCTGCTGGGCCCTGACCGGATCGGGGCTGCGCTACAGACTCTTCAGCACCGAGCGCAGGGTCTCGAAGATCTGATCGATATGCTTGGACTCGATGATCAGCGGGGGTGAGAGGGCCAGGATGTCGGCCGTCTGGCGCACCAGCAACCCCCTTTCGAAGCACTTCATGTAGACATCGAAGGCGCGGGCGCCAGGCTTGCCGGGGATGGGATCGAATTCCAGGCCCAGGATCAGGCCGTAGTTGCGCACATCGATGACATGCGGCAGGCCACGCAGCGAATGCGAGGCCTCTTCCCACTCCTTGGCGACGGTCTTGGCGCGGGTCAGCAGGTTCTCGCGCGCGTAGATGTCCAGGGTGGCCAGACCCGCGGCGCAGGCCGTCGGATGTCCCGAGTAGGTGTAGCCGTGGAAGATCTCGATGCCATCCGGACCCTTCATGAAGGCGTCATAGATGTTCTTGCTGACAATGGCGGCGCCCATGGGCACACAGCCATTGGTCAGTCCCTTGGCGCAGGTGATGATGTCCGGGGTGATGCCGAACTCCTGCGCGGCGAATGCCGAACCGGTGCGGCCGAAGCCGGTGATGACCTCGTCGAATATGAGAAGGATGCCGTGCCGGGTGCAGATGTCGCGCAGCCGCTGCAGGTAACCCACCGGCGGCAGCAGTACGCCGGTTGATCCGGCGATGGGTTCGACGATCACGGCGGCGATGGTCGAGGCGTCCTGCAGGGCAATGATCCTTTCCAGTTCATTGGCGA
Source organism: Steroidobacteraceae bacterium (assembly GCA_049792815.1). GTDB lineage: Bacteria > Pseudomonadota > Gammaproteobacteria > Steroidobacterales > Steroidobacteraceae > DAIDKA01. Next base: position 21,428 of record JBARBG010000157.1, on the reverse strand, counting down.
GCTCGACGCCATGCTGGGGCAGGCCGCGCGAGAAGGCGTTGCGCGCCAGGTCGTGCGTGTGGGGCAGATGATCCACATTCGGCAGCAGCGAGCCGGACCACATCTTGCGGTTGGCCGCGATGCCGCCCACCGTAATGCCGGCGAAGCTGACACCGTTGTAACCGCGCACGCGGCCGACGATGCGCGTGCGGCGCGCTTCGCCGCGCACGGCGTGATAGCCGATGGCAATCTTCAGCGCAGTGTCGACGGCTTCGGAGCCGGAGTTGCCAAAGAAGACATGGTCCAGGCCCTCGGGCGCGAGGGCCGCTACACGGTTCGCAAGTTCGTAGGCGCCGGGATGCCCCATGTTGAATGGCGGGGCGTAGTCCATGGTCTCCAGCTGCCGCGCGACCGCTTCGGTGATTTCGCGCCGGCCATGGCCCGCATTGACGCACCACAGGCCGGCCACCGCGTCCAGTATCTGCCGTCCGTCGGCGCTCCAGTAATGCATGCCCGATGCCTTGGCCAGGATGCGCGGCTTGGCTTTGAACTGCCGGTTGGGCGTGAAGGGCATCCACAGGGATTCGAGCGAGGGCGTGGACATGATCGTATGTGCTCCGGAACGCGAGTGCAGTGAAGGGGCGCGATGATAAAGAAAGTTGACAATTTGGGCTACAAGGGCCGAAATTTCGCCCCCTTCGTTGAGTATCCTCAACATGTTAGTACTTTACATAATATGAGTATCGACGTTGGCGCCAAACTGCGCAGCGTGCGGGTGGCCTTCGGACTGTCGCAGCGGGCCCTGGCCCGCCGAGCCGGAGTCACCAATGGATTGATTTCCCTGATCGAACAGAACCGGGTCAGTCCGTCGGTGAGCTCGCTGAAGAAGGTGCTGGATGGGGTGCCCATGACCCTGGCCGAGTTCTTCACCCTGGACGAGGGCAGTGCGCCGCAGATGTTTTTCACCGCGGAAGAACTGACGGAGATCGGCAACGAACAGGTTTCGCGGCGCCTGGTTGCCGCGCAGCGCAGCGGCCGGCAGCTCTCCATCGTGCATGAACGCCATGCGCCGGGCTCTGCGACGGGCGATGAAATGCTGGCGCACCGTGGCGAGGAGGGGGGGCTGGTGGTGCGCGGACGCATCGAGCTGACCATCGGAGGCTCCACGCGCGTGCTGGGCCCCGGAGATGCCTATTATTTCGCGAGTCAGCTGCCGCATCGCTTGCGCAATGTGGGCCGCGAAGTATGCGAAATTATCAGCTGTGTCACTCCACCAAGACAGTAAGGGATGAGCGTGCCTGTCGAGGACGGCGCGGCGCTGTCATTGATCGCCAGCTGCCCGCGGGGTCTTGCGGACCTGCTGGCCCAGGAGCTCAGCGCCTGCGGCGCCCACGCCGTCCGCGAACGCGCCACCGGCGTGACCTTCCAGGGCACTCTGGAATGTGCCTACCGGGTGTGCCTGGAATCGCGCACCGCCAACCGCCTGTTCCTGGAAATCGCCACCTTCAATGCCGCCAGCGCCGATGAGTTCTATGCCGAGGCGCGCCGCGTCGACTGGACCCGCCATCTGGGGCCGCAGGCGACGCTGGCCTGCGACTTCAGCGGCCAGCACCCGCAGATCACACACACCCATTTCGGCGCCCTGAAACTCAAGGATGCGATCTGCGATGGCCTGCGGGCCTGGGTGGGCTACCGCCCGGATGTGCAGCGTGAACGTCCCGACGTTCGCGTTCATGCCCACGCCAATGGTGAGCAGATCACGCTGTCCATCGACCTCTCAGGGGAGAGTCTGCATCGGCGCGGCTACCGTGCGGCGGCGGGCGAGGCGCCGCTGAAGGAGAACGTGGCCGCCGGCATCCTGCTGCGCGCCGGCTGGCCGCAGCTTGCCGCCGAAGGCGCGGGCTTTCTTGATCCCATGTGCGGCTCAGGAACCCTGGTGATCGAGGCTGCGCTGATCGCCGCCGGGCGCGCCCCGGGTCTCACGCGCGACTATTTCGGGTTCAGCGGCTGGCGCGGACATGATGCGCCGCTATGGGCGCGCGTGCGGGCCAGCGCGCGTGCGCAGGTGCGCGAACCGCCACCGGGCCAGCAGCCGCTACGCGGCGTCGATCGTGATGCGTCGAGCATTCGTGCTGCCACTGACAATGCCCAGCGGGCCGGCATCGCGCCGTGGGTGCATTTCGCCACGGGCCTTCTGGCGCAGTCCGCGCCACTGCCCGGCCAGAGCGTCGGGCTGCTGGCCACCAATCCGCCCTATGGCGTGCGCATGGAGGACCTGGCCGGCGCGCGCGTCGCGCACCGCGAACTTGGCATTGCGCTGCGCGAGCAGTTCCAGGGCTGGCATGCCGCGGTATTCACCGGAACGCCGGAGCTGGGGTTGGAACTGGGAATCCGGGCACGCCGCACCCATGCCATGTGGAACGGCGCCATCGAGTGTCGGTTGCTGCGCCTCCAAGTTGAAACCGCAAGCTTTCGCGCGGTGGGCCAGAAGCGCACCGGCGTGAGCGCCGATGCGCAGTCCGCCGCCGCGCCCGGGGCGCGCATGTTCGCCAACCGGCTCGCCAAGAATCTCAAACGGCTCGACGGCTGGGCGCGTGATGAGGGTGTCGCCAATGTCCGCCTCTATGACGCCGACATGCCCGAATACGCGCTGGCCATCGATCGCTACGGCATTGCCGGTGAAGAAGGTCTCGAGCAGTGGCTGTATGTCCAGGAATACGAGGCACCCGCGAGCATCGACCCGGAGGCCGTGCGGCGCCGGCGCACCGAGGCGCTGTCGGTTCTGAGCGAAGTCACCGGGGTGCCCGGCGAACGCATCCGCGTGCGCCTGCGCCGCAAGCAGTCCGGAGGCGCTCAGTACCGCAAGCTCGAAAGCCAGGCGGTTTTCCACATGACGCACGAGGCCGGCCTGCGCTTCTGGGTCAATTTCGATGACTACCTGGACACCGGCCTGTTCCTGGATCACCGCATTACCCGCGAGCGGCTCGGGGCGCAGGCGCGGGGGCTACGGTTTCTGAACCTGTTCTGCTACACCGCCACCGCCAGCGCGCATGCCGCCGCCGGCGGCGCCCGCGCCAGCACTTCGGTGGACATGTCGCGCACCTACCTGCAATGGGCGCGGCGCAACCTCGATCTCAATGGCGTGGCGCGCGATCCGCATGAGCTCATCCAGGCGGACTGCCGCGAATGGCTGGATGAGGCGGTGGCCGCACGCGAGCGCTACGACCTGATATTCCTCGATCCACCGACCTTCTCCAACTCCAAGCGCATGCAGGGCGTGCTGGATGTCAGTCGCGATCACGGCGTGCTGATTGATCTGTGCACGCAGCTGCTCAATGCCGATGGCCTGCTGCTGTTCTCCACCAACGCGCAGCGCTTCAAGCTCGATGAAGCGCTCACTGAGCGCCATGCCGTGACGGACATCTCGCGCGCCACCATCGCGCTGGATTTCGAGCGCAATCCGCGCATCCACCGCTGCTTTGAAATTCGCCCTAAAGCAGATCCCTGATACGGTAGTACAGCATGGCCAGCACCAGGGCCGGTCGCCGCAGCGCCGCTCCGCCCGGGAAGCCGCCATGGGGGATGCGCGCAAAGACGTCAAAGCGCCCGGCGTCACCCGCGATGGCCTCGCTCACGAGCTTGCCGGCCATGCCGGCGAGGGCGATACCGTGGCCCGAGAATCCCTGCAGGTAGTAGACGCCAGGGTTGAGGCGCCCGAAGTCCGGTGCGCGGTTGCGCGTGATATCCACATGACCGCCCCATGCGAACTGCACCTTGACGTCCCGCAATTGCGGGAACACCAGCGTCATGCGCGCGCGTGTCGCGGCGGCGATCCGGTCCGGATCAAAACCGGCGTACGTGACCCGGCCCCCGAACAGCAGGCGGTGATCCTGCGAGCGCCGGAAATAGTCCAGCACCCAGTTCATGTCGGCGACGGCGGCGTTGTTGCTGATCAGTGACTGCGCCCGCTCGGCGCCCAGCGGCTCGCTGGCCACGATGCAGGTGCCCACGGCCATGATCCGCGACTGCAGCTGCGGGGCGGTCGCGCCGAGATAGACATTCCCGCACAGGACCAGCTGCCGGCATAGCACTTCACCGCCGGTGGTGCTTACACGCAGCGGCGCGCGGCCGCTGAAGTTGAGCGCGCGCGTGCCCTCGAAAATACGCGCGCCGCGGCGCTCGGCGGCCGCCGCGAGCCCCAAGGTGTAGTTCAGCGGTTGGAGGTGCCCGGCGTTGGGGTCGTAGAGCGCTCCTAAGTAGCGGTCGCTGGCGATGATGCTGCGCACCTCGTCGCGCGGCATGTAGCGCACGCCCGGGTAGCCGTAACGCTGCGCGAGCTCCTGCAGATGGGCGCGCAGTTCGCGTTCGTGGCGCGGCTTCACGGCGGTGAGCATGTGCCCGGCCACGAACTGGGCGTCGATGCCATGGCGCGCGATGAGCTCGCGCACCAGCCGCACGCCCTCGACGCTGACCTCCCACACCTTGCGGGCGTCGGCCGCGCCGATGAGCCGCTCCAGCTTGTCCTGACTTGCGGCGACGCCGGGCAGTACCTGCGCGCCGCTGCGGCCGGAGGCGCCCCAGCCGATCTGTTGCGCCTCCACCAGAATCACATCAAGCCCACGCTCGGCCAGGTGCAGCGCCGTGGACGTGCCGGCGATGCCGCCGCCCACCACGCACACATCACAGCGGTGAGTCCCCGCGAGCCCCGGGCGGGCCGGTGCCGGGGTGCAGGCGGCGGCATAGTAAGTGGGTGCGAGCGGCTGGCCGGACATGGCGGCAACACCAGGTGTTTAAAATATTCAAAGCGCCAAACGCTGCGCTTCGCACACCGGCGGCGGGCATCCGGGTACGCTGACAGGGCTCCCGCAAATGACGATATTGCCGGGCTGCAGAGCCATTTTACCACTTATCGAGCAGTCGCCAAAATGTGCGCCGGGGAGCAGCCGGCAAGCCCTTCGTATGGTCTAATATGGGTCCGTAATAAGACCTGAAGGCGGGATATGTTTAAAATATTAAACATGCCCCGAGAATACTCATGAAATCCCGACGCCCGGTCATCGGCATATCCGCCGATCGCCGCATGATTGGCCGGCATCCCTTTCACTTGGTCGGCGAGAAGTACCTGACGGCGATCACCGAGGGTGCGGGGGGCATTCCCGTGTTGCTGCCGGCGCTGGGCGAGAGTGGCGACATCGAGGAGGTGCTGCGTCACCTGGACGGGATCGTGCTGCCCGGCAGCCCGTCAAATGTGGAACCGCACCATTACGCCGGTGCGCCAAGTGTTCCGGGAACCCTCCACGATCCTGAGCGTGATGCGACCACGCTAACCCTCATTCCGCGTGCCGTGCAGATGGGAGTGCCGCTGCTGGGCATCTGCCGTGGCTTCCAGGAGATGAATGTCGCCTTCGGTGGCACCCTGCTGCAGCGGGTTCACGAGGTGCCTGGGCATCTCGACCACCGGGACGATGAGAGCGCTGATCTTGAGACCCAGTACGGCCCCGCGCACGAGGTGCGCCTGGAGCCCGGGGGACTGCTGAGCAAACTGGCGGGCGTGGATCAGATCTGCGTCAACTCCCTGCACTGGCAGGGCGTCGAGCGGCTGGGCAAGGGCCTGGTCGTCGAGGCACGCGCTCCTGATGGCCTTATCGAGGGCTTCCATGTCGCGGATGCGCCCTGCTTCGCAGTGGCGGTGCAATGGCACCCCGAGTGGCAGGCGATGAACAATGCATTTTCGCGCGCGTTATTCGCGGCCTTTGGCGATGCCGGCCGTGAGCGCGCGCAGACCAGGTGATTTATGGCTACCGATATCCAGCAGTTCTTCCGCGACCACGGCATTTCCGAAGTCGAGGCCATCATCCCGGACATGGCGGGAATTGCGCGCGGCAAGATCATGCCGGCCGAAAAGTTTGCCGAAGACGGCGGCATGCGGCTACCGGAGAGCGTATTCCTGCAGACGGTGACGGGCGACTATCCGGTCAACACCGGGGATGCGATGAATCCGGCCGAAATCGACATCATTCTCAAGGCGGACTCCAAGACCGTGCGGCGCGTGCCGTGGGCGGCCGAGCCCACCGCGCAGGTCATCCACGACTGCTTCTACGGCGACGGCCGCCGCGTCGCGATGGCGCCGCGCAACGTGCTGCGGCATGTGCTGGAACTGTACGCCCAGCGCGGCTGGGACCCGGTGGTGGCGCCGGAGCTTGAGTTCTACCTGATCGAGCCGAATCTCGACGCGGACTATCCCTTGAAGCCGCCCGTCGGCCGCTCCGGCCGCGCCGAGCCCGGCCGCCAGTCCTACAGCATCGCGGCCGTCAATGAGTTCGATCCCTTGTTTGATGACATCTACCAGTTCTGCGAAGACCAGGAGATCGAGATCGACACGCTGATCCACGAGGACGGACCGGCGCAGATGGAAATCAACCTGATTCACGGCAATGCGCTCGACCTCGCCGATCAGGCCTTCCTGTTCAAGCGCACGGCGCGCGAGGCCGCGCTGCGCCACAAGATGTACGCGACCTTCATGGCCAAGCCGCATGCCAAGGAGCCCGGCAGCGCCATGCACATCCACCAGAGCGTGCTGGACCGCAAGAGCGGCAAGAACATCTTCAGCAATCCCGACGGCACGCCCTCGCCGCTGTTCTTTGCGCATATCGCCGGCCTGCAGCGCTATCTGCCGGCGGCCATGGCCCTGTTCTGCCCCAACGTGAATTCCTACCGGCGCCTGACCCGCCACCAGACCGCCCCGATCAATACCCACTGGGGCTATGACAACCGCACGGCCGGCCTGCGGGTGCCCAATGCCAGCGCCGCGGACCGCCGCGTGGAGAACCGCTGCGGTGGTGCGGACGCCAACCCGTATATCGCCATGGCGGCCTCGCTGGCCTGTGGCTACCTGGGGATGACCGAGAATCTGCAACCCACCGACCCGATTACTGGCAGTGCCCATGATCTGCCGTTTGGACTGCCGCGCACCCTGGATGAGGCGCTGCGTGAGTTCCGGGCATGCGAACCGCTGGTGGGACTGCTCGGGCCGACCTTCGTGGAAGCCTTCGCGCTGGTCAAGGAGGCCGAGTACGAGGTGTTCCTGCAGGTCATCAGCTCCTGGGAGCGCGAGCACCTGCTGCTGAATGTCTGAGGGTATGGGCGCAGCGGCCGGCGGTACTATAGGTTAATGGGAAACCTCCGTACTCTCATCGCAGTGTGCGCACTGGCGCTGTGCCTGGCCGGCTGCAGCGCCGGTTCAGCCGCCGACGACAAGGTGCTGAACGTCTACCAGTGGTCGGACTATGTCGCCCCGGGGGTCATCGAGGATTTCGAGCGCGAATACCGCATCAAGGTCAACTATGACGTTTTCGACTCCAACGAGGTGCTGGAGACGAAGATGCTCATGGGGCATTCAAACTTTGACGTTGTGGCTCCCTCGGGGCCCTTCCTGCAACGCCAGATCACGGCCGGCGTCTATCAGAAGCTCAACAAGGCGCTGCTGCCGAATCTCAGGTACGTGGATCCGGAAGTGGCGCGCGAGTCCGCGGTCTACAATCCTGGCAATGAATACGGCGTCGACTATATGTGGATCACCTCGGGCCCCGGCTACAACGTGGCCAAGATCCGCGAGCGGATGCCGGATGCGCCGGTGGATTCCCTGCGCATGATCTTCGATCCCGCAGTAGTGTCGAAATTCAAGGATTGCGGCGTGTCCATGCTGGACACACCCACGGAAATGCTGGGCGCGGTGCTGTTGTACCTGGGCCGCAATCCAAACAGCGAATCGCCGGCGGATCTGCAGGCCGGGGAAAAGGCGCTGCTGGCCATACGGCCCTACATCCGCTACGTCCATTCATCGCGGTACATCGATGACCTGGCCAATGGCGAGATCTGCCTGGCGATGGGCTGGTCGGGGGACGTGAAACAGGCACACGACCGGGCCTTGGAGGCCGGGCGGGGTATTGAACTGGCGTACCACATCCCCAAGGAGGGTGCGATGCGCAACTTCGACATGGTGGCGATCCCGGCCGATGCGCCGCATGTGAGGAACGCGCACCTGTTCATCAATTTCCTGTTGCGCCCGCAAATCGCCGCGCGCAACAGCAATTACCTCAAGTATGCCAATGGCGACGATCCGGCGTTCGAGGCGCTGCAGAGCGCCGTCAGGAACGATCCGGGCATCTATCCGCCGCCGCAGGTGCGCGCGAAACTGGTGCCGGAACTGGCCAAAACCCCGCAGTTCACCCGGTTGCTGAACCGCATGTGGACGCGCTTCAAGACCGGCGAATAAGGCGCAACGGTGAACCAACAACCAGCAGTGGATTCCATGGCGCAGCCGGCGTACGTGCGCATCGAAAATGTCAGCAAGCGCTTCGACGATTTCGTCGCGGTGGATGATGTCAGCCTCGACATCCATAAGGGCGAGATCTTCTGCCTGCTGGGCGGATCGGGATCGGGCAAGACGACGCTGTTGCGCGTGCTGGCCGGGTTCGAGACGCCAAGCGCCGGCAGGGTCCTGGTCGATGGGCGTGACATGAGCACGGTGCCACCGTACGAAAGGCCCGTGAACATGATGTTCCAGTCCTATGCGCTGTTTCCCCACATGAGCGTGGAGAAGAACATTGCCTTCGGCCTGGAACAGGAGGGTCTGCGTCGCGATGAGATCAGGCGGCGCGTCGGGGAAATCCTCGACATCGTGAAAATGGGCAGCTTCGGCCACCGCAAGCCGCACCAGCTCTCAGGTGGCCAGCGACAACGGATCGCCCTGGCGCGCTCGCTGGTCAAGCGGCCGAAGCTGCTGCTGCTGGATGAGCCGCTGGCGGCCCTGGACAGGAAGCTGCGCGAGCATACCCAGTTCGAACTCATCAATATCCAAAAGGCCCTTGGCGTGACTTTCATCGTCGTGACCCATGACCAGGAGGAGGCCATGACGCTGTCAACGCGCATGGGCGTCATGAACCACGGCCGCATCGTCCAGGTGGGTACGCCGTCGCAGATCTACGAGTCCCCGGGCACCCGCTTCATCGCCGACTTCATCGGCTCGGTCAATTTGTTTGAAGGCCAGGTGCTGGGCGAGTCCGCGCCGCGCCAGCGCATCCGCTGCAATGAACTGGGCTGCGTGATCAGGGTCGACAGGCAACTGCCGGCGGACCGCGATGCCACGGTCTGGGCGGCCGTGAGGCCGGAGAAGATCTCCATGAGCCGCCAGCCCCCGGGGCTCGCCGCGGTGACCCCGGACTCCGAGAATGTGGCCCGCGGACGCGTTCGCGCCATCGCCTACATGGGCGATGCGTCGGTGTACCTGGTGGCGCTGGATTCGGGCCGCGAGGTGCGGGTCACGCTGCCGAACTCGGCACGCGATGCCGAGCAACGCGTCGGCCCGGAAGAGGTGGTGTACCTCTCCTGGCAGCCCGGCAGCCCCGTGGTCCTGACGGAATAGCGATGCCACAGAATCTTCAAAGCGTGAACCAACGCGGACGCCGGCTGGTGCTGGGCGTGCCGATGGTTTGGCTGATGCTGCTGTTCCTGCTGCCCTTCCTGATCGTACTGAAGCTGTCGTTTTCGCAGGAGCGGCTGACGATTCCGCCCTACGCGCCGTTGCTCGAATGGATCAACGGACTGCCGCACCCGGCGCTGCACTTCAGCAACTATGCCTTTCTGTTCACCGATCCGCTGTACATCAGTGCGTACCTGTATTCGCTGAAGGTCGCCGCGGTTTCGACGCTGCTGTGTCTGCTCTTGGGCTACCCCATGGCCTATGTCATCGCCCGCGCCCAGGGGACCTGGCGCAGCGCGCTGCTGATGCTCATCGTGCTGCCGTTCTGGACCTCCTTTCTGCTGCGCGTCTATGCCTGGATCGGACTGCTCAAGCACAACGGAGTCATCAACAACGTCCTGCTGTACCTTGGGGTCATCCACCAGCCCCTGACCCTGCTGCAGACGGACTTCGCGGTGTACGTGGGCATCGTGTACTCGTACCTGCCGTTCATGATCCTGCCGCTGTACGCGAACCTGGAAAAGCATGATATGGCGCTGCTGGAGGCGGCGGCGGACCTGGGGGCCCGGCCCTTCACCGCATTCGTGCGCGTGACCCTGCCGCAATCGCTGCCCGGCATCATCGCTGGGTCCCTGCTGGTCTTCATTCCGGCAGTAGGGGAGTACGTCGTGCCCTCGCTCCTCGGGCGAACCGACCAGCTGATGATCGGCCGCGTGCTGTCGGATGAGTTCTTCGAGAACCGCGACTGGCCACTGGCCAGTGCCGTCGCCATCCTCATGCTGCTGCTGCTGGTGGTGCCGATCATGCTGTTCCAGCACTCCGGCCGCCGTCAGATCGAGAGTCACCCATGAGCAGCTCGCGCTGGTTTGCGCGCACCATGCTGGGGGTGGGACTGACATTCCTCTACGCTCCCATCCTTTCCATGATGGTGTTCTCGCTTAACAACTCACGCCTGGTGACGGTGTGGGACGCGGCGCATTCGCCGACGCTGAAGTGGTACGCCGAGTTGCTGGGCAATGATGAAATCCTGGACGCCGCCTGGCTCTCGATCCGCATCGCCCTGATCGCCGCGAGCGGGGCCGTGGTGCTCGGAACGCTCACCGGGGTGGCGCTGGCACGCTTCGGGCCGTTCCGCGGCCGTACGCTGCTGGTGGGCATGACCACCGCTCCGCTGGTTATGCCCGAGGTCATCACCGGTCTTGCCCTGCTGCTGCTGTTCATCACCTTGCAGCAGGCCATCGGCTGGCCGCGCGGCACGGGCATGGTCACCATCACTCTGGCCCACATTACCTTCTGCACTGCATACGTTGCGGTGGTAGTGCAATCGCGCCTGGTGGGATTCGATGAATCGCTGGAGGAGGCGGCGCTGGATTTGGGGGCCAGACCCGGGACGGTTTTCCGGCGCATCACCCTGCCGCTGGTGGCGCCGGCACTGGTATCGGGCTGGCTGCTGTCCTTCACCCTGTCGTGGGATGATCTGGTCATCACCCAGTTCGTCGCCGGGCCCGGCTCCAGTACCCTGCCGATGGTGATATTTTCCAAAGTGCGCCTGGGGGTCAGTCCCGACGTGAACGCACTGGCCACCATCATGGTCCTGCTCGTGGCGACGGGCATCACCTTGTCGGCGTTTTGGATGCGATACCAGCACCGCAGGCGCGAGCGCGACATGCAGCTGGCCGTCGCCGCCAACCAGTGAAGACAATGTTCGAAGGCGGTCGCATGAGTCAGTACCACCTGGGAATCGATGTCGGCGGCTCGTCAGTGAAGGCGGGCGTGGTGGACGTGACGACGGGGCAATTGCTGGGTGAGATGATTGCGGCAGCCACGCCCAAGCCCTCGACACCGGAACGTCTGGCCGCGGTCATTGCGGATCTCGCCGCGCGCCTGCCGCAGGCTCAGGGCAGTGTGGGCGTCGCCTTTCCCAGCGTGGTGCGCGACGGGGTGATCCGCACCGCCGCGAATATCGATCATTCCTGGCTGGGCGCCAACGGCGCCGCGGTAGTCGGCAGGGCCCTCAACCGTCGGGTGGTGTTCCTGAATGACGCCGATGCGGCCGGGATCGCCGAGATGCGCTGGGGCGCGGGCAAGGATGTGAAGGGTACCGCCATGATGCTCACCTTCGGCACCGGCATCGGCTCGGCGCTGTTTGTGGACGGCAGGCTGTATCCGAACACCGAGCTCGGGCACATGGAATTGAACGGCATGGATGCCGAGAAGTTTGCGTCCGCGCAGGTGCGCACCGCGTTGCAGCTCGACTTCCCCGCGTGGAGCGAACGGGTGAATGTGTATCTGGCACGGGTGCATGCATTGTTCTGGCCCGACGTGATCATCCTGGGGGGCGCCGTCAGTGAGCGTTATGCGGAATTCTCGAACCTGCTCAGATGCGAGGCACAGCTGCGTCCGGCGCATTTCGCCGGGCAGGCGGGCGTCATCGGTGCGGCCATGGCAAGCAGCGACTCATGACTGAGTTCGGGCGCAGCAAATTGCCCGATGTGGGTACCACGATCTTTACGGTCATGTCGCGTCGCGCCCGCGAACTGGGGGCGCTGAATCTCGGACAGGGATTTCCAGACTACGATATCGATCCGCGGATCGGCGAGCTGCTGGGGCAGGCGGTGCGTGAAGGGCACAACCAGTACGCCCCGATGGAAGGCTCGCTGGTGCTACGCCAGGTCATCGCCCGCAAACTGCAGGCCACCTACGGCGTTGTGCGCGACTGGGAATCCGAAATCACGGTGACCCTGGGGGCCACGGAGGCCATCTTTTCGGCCATCCAGGCCGTGGTCGGCGCCGGGGATGAGGTCCTGGTCTTCGATCCCGCATACGACTCCTACGATCCCGCCATCCGTCTTGCGGGCGGTCGCTGCGTGCACATCCCGCTGCTGCCGCCGGACTTCGCCTATGACTGGGAGCGGGTCGCGGCGAGCATCACGCCGCGCACGCGCCTGATCATCATCAACTCACCCCACAATCCCAGCTGCACGGTGGCGAGTGCCGCGGACCTTGAGGCACTCGCGGCACTGATCCGGCAGCGCGACATACTGGTGCTGTCCGATGAGGTCTATGAGCACGTCATGTATGACGGGCGCAGACATCACTCCGTGGTGGCGCACGCGGAACTTGCGGCGCGCTCATTCGTGGTGTTCTCATTTGGCAAGACGCTGCATGCCACCGGCTGGCGCGTGGGCTATTGCATTGCGCCCCCGGCCCTGACAGTGGAGCTGCGGCGGGTGCACCAGTTCAATACCTTCACCATTGCAACACCGCTGCAGCAGGCCATTGCGCAGTACCTGCAGGAAAAACCGCAGGTGTGGAGCGAGCTGTCGGGGTTCTTTCAGGCCAAGCGTGACCTGCTGCGGCAGGGCCTGGCGCAATCGGCCTTCAGATTGCCTCCGGCGCAGGGCACTTTTTTCCAGCTGCTTGATTTCAGTGCGCTGCCGGGCCACGCCGCGCCGCCGCAGGGACTGCCGCCGCAGGCCGATGTGCACTTCGCCGAGGAACTGCTCGTCAAGGCGGGCGTCGCCACCATCCCACTGTCGCCATTTTACGTCGCTGCGCCCCCCATGCCCTTCGTGCGACTGTGTGTCGCCAAGCGTGATGCTACCCTTGCCCAGGCCGTCACCCGTCTGCTTGAGTTCGCCAAATGAAAAAATCCACGAGCGTCAATCATCCACCTGAGGTGAAACTGCCGGCGGGCAACCGGCCGCTGGTGATGCCCATCTATCAGTCGGTGAAGTTCGAATTCGAGACTCTGGATGACACCCTTGAGTTTCTGCGCGGCGACCGGCCCGGGTACTTCTATTCGCGCGCCGCGAATCCGACCACCCGGCAACTGGAGCTGCAGCTGGCCGCCATGCAGGGTCGCGATGACTGTCTGGTCACGGGTTCCGGCGTGGGGGCGATCGCCGAGGCGCTGCTGGCCCTTACGCGCCAGGGCGATCACGTGCTGTGCTTCGTTGAAACCTACAACCCCACGCGTTACCTGATACGCCGGCTGCTTGGCCGCTTTGGCGTGAACAGCACCATGCTGTCCATCGAGGATCTGGCGGGCGTGGAGCGGGTGCTGCGGACCACGCCGACACGCCTGGTCGTTTTCGAATCCCCGACCAATCCGGTGACCAAGGTGGCCGACATCGAGGCGATCACCAGGCTCGCGCAGGCGCACGGCGCGCTGACGGTGCTCGACAACACCTTCGCGGGCCTGCACCAGCACGGCCAGTATCCGCTGGACATCTTCATCCACAGTCTCACCAAGTACGCCTCAGGCGCCGGCGATGTCATGGGCGGTGCGGTCATCGCGCGCAGCGACATCATCCGTGGCTTGCGGGGTGAGTTCGGCACCATGGGTGCGATCCTGGACCCGCACGCAGCCTTCCTCATCGCGAGGGGTCTGAAGACCTACTACCTGCGGTACGAGGCACAGACCCGGGCGGCACAGCACATCGCCGAATGGCTGGCAGTGCATCCGCGGGTCGAGAAGGTTCACTATCCGGGGTTGCCGAGTCACCCGCAGCATGAGCTGGCGCGACGGCAGATGCAGCACTTCGGCACCGTGGTCACGCTGGATGTGCGCGGGGGCGAGGTGGCGGCCGGGCGGTTCGCCGATGCTCTGCAGTACTTTTCGATCACCGCGAGTCTGGGTTCCACCGAGTCGCTGGTGGTCCCACCGCAGATGATGTCCAGCCGTGATCTGACCGCCGAGCAGTCCGAGATGTCAGGGGTGGGCGCGGGCACCGCGCGCCTGTCGATCGGGCTTGAGGATGTTGAAGACCTGACCGCGGATCTGGATCAGGCGCTGGAACGCAGCGGCCCATGACCGTGACCCTGTCCGGCACGCCGGCCCGGGATGGCTTCCGCATGCCGGCGGAAACTGAGCCGCACGCCGGCTGCTGGATGCTGTGGCCGGAACGGCCGGACAACTGGCGCCGCAGCGCGCAGCCCGCGCAGGCCGCATTCGCCGCGGTGGCCACCGCCATTGCGCGTTTCGAACCCGTGACCATGGGTGTGACTGCGGCGCACTTTGATTCGGCACGCGCGCAGCTCCCGGCCCGCATCCGCGTCGTGGAACTGTCGCACGATGACGCCTGGATGCGCGATGTCGGCCCCACCGGCGTGGTCAATGCCACCGGAGAGCTGCGCGGCGTGGACTGGCCTTTCAATGCCTGGGGCGGCGTTGACGGCGGTCTGTATGCGCCCTGGGAGCTCGATGATCACGTCGCCCGCAAGGTTCTGGAGATCGAAGGCCTGGCGCGCTACCGGGCTCCGCTGATCAACGAAGGCGGTGCGATCCATGTGGATGGCGAGGGTACCGCCCTGGTCACCGAGCAGTGTCTGCTCAACCGCAATCGCAACCCGGGCCTGACCCGTTCGCAGATCGAAGGACACCTGAGACAGTATCTGGGTGTTTCCCGCGTCCTGTGGCTGGGGAGCGGTGTGTTCAACGACGAGACCGATGGTCACATCGACAACCTGGCCTGCTTCGTGCGTCCCGGCGAAGTGTGTGTGACCTGGTGCGATGATCCTAAGGATCCGCAGCATGCGATTTCAAAGGATGCTCTGGAGCGGCTGCTGGCCGCGCGCGATGCGCGCGATCGGCGCCTGCGGGTCCACAAGGTCCCGGCGCCCGGTCCGCTGTACATGACCCGGCGGGAAGCCTCCGGAGTGCAGCGCAAGCGCGGTTCTCACGCGCGGGTCGCGGGCTGGCGGCTGGCCGGCAGCTATATCAACTTCTACCTGGCCAATGGCGGCCTGGTGATGCCCTTGCTCGACCCCGGCACCGACCGCGCGGCCGCGCGCGTCCTGCGGCGCCTGTTTCCGGATCGCAAGGTGGTGGGCGTTGCGGCCCGCGAGATCCTGCTGGGCGGCGGCAACATTCACTGCATTACGCAGCAGGTCCCCGCACACGCCGTTTAGCGGCCCAGGGCCAGACGCTGCGCGCTGTCCAGCCAGTCGCGTTGCGCCCGGCGGTAGTGCGCCGGCGCGATGCGTGCCTGCTCCAGAAGATCCTTGGCCACGGTGCGGGATTCATCGACCCGGCCCTGCGCCTTGAGCAGCTGCGCGTAGCGCACCGCGGCCTCAGCCCCGGGGTAGGAGGTGGACAGCCCCTGGTATTCGGCCAGGGCTTTTTCCACATTGCCTTCGGCTTCCAGGGCGCGGGCGTACAGCAGATGCGCCTGGGGTGAGCGAAATCCCGGATTCATCCGCAAGGCTTCATCGAGCGTCGCCCGGGCGGCGCTGGCAGCGCCGCCTCCGAACTGCGCCCGGGCCAGCCCCAGCATCAGGTCAGGGTCGTGTTCATACAGTCCCGTGAGCACCTTGCGATAGATGGCGGCGGCTTCATCGAACCGATTGTGACGCTGCAGCTCTTCGGCGAAGCGCTGATTGCTGGCGACATTCTGGGTGACCTGCGCCTCATCCTGAAAGCGCCGCAGCTGTGCCTGAGGGTCCAGAGC
Organism: Steroidobacteraceae bacterium; assembly: GCA_049792815.1. Taxonomy (GTDB): domain Bacteria; phylum Pseudomonadota; class Gammaproteobacteria; order Steroidobacterales; family Steroidobacteraceae; genus DAIDKA01. The sequence goes on along the minus strand of JBARBG010000157.1, from coordinate 5,516 downwards.
GCGCCTTACGTTGCGGCGCGTTGCCTGGGCGGTCCGGCTGTTCAGCAGTTCCGGCAGCAGCTCCACGAGCACATAGGCGATGCCACCTGCCAGCGGCAGGAAAATGATCAGCCAGATCCACAGGGTATTCCGGCCCGTGCGGATGACATGGATGATGAGCAGCACGGTGAGAATGATGGGCAGGGCGGCGTAGAACAGGTAGGACATGCGGTTCTTTGTGAAAAGCGAAACTCGCAAGCTTACTGGCGGCTGCCGTTGATCTCCAGCCGCGCACCGTAAGCCCGTGATTGTCCAGTCGTTCTTGCCTCCGGTGCTGCTATTCTTGCGCGGTGAGCCATGACCACCGGACGCCCGGCCCGAAACTGCAGCGCCAACTGGCCCTGGCCATGGGCTGGCTGCTGCTGGGCCTTGCGGCGAGCGCGTTCGGCGCTGATCCGGCACCGGCCCCGAGCGCCACCTCATCGTCGGTGGCCCCTGCGCTCGCACACCGCCTGCGAGTCGGTCTGGTGCTCTCTGGGGGTGGCGCCCGTGGCGCGGCGCACATCGGTGTGCTGCAGGTCCTGGAGCAGCTGCATATACCCATCGATGCCATTGCCGGCACCAGCATGGGTGCGGTAGTCGGCGGCCTATATGCCAGCGGCCTGTCGGCGACGCAGATTGCCACGGTCGCCAATTCACTGAACTGGCAGGACGCCTTTTACGATCGGCCACCGCGCACCGAGCTGACCTACCGCCGCAAGCAGGAGGATGAAAGCTTCCTGGTGAATTTTCCGGTGGGCGTTCGTGATTGGGCCTTCCAGCTGCCGAAGGGACTGATCAAGGGTCAGAGCCTGGAGATGCTGCTGCGGCGCCTGACTCTGCCGGTGGCGACGATCGATTCCTTCGACGACCTGCCCACGCGCTTTCGCGCAGTGGCCACGAACCTGGCAACCGGTGACCCGGAGGTGATGAAGAGCGGTGATCTGGCCTCAGCCATGCGCGCGAGCCTCTCCGCCCCGGGCCTGTTCGTGCCGGTGGAGCGCGATGGGCAGGTGCTGGTGGATGGCGGCATCGCCGACAATCTGCCCATAGACGTGGCACGTGCCATGAACGTGGATGTACTGATTGTCGTGGACGTCGGCGCGCCGCTGTTCGCGCGCGATCGGCTCGGCAGTGCCACCGCGATCTCCAACCAGATGCTGTCGATCCTGATCCGTCGTGACGCCACGCGGCAGCTGGAAACGCTGACGAAGTCCGACATCCTGATCAGTCCGGCCATGGGCACACTGTCCTCATTTGATTTCGGCATCGTGCCCAAGGCCATGGCGGCAGGATCCAAGGCCGCACAGGACATGAGCGAGCGCCTGCGTGGGCTCGCGCTGAGTACGGATGACTACGCGCGCTACCTGGCCGACCGGGATGCGGTGCACCGTGGCCTGCCGCGCATCGACTACGTCAAGGTGAATCCACTGTCGGCGCCGTATGTCGATGCGCTCAGCGAGTTGTTCGGACCGTTTGCCGGCCAGACGCTGGACCCCAAGGCCGTGGAACGCACCATCGATGAATACTATGGCCGCGGCAAACTGGAGAGTCTGGACTATCAGGTGCTGACGGATGCCGATAAGCATGGCCTGCTGATCACGGCGCAACCGAACTCATGGGGACCGGATTTCGTGCGCTTTGGGCTGGGGTTGCAGGATGACTTCCAGGGCGATGCCACTTACAACATTGGCGCGCGACTGGTGCTGGGAGACATCACCAAGAAGGGCGGGGAGTGGGTTTGGGATCTCGAGGCCGGCAGCTCACCGCATATCTATACCGAGCTGTACCTGCCATTCCAGCAGACCTCGGCCTACTTCATCGATCCGCACACCGAGTTTGATGACGTCAATACTCCGCTTGTGAATTCGACCCAGGAGCATCTGGCGGAACTGCGTGTGCACACCTTCCGCACTGGCCTGGATCTGGGCAAGGAACTGGAGAACATCGGGGAACTGCGCTTTGGCGTCTATCATGAACAAGGTGGCACCTCGGTGCTGGTGGGTGACGTCCAGCTGCCGCCGATTACGAGCACCTTCAACGCGAACGGCTATTTCGCGCGCTTTTCCGTGGATCAGCTGGATGATGTGCGCTTCCCGCACAACGGCCAGCTGGCAAGCGTCGAGTGGAACAGCGAGCGCTACGAGGTTGGCGGTGATGCGCCGTTTGACCGCCTGTCCATCAACTACCTGACTGCCGGCACCTTCGGGCGCGAGACCGCCATGTTCTGGGTCTCCGGCGGCGCCACCTTCAATCAGACCAATCCACTTGATGTGCGCACCCAGTATCCGCTGGGCGGACTGTTCAATCTGTCGGGAATTGCGGCCGATTCGTTGGCCGGTCCGCAATACGCAATCGCCAGAGTGCTTCTGTATCGCAAGATCGGCAAGGGCGGTGACGGGCCCTTCGATTTTCCGACCTACGTGGGTGTGTCATTCGAGGCCGGGAATGTCTTCGAGAAGCTCGGAGACATCAACTGGGGAAGCAGCCGCAAGGATGCGAGCATATTCCTCGGGATCGATACCTTCCTCGGGCCCATTTATCTCGCGACCGGCTACGAGGAGCATGGCCGGGAGGCCTTCTACCTGTTTCTCGGCCGCACCTTCCAGTAGGGACGGCGGGCTTACAGGCCGCGGCTTTCGGCCAGGTTCTCGATTTTCTCGAAGCGCAGTGACGGCGCATCACTGGCACGCGAGTATTCGTGCCGGCGGCTCATCTCGGCCAGATCGGCGTCCCGCTCCAGGGCCGTGGCGTACCAGTGAAGACGGTGCCACTCGGGCCCCAGAAGCTTGCGCATGGGATCACCCGAAGGCAGGCTGACGCGCAGGCCATAAGGACGAGGCGACTCCACCGACGGGGAGCGCAGATTATGTGCGTTGCTGATGCCCATGCATCATTCTACCGCAAGCAGGGCTTGACTTGCACCGGCCCGCCCCCACGCAGATGATCGACAAAAGGCTCGAAGGACACCCCGCATGGCGCTATTCGGCAGCAAAAATACCATCCCGGACTCGGCGCACGCCTTGCCTGGGCGCACTACACCGCTGGCGGTTCCCGACACTCATTTCGTGAATCAGCATCGCATCACCCCACCGTTTCCGTCCGGGATGCTGGAGGCCGATTTCGGGATGGGATGTTTCTGGGGAGCCGAAAAGCTTTTCTGGAAACTACCCGGCGTCTACTCCACGGCCGTGGGCTACGCTGGAGGTCACACTCCCAATCCCACTTACCAGGAAGTATGCAGCGGCCTGACCGGGCACACCGAAGTCGTGAAGGTTGTTTTCGATCCCAAGGTGATCTCCTACGAGGATCTGCTGCAGACTTTCTGGGAGCATCACAACCCCACCGAGGGCATGCGCCAGGGTAACGATGTCGGCACGCAATACCGCTCAGCTCTCTACACCCACGGTGACGAACAGCAGCAACTCGCAGAGCAGTCCCGCGCGCATTTCCAGGGTCAGCTGAGCAGCGCGCGACTCGGTGCCATCACCACCGAAATCCGCCCGGCGCCGCCGTTCTTCTACGCCGAGGACTATCACCAGCAGTATCTGGCAAAGAATCCGGATGGGTATTGCCCGAATCATTCGTGCGGAATTCCCTATAGATCCGCGGTGTCATATTCGGGTGAGAAGGTGTAGCAGAAGGCGTGACTTGGTTTCCACCAGGAAGCCAAGCATTTACCGAACGAAGATGCGCTTTTCTGCGGTAAAACGCCTGATGTTTTCGTCGTAGATGTCTACCGGAAGTCTACCGGTGATCTCGGCCTAGGAAAGTTCGCTACTGACAACTCCCAGCCGCTACGCGGGGTCTCAGCGGAATCAAACGTGACTTAGAAAACACGTTGTGGAAGACTGCAGTCCTTCGAATTCCATGACGCCGGTTCGAAAGTGGCTTCGGTGAGCGTAGGACGACGCTTCCGCAAATGACGCGCTATCGCTCTTTGTAAACCGCTGATCCTGCGATGCACGCAAGAATGATCTCCACCAACCCGACGAGACCGAGAATGACGCCTAACCGGAAGGGGAGAACACCGTGTGCCACATTGTATGCATACGGAACTGCATAGCCGACTACCCAGATTCCGAGCCCCGCGATGACTGCTGTTCTGGCGCCAGCACCAAAGCGCGGTCGTATGGCAGCGTAGGACCAGATTGAGGCAATTCCCGTCACGAGCCCCAGCGCTGAAAACGTGACGATCGCTGATCGGGAAGGCGGCTGTTGCCCGAGTGCCTTCAGCGTTGCAGTCAAGTCCACGGCGAGCAGGCCATTCGCGACAATCTCGATGATGTCGATAACAATCCCCGCTACCAATCCCCCCAAAAGAACACGGCCCAGATTGATCTTGTTCATTTCTCCCCCGTTAATTTCGGTTCCGTAAGCCGCATTCATCACCCTCGATCGGCGGTGTCTTGGGTGCACGGCGAAGAAACCTTACCAAGTTCTTTGGTTTTGCCGAACCGGCGCGCTGCCGGAGGAACTCGCCGACGGTTCGCAGCGTCCCCACCTTCTCTGCCAAGGCCGCAGCGATGAACTGGTTCAATGAAACCCCATCGATCTTGGCGAGTTCAGTAGCAGCTTCCTTAACGGAATTCGGGAGTTTCAGCGGGTACGCGCTCTTGCTGATTTGGCTGATTCCGGAAACGCAGCTCAGGCCGACGGTCGTGCGCTTGTGTTAACTCCCAGGGCGACGAGCAAGGCATTGTCGAGATCACGCAGCTTGTCGGCCGTTAGTTCGCCGATATAGTCGGTCAGTCTCGACTTCTCAAGACTCATTAGGCCATCGCATTGGATTGCGCTCTCATGCTTGAGGCCTTCAGCCGCGCTGACTGCCACTTGCGTCGGCAGTCCGTGCCAATGCGTAAACACCGGCGCACAGATCACCGTCGAGTAGGTCGAATCGATTAGCGGCTGACGGCTCACGACGGCGAAGACGCGGGCCGGCTTTGGATCACCCGGCGGTCGGCGAACCCGGTATAACTCTCCCCGTTTCATTCATCCGCCGAGCTGACCTGAAACGACAGGGCGTCGCTCATTTCGATGTTGAGCTGAGCGGCATGGCGATTTATCGCAGCCACCTCTCGGGTTTCCTTCCGGGCCTGAGCACGACGAGCCACGAACTCCCGCAGGATCTGCTCTATATATGCGGAACGGGAGACCTTCGAGCCCGCCAATTTGTCGATACTGGCCACTAGGTCTTCGGACAGGGTCAGGGATGTCTTCGTCTTCATCCTACCTTTATACTACTGAAGTAGGATGTCGGCAATCGAGAGCCGGTCTACCGATTTGACAGCGTCGACGTCTACCGAAAGTCGACCGGATAATCGCGAGAGGCGATGAAATCGACTGGTTTCCTGGCCTTTTCCAGCTTCAACGCCGACTATCACCAGCAGTACCTGGCGAAGAATCCGGATGGCTACTGCCCGAATCACTCGTGCGGGATTCCCTATAGATCCGCGGTGTTATATACGGGTGGGAAGGCATAACGACAGCGTGTTTCT
>JBARBG010000156.1:0-15294 GCA_049792815.1 Steroidobacteraceae bacterium | reverse complement strand
CTCCGGTGTTCACATCGAACGCCCGCAGAAAGCCATCGGCACTGCCTTCCACGACTGCCCCGGCGATGACGGTGGGCGCACCGGTCATCCCGGTCACGGTGGCGCAGGTGCGCACGCGGGCCTTGCGCCCGCCCGAGCAATCCGGTTGCGGATAATAGGACCAGAGCACCTTCCCCGAATCCACCGCCACCGCATGCAGCCCGGCCACCTCCCCCGGGTCCTTGCCATCGGGTCCCGGGAAGGTGTTCATGGGCGCGAACACGCGCGCGCCATCGAATGCCAGTCCCCAGTGGATTCCGCCGATCACCGAGCCCGCGCCAAAGCTGTGTTTCCAGAGCACCTTGCCCTGCGCATCGGGGTCCAAAGCGTAGAGCATCCCGGACTTCTGCCCCGCCAGTACCACATCATGCCCATCCGGACTTCTCGCCAGTACCATGGAGGCGCCGAAGTCATGGTCGAGCAGCCGACCCTCGTGCGGACAGTTCAGACCATCGTGGCGGATCATGCAGCCGGTCAGGAAGATGTCGTCGGCGGTCGACTGGAAGCGCCAGCGGATCGCACCCGTCGCAAGGTCAATGGCCAGCACCGAGTCGGTGGTTGGCGCGGCCGGCGCCGAAGTTGCCTCGCCGGTTCCGACATACAGCACGCCGCGCTTCTCATCGATGGCCGGCGACGTCCAGATCGGCGCGCCCGACGGGCCCCACATCATCTGGCCGTCCCCGCGGTCGTGAATGGGTTTGGCATCCGGCATGGTGTGCGCCGTCCAGATCTCGCGACCGGTCTTCGCATCCAGCGCGATGACTGCCCCGTGCGTCGTGCAGCACAGGTGATTCTTATCGGCGCCGACATTGATCTCGGAAGCCGACAGCGGCACGTAGACGCGTCCGCCCAGCAGTACCGGAGTGCCGGTGGTATTGGACAGCGCGGTCAGGTGCACCGCGTGCTTCCACAGCGGCACACCCGTCGCCGCATCCACCATGTGAATTCGCGTACCGACATCTGCAAACACCAGCACCTTGCGATGCGACCCGGGCAATTCTCCGTAGCCAACGCCGGTGCGCAGTGGCACATCGCTCTTGTAGATCCACTTCAGGCAGGGTTGCTGCGCGATGTCGATCGCATACAGCTGCGCGGCATCGGCGACCGGCAGGAACAGCGTGGTGCCGACGATGGCGGACTGCGCGCGCATGGTGGTGGCGCGCGGAAAGGCCAGCGCCCAGGCGAGCTGCATATGAGGGAAGTCAGCGGTGGTGATGCCTGCTTCCTGCGCCGTAAGGTGCCGGTGGTTTTGCGGGTCGAAACCGAAATCGGCCACCGTCGCCGGCATGCTGAGGTCGACCTTGCGCCGGGCCGCCGTGCAGCGCAGCTGCGCCGTCCAGGCGTCGCTCACCCGGGCCCTGCCGATGAGGAAATCAATGAGCGCGGAGCGCTCGGCCGCCGACAGGCTATGGCCCTGAGCCTGCATCTTGCCGACGGTCAGTGCGTAGTAGATCTGCTGATAGCGCATGGCCTTGAGGGTCGCCAGCGTCGGTGCGCGCAGCGCCTCGCCATGGTCGTGGCACATGGCGCAGGCGTGCTGATACGCCTGTTGCCCCGCCTGCGGGTCGGCTTGTTGCGGCGCGGCTCGCGCCGCGCAGGCCAGAACCAGGAACACGAGCGGACTCGCGCAGCGGCAGTGCAATGTCACGGACAGCCCCCTTTCGCACTTTATCGGCACACTCGTGCAGAATACGGCCGACGATGAACGTGATCCATAGGAATACCGGGTCCTGGGCCGCATGCTGCACAGTGGTGGCGCTGGTCGGCGCGGGCGCCCAGGCGCACGCCCAGGCCCCGACCCAGGATGACGCATACCTGCGCACCTGCGCGGCCTGTCATGGGCCGCAGCTGCGCGGCGGCGAGACCGGGCCGGCGCTGATCGGCAGCACCTTTGCGCAGCACTGGAGCTCGGTGCCACCGGTGGGGCTCGATGAGTTCACGCGCCGGACCATGCCGCCGACCGCTCCAGGATCGCTGAGTGACGATGACTATGTGGCGGCGCTGACCCGCATCCGTCGCGCCAACGGCTGGGTGGTGCCCCCTGCCGCGCCGCCCGTGGGTGGCGCCACCCGAATCGCCGCCACGGCGGAATGGCTCAACAACCGCGGCGACCTGGGAAGCAGCAGTTACTCGCCTCTGGATCAGATCAACCGCGACAACGTCGCGAAGCTGCGCATCGCCTGGCGCTGGAAGTCGGACAACTTCGGGCCCGTCCCGGAGTACTACTACCGGCCGACGCCACTCATGGCCGACGGCATTCTTTATATAACCGCTGGCATCCGCCGCGACGTCGTGGCCATCGATGCCACGACCGGTGAGACGCTTTGGCTGTACCGCCTCGACGAAGGTGAGCGCGGCGCGCTCGCGCCGCGACGCAACTCGGGCCGTGGCGTCGCCTACTGGCGTGCCAGCCGCCACGGCGAGGGCAGCCGTATCTTCACCATCACCCCCGGATTCCAGCTGGTCGCGCTCGATGCACTTTCAGGACTGCCGGTGGCCTCATTCGGCAAGGCGGGCATCGTCGATCTGAAGGAGGGACTGCCGCGAGTCGCCGACCTGCCGAAGACGCCGCCCGGGAACAGTTCTCCGCCGGTGATCGTGGGCGATGTGGTGGTGGCGGGCGTGTCCTTCTCCGCCGGCGGTGCGCCGCCCTCGAAGGTGGCCGTTCCGGGATGGATTCGCGGCTACGATGCGCGCACCGGCGCCTTGCTCTGGGCCTTCCATACGGTCCCGCAACCCGGTGAATACGGTTCGGAGACCTGGGACGACAACAGCAACTCGTACACGGGCAACACGGCGGTGTGGGCGCCGTTCTCCGCCGATGCCGCGCGGGGGCTGGTTTACCTGCCGGTTGAGGCGCCGACCGCCGACTTCTACGGCGGACATCGCACCGGCAACAATCTGTTCTCGGACGCCCTGGTGTGCATCGATGCCAGGACCGGCAAGCGCATCTGGCACTACCAGATCGTGCACCATGACATCTGGGACTACGATTTGCCGGCCGCCCCGGTGCTGGCCGACATCACGGTGAAGGGCAGGAAAATTCCGGCCGTCGTCCAGGTCACGAAGATGGGCCTGATCTTCGTCTTCGACCGGGTCACCGGCAAACCCGTATGGCCCATTGAAGAGCGTCCCGTGCCGCAGACCGACGTGCCGGGCGAGAAAACCTCGCGCACCCAGCCCTATCCGACCCGACCTGCGCCCTATGAACCGCAGGGCCTGCGGGTCGAGGACCTCATCGACTTCACGGCGGACCTCAAGCACCAGGCCGAGGCCATCGTCAGGGACTACCGCTTCGGAGGGGCCTACGTGCCGCCCTCGGTCGTCGTCGATGGCGGAAATCTCGGCTCGCTGCTGCGGCCCTGTCTGTCCGGAGGTTCGAACTGGCAGGGCGCCGCCGTTGATCCGGAAACGGGCATCTTCTACGTCAGCTCGATTTCCTCGGTGTGCCCCATCGGGCTGCACCAGGATCCGAAGATCTCCGATGAGCGCTACGTTGGCGTCTACGGGGAAGGTTTCCCCCATGGTTCATTGGGCGGACCGAATGGCCTGCCGCTGATCAAGCCGCCCTGGGGGCGGATCACCGCCATCAACCTGAACTCGGGCTCGCACCTGTGGATGATCCCGAACAGCGAGACCCCGCAGTGGGCGACTGACAATAAGGCGCTGGCGGGCATCAAGCTGCCGCGCACCGGATCGTTCGACCAGGTGGGCCTGCTGGTGACCAAGACCCTGCTGTTCGCCGGTGAGGGCAGCGGCCTGTATCGCGCCGGCGGCGGCGGCAACAAGTTCTACGCCTATGACAAGGCGACGGGAGCCATCATCAGCCAGCTGACGCTGCCGGCCAATCAATCCGGCGTACCGATGACCTACGCGGTGTACGGACGGCAGTACATCGTCGTGGCGACCGGCGCCCGGGATCATCCGGGCGAGCTGGTCGCGCTGACCTTGCCCTGAAGGGCCCTGAAGGGATAGTGGCCATTCATCCGCCCAATTTCTTCGCCGGACCGTACATCGACCGTCGTTCCGAAATGCGTGAGGACGCAACTGCACTGCGCGCGATCCGCGCCGCGCATAGCACCCGCTACGTATTGTCGGTGGGCGCTCAGCAACTGCTGCGCAGCCCGGAATCCGCAAACCTGGCCCGGATCGCCTTTCTGGATGGCGCAGATCCCCTGGTGCGCGACTGCGCCGACGCCGACCTGGTGCTGCTGGGCTGGTTCCAGGATGCCTGGTGCATGCTCATCGACCTGCCCGCCGACACGCCGATCACGCTGCCCGCGGCGACGGCGCTCGCGGAACTGCGGCCGCTGGCCGCGGTACTGCCGGCAGCCGAATCGGCGCTGTTGGCCTATGCGCGGGGTCTGTCTCTGTGGCGATCGCGCCAGCGCTTCTGCGGCATATGCGGCTATCCGACGCACTCGACACGCGCGGGTCATGTCCTGCAATGCACTCATCCGCGCAACCCCCACGATTTTTTCCCGCGCATCGACCCGGCCATCATTGTGCTGGTGACCCATGCCGACCAGGCCTTGTTGGGCCGACAGCCAAGCTGGCCTCCCGGGCGTTACTCAACCATCGCCGGCTTCGTCGAACCCGGCGAAAGCCTCGAGGACGCGGTGGCGCGGGAAGTTCTGGAAGAGACCGGGGTGGTGGTGGATGAAGTCCACTACCAGTCCTCACAGCCCTGGCCGTTCCCGGCATCGCTGATGCTCGGGTTCCGGGCCACGGCCGGCGCAGCGCGCGAAATCCAGCGCGGCAGTGAACTGGAGGACGTGCAGTGGTTCTCGCGCGCTGAACTCAAGTCCGGGAAGGTGCTGCTGCCGCCGCCGCAGGCCATCGCGCACCGACTGATCGGTGCCTGGCTGGACGAGAGCTTAAGCTAAGCGATGTGCCTGCTGATCATGGCCTGGCGGGCGCACCCGCGCTACCGCCTGATCGTCGCCGCCAATCGCGACGAGTACCATGCGCGACCCACCGCGCCCCTGGCGGTGTGGCATGACTCGCCGGACATCCTGGCCGGCCGCGACCTGTCGGCGCAGGGCACCTGGCTTGCCGTGGACCGCCGGCGGCGCTTCGGCATCATCACCAACTTCCGTGACGTGCAGGCGCGACGCCCGGAAGCACCCAGCCGCGGCGGCCTGATACCCGGGTGGCTGCGACAAGGCGTGGCGCCGGCGGTGTATCTGGCGCAGCTCGAAGCCGGCGCACAGCGCTACGCGGGCTTCAACCTGCTGTTGAACGACGCCGACAGCCTCTACTACGCCTCCAATCGCGCGCCAGAGTTCTCCAAAGCATTGACACCCGGGGTCTATGGGCTGAGCAATCTGCTGCTCGACACACCCTGGCCAAAACTGACCCGCGTACGTGAGAAGTTCCAACAGTGGCTGGCGTCGCAGCCAGCAACGGCGGTCACCTCACCCGAGGCCGCCAGCGAACCGCTGTTCGCCATGCTCGCAGATCGCACGCGCAGCCTCCCCGACGCACCCCCGGGCGCGCGCCCACTGCCGCCGGAATGGGTGGAAGTCCTGTCCTCGCCGTTCGTCGTGCACCCAACTTTCGGCACCCGCTGCTCGACGCTGGTGCTGCTCGGCTACGACGGTTCGCTGCTGGTACAGGAGCGCCGCTTTGATCCCGGTGGCGCAGCCCTTGGGCAAAGCGGCTGGATGCTCGCGCCAGGTGAGTGGCCAGATCCTTGACCTCGGTGCATTTATATGCATAATACGCGCAACTTTATGCAACAGGTTCGCCCGTGCTTTCAGACACCCAGCAATTTGACCGTCGCAATGCCATCGTGCGCCTCCTGCGCAACGGTCTTGTGCATAAGCAGGGCGACCTCGTGCATATGTTGCAGCGCGATGGATTTGCGGTCACCCAATCCTCGATCAGCCGTGATCTGCGCGATCTGGGCGTTCTGAAGGCCGGCGGCCGCTATGTGATGCCGCCGGATGAGGTCACGCGGGCCAATGGTGATTTCGGCACGCTGGCGCAGTTCGTGCGCCAGGTGCTGCCGGCCGGAAGCTGCCTGACGGTCGTCAAGACGACCATCGGGGCGGCGGCCAGCGTTGCGGTGGCCATCGACAAGGCCGAATGGCCGGAAGTCGTGGGCACCATTTCCGGCGACGACACCATCTTCGTCGCCACCCACGGTGAGCCCGCCCAGGGTGAGCTCATCGCGCGCCTTCGATCGAACTTCAGAGTCTGAACCATGCCCAAAACTGATGCACAGGGCGCACAGCCCATCGTCCTCGCCTATTCGGGCGGCCTCGACACCTCCTTTCTGGTGCCATGGGTGGCACAGAACACCGGCCGCCCCGTCATCACCGTGACCGTCGACACCGGCGGCATCGACGCGGCGGCGGCCGGCACGCTCGCCGCGCGCGCGCGCGCGTTGGGCTCCATCGAGCATCACACCATTGATGCGCGCCAGGATTACTTCGAGCAGGTGCTGCGCTTCCTGATCATGGGCAATGTGCGCCGCGGGCAGCTGTATCCGCTGTGCGTGGGCGCCGAGCGCGTCATGCAGGCCCAGACCATCGCGCTGATGGCGCGCAAGCTCGGTACCAACACCATTGCGCATGGCTGCACGGCGGCCGGCAACGACCAGGTGCGTTTCGAAGTCGCCCTGCGCACGTTGGCCCCGGACCTGACCGTGCTGGCACCGGTGCGCGACCATGCCTTCCAGCGCAAGGATGAACTCGCCTACCTCGAGGAACGCAAACTGCCCGTGCCGCCCTGGGGCGCGGCCTACTCCGTGAACCGCGGGCTGTGGGGCGTCACCATCGGGGGCAAGGAAACCCTCAACTCCCATGGCAGCATTCCTGATGAGGCCTGGGTGCTGTCGCGCGACGCGTTCAGCAACCCGCAGGCACCGGAGCGCCACACCGTGAGTTTCGAGAAAGGGCGTCCCAGTGCCCTGGACGGCCGCAAGCTTGATCCGGTGACCCTGATCGAGCAGCTCGAGCCCCTGGGCGCGAAGTTCGGCATCGGTCGCGGCATCCATCTGGGCGACACCATCATCGGCACCAAGGGTCGCGTGGCCTTTGAAGCCCCGGCGGCCGACATATTGCTGAACGCGCATCGCGAACTTGAAAAGCTGGTGCTCACGGCGCGTCAGCAGCGCATCAAGGAACTGGTCGCGAATCCCTACGGCGACCTGGTTCACGAAGGCCAGCTGCTCGACCCGGTGTGCCGGGACATCGAGGCCCTGCTGCTGTCATCGCAGGAGCGCGTGACCGGTGACGTTCACGTACTGATGCGGCCGGGGAGCCTGTTTGTCGAGGGCGTGGATTCACCGTACTCGCTGCTGGCCGCCTCGCGCGGCGTCTACGGCGAAGCGGTCGGGGAGTGGACCGCCACCGATGCGCTCGGCTTTTCAAAAATCGTGTCGTTGTCCGGTGTGTTCCACCGGCGCGCCGGCCAGGGCTCTTAAGCCCGTAGCAGTTCAAGGAGAGCGCCCCAGTGAGAAGCGTCGTCGTCGACAAGATCGCCTCGATCACCCAGGCCTGCGGCCTGGCGCGCGAAGTGCGCATTTCGGCGGATATTCCCGCCGAGGAAGGCGTGGTCGTGGTGGTTGAAGTGCTGACCAACAAGGCCAATTACAATACCCTGGAACTCACCAGCGGCCGCATGGCGAAGGTGGGCAAGGGTGATGTGGTGATCGGCGCGCTCGGTCACCGCAAGGCACTGTTCGGCTATTCGGGCCATGTTCCCGAGAGCGTAAAGCCCGGCGACATCATCCAGATGCTGAACATCGGCGGGGTTCTGGGCGTGTGCGATTCGGCGAACCCTGACAAGGGCAAGCCCTTCGATTGCCGGGTATTGGGCGGCGTGCTGACCTTTCCGTATCTGGGTGAGCGCATCGGCGTGCCGGCGCGCGTCGGTGACCGCAAGCTCGACCAGAACTGCAGGCTCGATACCGGCGGCGTGCCGGTGATTGCGCTGGCGGGCACCTGCATGGAGGCCGGCAAGACCGCGGCCGCCTGCGCCATCATCAGTCGCATGCGCCATCGGGGTCTGACCATCGATGCCTTCAAGGCCACCGGTGTCTCCCTGCGCCGCGACATTCTCGCCATGGAGGATGCGGGCGCGCGCAATTCACTGATCTTCACCGACATGGGCATTGTCACGACCACGCGCGCCACCGGTCCGGCGCTCACCCGCACCATGCTCACCGCACTCGCCGCCAACAAGCCCGATGTGATCGTATTCGAGCTGGGAGACGGCCTGCTGGGCGCCTATGGTGTGGATGCCATCCTGGAATGTGCCGATATCCGCACCGCGCTCACCGGGGTGGTGCTTTCCGCCAATGATCCGGTGGCCGCGTGGGGTGGCGTGACGCTGCTGCGCGAGCGCTTCGGTATCGAGCCGTGCGTGGTCACCGGCCCGTCCACCGATAACGCGGTGGGCGTGCAGATAATCGAACAGCAGATGAAGGTCGCGGCGTTCAACGCGCTGGGCAATGGTGCGGCGCTCGGCGATCACCTGATCAAACATCTGGGGCTGCAGACCCGGACCGCGGACGCCGCCGCATGAACACGGCTGCCATTCCCGCAGTGGTGCTCGGTGGCAGCGGCTACGTGGCCGGCGAACTGCTGCGGCTGCTGGCGGCGCATCCGCATTTCAGGCTGGCCGGAATCCTCTCGGAGAGCCATCCGGGAGAGTCCGTCGCCAGCGCCTTCCCGCATCTGGCCAGCGCCTGGCCGCAGACGCGCTTCGATTCCAAAGAGCAGATCGAGAGCCTGTTACGCGAGCTGCCGCGTGCGGCAGTGTTCTGCGCCGCACCCCATGGCGCCGCGGCCGGCCTGGTCGACTCGCTGCTGAACATCGCCGGCGCCGCCGGGCGTGCTCCACGGGTCGTCGATATCTCGGCCGACTTCCGTTACGCCAGCGCGCAGGCCTATGAGAAGGTGTACCAGCACGCGCACGCAGCCCCGCAGCGACTGCGCGAGTTCACCTGCGCGCTGCCCGAGCACCTGGGCCGCGCACCGACCCAGCACGTGGCGCACCCGGGCTGCTTTGCCACCGCCATTCTGCTGGCCGGCGTGCCGCTGTTGAAGCTGGGACTGGTGTCGCCGACGCTGTTCGTCAGCGGCATCACCGGCAGCACCGGCTCGGGCCGCAAGCCCGTCGAGGGCACCCACCACCCCCTGCGCCACGGCGACCTGTATGCCTACAGCGCGCTGGCCCACCGCCATGCGCCCGAAGTCATCGCCTGTGCCCTGGCGGCGTCGGGAGTTGAAGCGGACTTCGCCTTCGTGCCTCATTCCGGGCCCTTTACCCGCGGCATTCACGTCACCGTGCAGGGCGCGCTGAAGTCGGCGCGCGACTCGGCCCAGGTGCTGGGGGCGCTGCGCGAGTTCTACGCCGACTGCCCCTTCGTGCGCGTGACCGATGCCGCACCGCGCGTGAAGAACGTCGCCACCAGCAACTACGCGCATCTGTCAGCGGTTGCCAACGGCCGTACCGTCGCCGTGATGTGCGTCGTCGACAATCTCACCAAGGGTGCCGCCGGCGGCGCCGTACAGTGGATGAACCGGTTGTTCGATCTGCCCGAGACCAGTGGTTTGCTGGCGCCGGCGCCAGGTTGGACCTAAGAGACATCATGAACGCAAAACCCGCCCTGTCCGCTGCCCCTGCCGCCGTGCCTGATCATCTGGCCCGGGTCTTCGCCCAATACCCGCTGCCTCTGGTCAGCGCCGAGGGCGTGTGGCTGAACACCCGCGACGGGCGCCGGGTGCTGGATCTGTACGGCGGACATGCCGTCGCCGCGCTGGGCTACGGACATCCGGGCTGGACCCGCGCGCTCGCCGAGCAGGCGCGCTCCTGCCAGTTCCAGAGCAACGCCGTGCCCATGGACGTGCGGCTGCGCGCGGCCGAGCGCCTGGTGCGTTTCGCGGGGCTGGGGCTGGACACGGTGTTCTTCATCAACAGCGGCGCGGAGGCCAACGAGAATGCGCTGAAGATGGCGTTCCGCATGACCGGCCGCGCGCAGGTGGTCGCTCTCGAACAGGGCTTTCACGGCCGCACCGCCGCGGCCGGTGCCATCACCTGGGGTGCGGACAAGACCTGGTATGGCTTCCCGCGTGCGCCGTTCGATGTGAAGTTCATGTCGCGTACCGACATTGCGGCGATTGCCGGCGCCGTCACCGAGCAGAGCGCCGCCGTGGTCGTTGAGCCGGTGCAGGGCGTGGGCGGCGCCTTTGATCTGGGCGCCCCGTTCCTTGAGGCCTTGCGCGCGCGCTGCGATGCCACCGGCGCGGTGCTGATTTTCGATGAGGTGCAGTGCGGCGTCGGCCGTACCGGCCATCCCTTCGCCGCCAACCTGTATGGCGTCACGCCCGACATGATCACCACCGCCAAGGCTCTGGGCAACGGTTTCCCGTGTGCGGCGCTGATGATGTCGGACAAAGTCGCCGCGGCGGTCAAACTGGATGCGCTGGGCACCACCTTCGGCGCTGGGCCTCTGGCCTGCGCCGCCATCGAAGCCGTCATCGAGGCGATCGAGTCCGAGAACCTGCTTGAGCGTGTGCGGCGGGTCAGTGCCTATGTGCGTGAGAGCTGTATCGTAGGTCCCGTCATCGGCCACCAGGGCGCGGGCCATCTGACGGGCCTGCGCACCAGCCGTCCCGCCAAGGACATCCAGAAGGAGCTCCTGGCACGCAACATACTCACCGGCACCAGCGCTGACCCCAATGTGCTGCGGCTGCTGTCGGCGTTCATTCTCGAGGAAGAGCATGTCGACCTATTGCGGGCGGCGCTGCTGGGCCTGCCCAAATGAAGCGCTTCCTGGATCTCGCGGACTTCACGCGTGAGGAAATCGTCGACCTGCTGCGCCTGTCACAGCGCCTCGTCGAGCGGCCCGAACCGCAGTCGCTGGCGGGTAAGATTCTCGGCCTGCTGTTCTTCAATGCCTCGCTGCGCACCCTGGCCAGCATGCAGGCCGGCATGGCGCGCCTGGGGGGCAGTTCCTTCGTCATCACACCCGGCCAGGGCACGTATCAGATCGAAACGCGTCTGGGGGTCACCATGAACGGCGCGGCGGCCGAACATGTCCGCGAAGGACTGCCGGTACTGGCCTCGTACTGCGACGTGCTGGGGGTGCGCGCCTTCGCCGATGGCAAGGACCTGGCGGCGGATCTTGCCGAGTCCACCTTCAGCGCCATGGCCGAGCTGGTCGACAAGCCGTTGATCAATCTTGAGTCGGCCATGAGCCATCCGTGTCAGGGCCTGGCCGATTGGAAAACCCTGGACGATGTGCAGGTGCCGCGCAAGGGGCGCTTCGTGCTGTCCTGGGTGTGGCATCCGCGTGCCCTGCCGCTGGCGGTGCCGGCAACCGCGCTGCACATGGCTGCGATGCGCGGCATGGATGTCACGGTGCTGCGGCCCGAGGGCTTTGCCCTGCCCGCGCCCATCATGGACAAGGCGCGCCGCGCGGCCGCGACTTACGGCGGCTCGGTGCGCGAGACCGCGGACCGCCGCGAGGCACTGGCCGGCGCCCAGGTGATCTACGCCAAGGAATGGGGCGCCACCGAGTGCTACGGCGACGCTGAAAATGACGCCAGGCTGCGCGCGACACTGACCGACTGGTGCGTGCGCGACAGCTGGTTTGAAACCACCGACCCGGCGTGCCGGCTGATGCATTGCCTGCCCGTGCGCCGCAACACCGCCGTCGCCGACGAAGTGTTGGACGGACCGCGCAGCATCGTGCAGCGCGAGGCCCACAACCGCCTCACCGTGCAGATGGCGGTGCTCTACAGGATGCTCAAAGGAGACCAGCAGTGATCATGCATCGGACCGACCAGACGGCCGCCATTCGCGCGCTGAAGAGCGCCGCGCCCTATATCCGCATGTACAAGGGCAAGACTTTCGTCGTCAAGGCCGGCGGCGGCGTCTTCGGCAATCCGGCGCTGACCCACTCGCTCATCGAGCAGATCAGCATCCTGCACTACATGGGTGTGCGCGTGGTGATGGTGCATGGCGGCGGCCCGCAGGTGACCGAAGTGTCCGACGCCATGGGCCTAAAATCCCAGATGGTGCAGGGCCGGCGCGTGACCGATGAGAAGTCCATCGAAGTGACCGCGATGGTGCTCAATGGCCTCATCAACACCCGCATCCTGGCCATCTGCCGGGAGCTTGACGTGCAGGCCGTCGGCATCAGTGGCGTCGACGCAGGGCTGGTCCAGGCCCACAGGCGCAAGCCGCTGAGGCTTGAGGGCGGCACGGAGCTGGTGGATTACGGCCTGGTCGGTGATATCGACCGCGTCGATACCACGGCCATACGCAACCTCCTGGACAGCGGCTACCTGCCGGTGATCAGCCCGCTGTCGGCCGATGAGCATGGCGTGCTGCTGAATATCAATGCCGACACCGTGGCCGCCGCCATCGGCGCGGCGCTCGCGGCTGAGAAGCTGATCCTGTGCACCGGGGCGCCCGGCATTCTGGAGCGCCTCGATGACCCCGGATCGCTGATTTCCTACACCGACCTCGAAGGCCTGCAGCGGCTGCGGGCTGCCGGGAGCATCAGCGACGGCATGCTGCCCAAGGCGCGCGCCATCGAGAATGCCATCAAGGGCGGGGTGCGCCGCGTGCACGTGGTGTCCTATTCCTCTCCGGAAGGCATACTGGGCGAGGTGTTCACCAATGAGGGCACGGGAACTCTGATCGTGGCCGACATCGACGCCCTGCCGGCCCACGAACAATGACACGCCTCTGGGACAAGGGCGCACCGCTGGACGCGCGCGTCCTGGCCTATACCGCCGGAGACGATTACCAGCTCGACGAACGCCTGGTGCGCTATGACGTGCAGGCCTCGCTGGCCCACGCCCGCATGCTCCATGAACGCAAGCTGCTGTCAGCCACGGACCTGGCAGCGATCACGCACGGGCTGTCGGAACTTGCCGCGGCCCATGCCCGCGGCGAGTGGCACATTGAGCTCGCGGATGAGGATGGACAGACCGCGCTCGAGTCGCGCCTGACGCAGCAGATCGGCGAAGCCGGCGCCCGTATTCATCTGGGGCGTTCACGCAATGACCAGGTACTGACCGCGTTGCGGCTGTATCTGCGCGATGCGACCCGCGAACTTGCGGCCGCGGCGCGGCGCGTCGCAAACGCATTGGATGAACTGGCCGCACGTGAAACCGACACGGCGCTGCCCGGCTACACCCACATGCAGCAGGCGATGCCCAGTTCAGTGCCGCTGTGGGCCGGCGGCTTCGCGGCCGAGATTCGCGATGATGCGGACAACCTCGAAGGGGTGTTGCGACGCCTGGGCCGCAATCCGCTCGGCTCCGCGGCCGGCTATGGCGCGCCGGGTCTGCCGCTGGACCGGGACGCGACCACGCGCGCGCTGGGCTTCGACTCGACGCAAACGCCGGTGACCGCGGCGCAGCTGTCGCGCGGCAAGGCCGAGGCCCATCTGCTGTTTGAGATCACGCTGCTGATGCAGGATCTGGGGCGCTTTGCCACCGACGTGCTGCTGTTCTACACCCAGGAGTTCGGGTTCGTGACCTTGTCCGATGCGTTCACGACCGGCTCCTCGATCATGCCGCAGAAGCGCAACCCGGATGTGTTCGAGCTGCTGCGCGGTCGCACCGCCACCGCGCACGCGGCGCTCGATGAGACGCTGGGCATCTTTGCGAAGCTGCCTTCGGGCTATCAGCGTGACCTGCAGCTGCTGAAGGCGCCCCTGTTTCGGGGCATCGACCTCGCCGCCCAGACCCTGGACCTGTTGCCGGCGGCCATCGCCGCGATGGCCTTCAGGCCCAAGAACATCAAGCTCGATCCGTCCATCCATGCCGCTGAACAGGCCTACGCCATGGTTGTCGAAGAGGGCATTGCCTTCCGTGAAGCCTACCGGCGCGTTGCCGCGAAGCTCAAAGGATAAGGCGCATGCGGCGACTCCTCGGTCTGATCGCGTGCGTGGTGGTCGGCATTGCCGGCTGTGGTCAGCGCGGTCCGCTCTACATGCCCGATAAGAACGCACGGGTGGTGACCCATCCGGCCACCTCATCCGCGCCCTCGGACTCCTCCGCGCCGTCGTCGGCGCCGCGTTAGGCGCGGAACAGGTCCCGCAGCGGCTTGACGTTGCCGCTGTCCGGAAACACATCCTCGAGCGCGCCGGACGGTACGCCCATGTGGTCCACCAGTGTTCCCTTGAGCACGGCGCGCAGATCCAGAGTCGGGGCCAAGTCGCGTTGCTGATACAGGCGTGCGGACGACAGTCCCGGCCAGTCACTGACCACGCGACCGCCATGCACCGCGCCGCCCAGCAGGAACGCCGCGGTCGCAGTGCCATGGTCACTGCCGCCGGTGCCGTTGATGGCCGCCGTGCGCCCGAATTCGGTCACCGCCAGCACGGCCGTGTTGCGCCAAGTGGGGCCGAGCTGGGTCTTCAGCGTGCGCAGCGCGGCATCCAGCGCGCCGAAGCGGTTGCCCAGCTGGCCGCGCGCGCCGCCCTCGTTGGCATGTGTGTCCCAGCCGGTGGTATCAAACACCGCCACGCGCGGCCCGGCGTCATTGGCCAGGAATCCCGCCGTCGCGCGGATGACCTCCTCGTAGCGGTTCGCGCCCGCGCCGCCGCCCGCCGACATGCCCGGCGACGCATCGGCCGCCATGGCATCAGCCGTCTGCGCGGCGCTCAATCGCTGTCCAAGCAGCGGATCATGCGCATACAGGTCCGCGATGCGCTGCAGAGTGTCCTCATCGAGCGCCGCGAGTTTTGTGGGGGCCCACGAGGCCACCGCCGCCGGACCGCGCATCATCAGCGGCACATTGGAGCCCAGCGCCACGCCGCGCTCGGCACCGCGGCCTGCCTGCGACGCACCCGCCAGCGCGCGATTCAACCAGCCGGTCTGCGAGGCATGCGGCACCATCACCCCGCTCTCCAGTACATCCTGGCCGTCAAAGTGCGAGCGCTCGCGGTAGGCGGTTGCGACCGCATGAAATACCGCAAGCTCACCCGCGTTGTAGGCTTCCATGAGGAAGGCGAACTGTGGGTGCAGGCCGAACACGTTGTCCAGGCGCAGCGCGCCATCGGTTGCACCGGGCGCCGCGATGGCGAGGCCGCCGCGCAGTCGCGCGTAGTCCGGATCGCCGTAGGGCGGCACGGCGGCCATGCCGTCCACGGCGCCGCGCATGATGATCACCACCAGCCGCGCGTCACCGCCGCTGCCGGCGAAGGACAGGCGCGTGGTCAGCAACGCGCCACCGGCGGCCAGAGCGCCGGCCTGCAGAAATCCGCGTCGCTTCATGAGC
>JBARBG010000155.1:0-2877 GCA_049792815.1 Steroidobacteraceae bacterium | reverse complement strand
GCAGCACCAAAAGCCACGGAATCATGCCGCTGTCGCAGTAGGCGAAGGAGCGGAAGTAGTGATGCGCGCTCATCTCACCGCCATAGGCGCCATCCACCTCGCGCATCTTCTGCTTGATGAAGGCATGGCCGGATTTGGACAGCACCGGCACACCGCCCGCGGCGGTGACGACATCGAGGGTATTCCAGGTCAGGCGCGGGTCGTGCACGATGCGGGCGCCCGGCTCGCGCTTGAGGAACACTTCGGCCAGCAGGCCCACGAGGTAGTAGCCCTCGATGAAGGTGCCTTCCTCATCGAAGAAAAAGCAGCGGTCGTAGTCCCCGTCCCAGGCCAGGCCCACATCCGCGCCGTGATCCAGCACCGCCTGGCGCGTGGCATGGCGATTCTCCTCCAGCATGGGATTGGGCACCCCGTTGGGGAAATTGCCATCGGGCGCGTGGTTGAGCTTGATGAACTCAAATGGCAGATGCGGTTCGAGCAGGTCAATGATCAGTCCGGCGCCGCCATTGCCGGCGTTGACGACCACCTTCAGCGGCTTGAGCCGGCTGGGATCCACGTAGCCCAGCAGGTGCTGTACATAGCGCTCACGGATATCCAGCGTCTGCTGCGTGCCGGCCCGGGCGGCTGTGTGCGGGTAGGTGCCGGCGGCGATGGCGGCCTGGATATCCTTCAGACCCGTATCGGCGCTGATCGGACGGGCGCCCTCGCGCACGAACTTCATGCCGTTGTAGTCGGGTGGATTGTGGCTGGCGGTCACCATGATGCCCCCATCCAGCTGCCACTGCGCGGTGGCAAAGTAGCTGCCCTCGGTACCGCACAGGCCGATGTCCAGGACATCCACGCCGCACTCGTTGAGACCGCGCGTGAGCGCCGCGGCAAGCCCCGGACTGGTCTTGCGGATGTCATAGCCCACGGCCACGGTGCGCGGCCGCACGAAGCCCGCATAGGCGCGGCCGATGTCGTAGGCCAGGGGCTCATTGATTTCATCCGGAATGCGGCCGCGCACATCGTAGGCCTTGAAGGCGGTCAGCTTGGTCATTGGTGATTCCCTGTCAGGCCTGCGATTGTAGCGCCCCCACGCCCGGCCGGCAGCGGTTGCAATCGGTGAATTCAGCGGTTCGTCGCACTAATCGGGCTTGCCGGCGGGCCGTCATCCGACCCATAATGAGCCATCCGACAAAATGTCCATAATTTCTGTACATTTTATGGAGTCCCGATGTGAAACCTGAGAAGGTGGTAACGGCCACGCATTTCAAGGCGCACTGCCTAAGACTGTTGGAGGACGTGCGCCGCAGCCGTCAGCCGCTGCTCGTGACCCGCCACGGAAAACCCGTGGCCGAGATTGGGCCGCCATCATCCCGGGCTTCGGCTATCAAGACCTTGAAAGGCAGCATCCTCCACCAGGAGGACCTGCTGGCGCCGATTGCCGGAAAATGGGACAGCGCGAGCTGATCGTTCTGGATACGCATGCCTGGATCTGGCATGTGACGGAGGATTCGCGGCTGGGTCGTCGAGCGCGCCTGCGTATCAGGAGGGCGGAGAGGTTGGGTGTGCATCCCGTGTCCTGCTGGGAGGTGGCGATGCTCGTGGCCGGTGCGCGCCTGCGCCTGAGTCTGGAGGTCACGCGCTGGGTGGAACTCGCGCTGGGCTATCCCAAAGTGGAATTACTGTCGTTTACGGCCTCCGCGGCAGTGCGCGCCGCAGGTCTCGGGGGCAGCTTCCCGGGCGATCCAGCCGACCGGTTCATTGTCGCAGCGGCGTTGGAGCTCGGTGCACCCGTCATGACCCGGGATACCCGGATTTCAGAATGGGGCCAGGTGCAGACGGTGTGGAATTAGGGCGCGCGTCCGTACTGGTCGTGCAGACGCACGATGTCGTCCTCTCCGAGGTAGGAGCCGGACTGCACTTCGATCAGATGCAGCGCGATCTTGCCCGGGTTCTCGATGCGATGCGTAACCCCGGTGGGGATGAAGGCCGACTGGTTCTCTTCGAGCAGGAACACCTCCTCGCCGCGCGTGACGCGCGCGGTGCCTGACACCACCCCCCAGTGCTCGGCGCGATGGTGATGCAGCTGCAGGGACTGGCTTGCGCCCGGATTGATGCGCACCCGGTTCACGACGAAGCGGCTGCCGCTTTCGATGCGATCGTAGCTGCCCCAGGGACGGAACACCTCCCGGTGCAGGGAGTGCTCGTAGCGGCCCTGTTCTTTAAGCCGGTTGACCAGCTTCTTCACATCCTGGACACGGTCCTTGGGGGCCACGAGGACGGCGTCCTTGGTCTCAACGACCACGTGATCGCGCAGGCCGACCGTGGCCAAGAGGCGGCTCTCGGCATACAGATAACAGCCGGAGGAGTCCACCTGCAGCACATCGCCATGGGCGACGTTGCCGTCCGCATCCGCATCGCTGGCGGCATGCAGGGCTGACCAGGACCCGACATCGCTCCAGCCGGCCGCCAGCGGCACGACCACGGCGCCGCGGGTTTTCTCCATGACCGCATAGTCGATCGAATCGCTGGGGCAGCCCTCGAAGGCATCGGCATCCAGGCGCGTGAAATCCAGGTCCCCCCGGCCCTGCTCGAAGGCGGCGCGGCAGGCCGTCGAGATTTCCGGGGCGAGCAGCGCCAGCTCCGCGAGGTAGCGCCCGGCGCGGACCAGGAACATGCCGCTGTTCCAGTAGTAGTCCCCGGCCTGCAGGAACTGCTGGGCACCCGCACCATGCTGCAGCAGACCGCGCTGCGGGTGGGTGGCCTGGACTGCGCATCCCCGGTGGTGGTGTGCAACGAGGCGCATCGCTTCCTGGTGGCCGAGCAGCTGCGGGCCTTGACGATCACGCCGCGCGCCATCGTGCTCGAACCCTTCGGCCGCAACACCGCGCC
>JBARBG010000154.1:0-32253 GCA_049792815.1 Steroidobacteraceae bacterium | reverse complement strand
CCGTCACACTGGCCAGCGCGAATGACCCGTACCGTCATTGCGATGCTGATGCTCGTCGCAATGAGCTGCGCGTAACGCCGTGCTGCCTAACCCACAGCAAGCAAGGCCGAGCCATTACCGCTGGGTGATATGCGGGCTGTTGCTCGCGGCGATGGCCATCAACTACATCCAGCGCCAGTCCATCGGGCTGCTGAAGAGCCCTCTGCAGCACGAGTTCGCGCTCGACGAAGTCGGCTACGCGAACATCGTCTTCTGGTTCCAGGCAGCTTACGCGGTAGGCTATGTCACCTTCGGCCGCGTGCTTGACCGGCTCGGCGCCAGAACCGGCTATACCGTAGCCTTCATTCTCTGGAATGTTTCGCACATGGCCGCGGGCCTCGCCGCCACCACCGTGCAGTTCACTCTCGCGCGAGTTGGCCTGGGCCTGGGTGAATCGGGCGCTTTTCCCGCGAGCCTCAAGGCCATTGCGGAGTGGTTTCCACAACGCGAGCGGGCGCTCGCCGCCGGCATATTCAACGCCGGGACCAATCTTGGCGCCATCATCGCGCCGGCCATCGTGCCGGTGCTGACGGCAACCTGGGGCTGGCGCTCCGTGTTTTTTATCACCGGGGGGATTGGCCTGCTGTGGCTGATCGCCTGGTTGGCGCTGTACCGTCCGCCGCAGGTCCACCCCAGGGTCAATGCCGCGGAGCTGGCTTTGATCGAATCGGACCCGGTGGATCCGGTGACCTCGGTGCGCTGGTGGCGTCTGCTGGGCCTTAGGGAAACATGGGCCTATGGGCTCGCCCGGTTCCTGATCGACCCGATCTGGTGGTTCTACCTGTTCTGGCTGCCGGATTTTCTCGACAAGACCTACCACCTCAACCTGAGTAGTTTCGGGCCACCCCTGATCGCGATCTATCTGATATCCGATGTCGGCTCGGTACTGGGAGGATTTTCATCCTCGGCAATGTTGAAGCGCGGCGTCGGCGTGAATGTGGCGCGCAAACTCACGATGTTGATGTGCGCGCTGCTGGTCCTGCCCGTGCTATGGGTCACCGGGGCTCGGGACCTGTGGCTGGCGGTGTTGCTGATAGGCCTGGCCGCGGCTGCCCACCAGGCCTTCTCGGCGAATGTCTACACCTTGCCCTCGGACGTGTTGCCGCGTTCGGCCGTGGGCTCGGTGATCGGGATCGGTGGCATGATGGGGGCGGTTGGCGGCATGCTCTTTACCAAGTTCGTCGGCCAGATCCTGCAGGCGACGGGTTCGTATCGGATACTGTTCATCATCGCCGGTTCGGTTTATCTCATGGCACTGCTGGTCATACACATCCTGAGCCCACGCCTGGAACGCGTCACGGGAGTGCGGGCGTGAGTTTGCTGCAGGTGCATGAAGCCGATACGGTCGCCGTCTGCCTGCGCGATATGCTGGCTGGCGAACAAGTGCCCCTGGGCAGCCGCGTCATTCAGATCCGTGCGGATACGCCGCGGGGCCACAAGATCGCCCTGCGGCCGCATCAGCCGGGCGAGGTGGCGGTGAAATACGGCCACGCCATTGGCCATGTGCTCAGCGCAATCGATGTCGGCGAGCACGTTCACACCCACAACCTGCAGTCTGATCTTGCCCAGAACGATCAGTACTCGTACCGCGAGCCCGCGGCGCGCGCTGCCGTTGCCACGCCGCGGCACGAGTTCATGGGCTATCGGCGTGCCGACGGGCAGGTCGGAATACGCAACGAGGCATGGATACTGTGCACCGTCGGCTGCGTGGCGGAGACCGTGCGCCGCATCGCCGAGCGGGCGCAGGCGAGGTTTGCCGGCCGCACGGACGGAATCTTCGCCTTCGGGCACCCCTTTGGCTGCTCGCAGTTGGGGGATGACTTAAGCGGAACGCGGCAGCTGCTGGCGGCACTGGCCCAGCACCCCAATGCCGGCGCGGTGCTGGTGGTGGGCCTGGGCTGTGAGAACAATCAGTTGAGCGCGCTGATCGCCGAACTGGGCAGCCGCGGCGCGGACCGCCTGGCGTATTTCAATGCCCAGGCGGTCGATGATGAGATCGAGGCGGGGCTTCAGGCGCTGGCGCCGCTCGTAGCGAAGATGGCTGCCGATCAGCGCTCCCGATGCGATCTTAAGGATCTGGTCATCGGCCTCAAATGCGGTGGCTCGGATGCCTTCTCGGGCCTCACCGCGAACCCCCTGGTGGGCAGCATCTGCGATGCCGTGACCGGCAGCGGCGGCACGGCGATATTGAGCGAGATCCCCGAACTGTTCGGTGCCGAACGCTCCCTCATGGCCCGTTGTCGTGATGAATCGACCTTTGCCGGCTTGGTGCAGCTGATCAACGATTTCAAGGACTACTTCGCGGCGCATCAACTGCCGGTGTTTGAGAATCCCTCGCCCGGCAACCGGCAAGGTGGCATCACCACGCTCGAGGAAAAATCACTGGGCGCGGTGCAGAAGGGCGGCAACGCCGAGGTGGTGCAGGTCCTGCGTTACGGCGGTCGCGCCTCGAAGAAGGGGCTGGTGATCCTCGAATCGCCCGGCAACGATGCAGTGTCCACCACCGCGTTAATCGCGGCCGGCGCCGTCATGGTCCTGTTCACCACCGGTCGGGGAACGCCGCTGGGGTTTCCGGCGCCGACCCTGAAAATCTCCTCCAATACCGATCTGGCGCGGCGCAAGCCGCGCTGGGTCGACTTCGATGCGGGACCGCTCATCGAGGGCGCAGATCGCAATGCGCTTATCGGAGAGCTGCTGGACCTCATGGTCGCCGTGGCCTCAGGAAGCCCGTGCCGCCATGAGCAGGCCGGTGCCCGCGAAATCGCACTGTGGAAGCGCGGTGTGACTTTGTGAGTCGCGTGTCGCGCCGCCGCTTCGCGGCCGCAATGCTGGCGCTGGGCTGCGCCAGCGGTATGGCACGCCACGCGGCGCTCGCGGCCGGTGCGCAATGCGCTGGGTTTCCGGACTGGGCCAGCCGGCTGGGCTTGGACCTTGCAGCCATGGCGGTGCGTCTTCGCGCCCGACTGAAACCCTGGAGCGGCCCGCAGCAGGTGGCGCGACCCGAGGAATTCGGCTACGTGAGCGGACAGCCCCTCGCGACCCATGCCACCCAGGCGGCCATCGACGCATTGGCGCGCAAGGGTGGCGGTACGGTGCTCCTGGCGCAGGGCACCTACGTCAGCGGCACGCTCGAGCTGCGCAGTCACATCCGGTTGCAAGTGCAACGCGGCGCCCGTCTTGTGGCGAGCCTGGACCTCAAGGACTATCCGGCGCGGATCGCCAGGCGGCCCACGGTCATGGACAGCAACATGGGCATGAATCAATCGCTGGTGTTTGCCGAAGGGTGCAGCAACATCGCGCTGTGTGGCGCGGGCACCATCGACGGCCGTGGTACCAAGGCGAATTTCCCCGGCCTCGAAACCATCGGCGCGACCCCCGGACGCCCCTTCCTGATCCGGGTCATCGACTGCCAACAAGTTGATGTTCGCGACCTTTTCCTCAAGGACTCGCCGTGCTGGATGCAGAATTATCTCAATTGCGAGGATCTGCTCATCGAGAACCTCACGGTGCAGAATCAGTCGAACTTCAACAATGACGGCTGCGACATCGACGGCTGTCGGCGCGTCATCGTGAGCAACTGCCAGATCAATTCAGAAGATGATGGCCTGTGTTTCAAAGGCGCAGCGGAACGCCCGACGCAGGAGGTGCTGGTCGAGAACTGCCGGATCTACAGCACCACCAATGCGGTCAAGCTCGGCACCGACTCGCAAAGCGAGTTTCGCAACGTGCTGTTGCGCAAGCTGCAGCTCGGAGGGCCCGCGGCGGACATGCCGGCCATCAACCGGCGCCGCTGCGAATCAGGGATTTCCTGGGAAATCGTCGACGGCGGAGTCGCCGAGAATATCTACGCCCGGGATATCGAGATTGCGCGCGCCGACTCGCCGCTTTTTTTGCGGCTGGGGGACCGCGGTCGGGTTCGTCCCGAAGAGGCGCGACCCAGGCCCGGGACCCTGCGCCGCATCGTCTACGACCGCATCAGCGGCACCGACAATGGCGCGCGCGGCTCCTACTTCATGGGCCTGCCCGACCAGCACATTGCGGACGTGGCGCTGCGGGATGTGTCACTGCAGGTCGGCGCCACCGACCAGCCCGTTCCTGAGCAGCAGGACGTGCCGGAAATGCGCGATGCCTATCCGGATGCGCACATGATCGCAGGTGCAGTGCCGGCGTACGGACTGTGGGCACGGCACCTCGACGGGTTGACCCTGACCCGGGTCAGGTTCACCGCCCGGGGCAAGGATGTACGGCCGATGATCCTGGCCGATCGGGACGCGCAGCATGTCTGCATCGGTTAGCGCTCTGGCCGTGTTGCTCACGGCGGCAGCCGGCGCCGCGACGTATCGCAATCCGATTCTCTATGCCGACTATTCGGACCCGGATGTGCTGCGATCCGGCAGCCGCTACTACCTGGTCGCATCCAGCTTTCACTTTTCACCCGGCATCCCGGTGCTCGAGTCGCCGGACCTGGTGCATTGGAAGATCATCGGGCATGTGCTGGCGCGGCTGAATTTCGCGCCCGGCTACGACATGATCCCGCCGTTTACCTTGACCGACGCGACCGCCGGTCCGGTGGGTGAGGGGCAGCGCTACGGTGGCGGCGTCTGGGCGCCCGCGCTGCGCTATCACGCTCATAAATTCTATGTGTATTGGCCGACACCGGCTGAGGGCATCTTCGTCAGCACCGCCGCGACCATGCACGGACCGTGGTCGGCACCGGTGGCCGTCATGCCCGGGCCTGGGCTTGAGGACCCCTGTCCGTTCTGGGATACGGACGGCCAGGCGTACCTGGTGCATGCCAAGGTTGGCGCCGGCTCCCTGATCCTGCACCGCATGAGCCGCGATGGCACACGGGTGCTGGATGCGGGCAGGACCCTGGTCGAGGACCCTGTGAATCTTCCGGTGCTTGAAGGACCGAAGCTGTACAAGCGGCACGGCTGGTACTACATCTTCGCGCCCATTGGCGGGGTTGGCACGGGAGGCGAGGCCGTGCTGCGAGCGCGCAGCATATTCGGTCCCTACCAATGGCGCGAGGTGCTGGTGCCCGGCGACAGTGGCGTGCAAGGCCCGCATCAGGGCGGCTATGTCGAGACGCCGGATCACCAGGGCTGGTTCATTCACTTCAACAGCACCGGCGCGCTGGGCCGCATCAGCTATCTGGAGCCGGTGCGCTGGCGGGACGACTGGCCCGTGATGGGAGATCCCATTGGCGATGGCAGCCAAGGCCAGCCCGTCCTTGAGCACGCGCTGCCGGTGGTTATTCCCGGCGCCGACCGCTACCACCTGCAGGACGCGGATGACTTCAATGGTCCGCTCCTCGGCCTGCAATGGGAGTGGAATCACAATCCGGATGACAGGCTGTGGAGCCTCACGGCCCGGCCCGGGTATCTGCGGTTGCAGGCGCAGGGGGCGCAATACCTGGTGACGGCGCGCAACACCCTGACCCAGGTGTTGCAGGGGCCCGCCATGACCGTGACTGCGCGCTTTGACATCTCACACCTGGGCGAGCAGCAGCGTGCCGGCCTGGTTCTCTTCGGCGTCAGGCCCACCTGGATTGGTGTCGTTCACGAGGCGGGCACTTCCTATCTCACCTTCGCCGCGGCCGGCGTCGAAACACGCGGCCCGAGCCTGGGGGATGTGGTGGACCTCAGGGCGCAGGTGAGCCCGGATCAGTCGGTGCGCTTTTCCTATGCGTCGCAGCCGGATGCACCGTTCCAGCCGTTCGGCCCGCAGACGCCCTTGGCGCGGTTTTCCTGGTGGAAGGGCAGTCGGCCGGGTCTTTTCACCTACCTCAAGGCCAGCCCGGGAAGCGCGCAGGCTACGCCACCGCACGGTTACGTCGATGTCGACTGGTTTCATGTCGAGCACTGAGAATGCGCGCATGAACCGTCGCCGCTTCCTGGCAGCTGGCGCCACCATCGCCGCAATTGCGACGCTGAGGGAGACTGCGCGGGCGCAGGCCGACACCGCGCCGCGCTTCAGCACACAGCATGCCGGCTGGCAGGCCGCCTACGACAAGGCGCTCGCGGTGCTGGCCGCCAATGTTCAGATCCTGCCGCGATTCTCCAAACCGGTGTTGATCGAGGGGGCTGCCTACCAGGGCCTGTGGCTGGAGTGTGGTCCGCATGAATCGTTGCTCTATCGCAAGTTCAGGCCCGACGTCGCGCGTGACAGTCATCGCTGCTTTTTTGCGCTGCAACGTCCGGATGGCCAGATCCCCTGCAACAACAAAGTTACCGGCACCGGTTTCGGCCAGATCCAGATGGTGGTGCCCATTGCGGCGACGGCCTGGGAACTGGCGCAGGCCACGGCCGATGAGGAACTGCTTCAGCAAGCGTACGAGTCTTGCGCGAGCTGGGATGCCTGGCTGCAGCGCTACCGCAATCTGCGTGGTACCGGCCTGACCGAAGGGTTCTGCACCTTTGACACCGGTCAGGACAACAGCCCCCGCTGGCGCGGAGTTCCGCCGCAATGCCCTGATGGGGACGCGAAACGGTTTGCGCCCGGAATGAAGTTGCCGCGTCTGTGCCCGGATCTGTCCGCGACCACGTATGGCGGACGCGTCGCGCTCGCGCAGATGGCGCAGGCGCTGGGCAAAGGCGTTGAAGCCACGCGCTGGCAGGAGCAGGCCGAGACGCTGCGCGACCTGATTCTCAGGCAGCTGTATGTCCCGGAAGAGGCCGCGTTCTACGACCTCGACGCCGCCGGTGAGTACGTCAGGATCCGCTGCGATATCCTAAGCCGAATCTGCGGCGAGCATGTCGTGGACCCGACCGTGTTCGCGCAACTGTGGACGCGCCAGCTGCACAACCGCCGCGCCTTCTGGGCCGCTCTGCCGCTGCCTTCCGTGGCCCTGGACGATCCTTTGTTCGTGCGGCCCATCCCGAGCAATTCCTGGGGCGGCGCTTCGCAGGCCCTCACTGCCCTTAGAACCGGACGCTGGTTCGATCACTACGGAAAATCGGCCGCGCATGCCGAACTCATGCGCCGCTGGTGCGAGGCGCTGATGAGCGCTGGACAATTCACACAGCAGGCCGATCCGCTTGACGGCCGCTTTACCCCGGGCGATGCACCGGGGTATTCACCTGCCGCCCTGGTCATGGTCGATTTCACCTGGCGCCTGGCGGGTATCTGCGAGTCCGGTCGGCAATTGCACTGGAACGTGCGTCCAGGTCAAACCGTGTCACGGGGCGCGAATTTCAGTATGCGCACTGATCTCGGCCATCGGGCACAGCTGCGCTATGACTCGCAGGGTGCCAACCTGAACGTGGACGGGCGCTGGATAGGACGTCTCGAGGGCGGAGCCGGACGCCTGGTCACCGGAGAGTCGGGTGCGCTCGTGGCTGTGGTGAGCATCGATGAAAGGGCACAGTCGCTGCGCCTGCGCAGGCCCGGCGGGCCGGATCGCATGATTGATCTGAAGCCGGGGGAGCGGGTCGACCTGACCTAGCGAAGGTCGGGTTCCCGGCCGGTTGCCGGGAACCCTCGTTGGTGGAGGCGGGGAGAATCGAACTCCCGTCCGTAAGCACTACATTTCCGGCTCTACGTACGTAGCTGTCTCTTTGTTTTCTCGCTTCGCGCTACCCGAGCAGCAGGGAAGACGCTAGGCCAGCAACGGTGTCTCTTAACGCTGCACCCCGTAGCACGATGCAGAGCGATCCTGTGAGCGCGTCCCCAGGGTCAGTGGCACAGGCACCAGCTGGTCTGAGGTTAGGCCGGGTTAAGCGGCCAGAGCGAAGTTGTCGTCGTTGGCAACTATAATTTGCACAAGAGTTTAACGAGGACCCATGCACCTCGGTACGCCCCTGAAGTTTCGCAACCCACGTCGAAACCGGTCGCCCCCTTCGGGAACCGCTCATTGTACCGCAAATAGCCAGCGACAGCTGTCAGAACCCTCCGACCCTTGTTTGTCCGGCATTTTCGCGGCTATTCGCGCAATCTTTGTGTTGATGCGAACCTTGATTCTGCTGCTTGCCGGCGCAACCGCGTCCGCCGCACCGCAGTCCCCACAGGTTGAATTCCAGGATTTGTTCGCGGCCGTGGCCACCGCCGGGATGTTCCCGGACAGCAAGACGTTCGCCGATGCCGTGCCGCTGGAATCCCCGACCGTGATACTGAATCAGTACCACGCGCAGCATCCCGCCTCACCCGAAGGCTTGCGCCAATTCGTAGCCCAACGCTTCATCGTACCGACTACCGGGCCAGTCGCCGCGCCGCCTGCGTCTGCGGCGCGCCTGCCGCTTGGCGCCCACATTGATGCCCTGTGGGCGCAACTTGAGCGGGAGACACGCACGGCACCCCGCTATGCCTCGGCCCTTCCGCTACCCAAACCCTACGTGGTGCCGGGCGGCCGGTTTCGAGAGCTGTATTACTGGGATTCCTATTTCACCATGCTGGGTCTGGCGAGAAGTGGGCGCCAGGACCTGGTACGAGCCATGATCGATGACTTCGCGTGGTTGATCGACACTTATGGCCACGTTCCGAACGGCACCCGTACTTACTATTTGGGCCGCTCACAGCCGCCGTTCTTCTTTGAAATGGTGGCCCTGTTGCAGCCCGATGATCCTGCGGCCGCCTGGGCCCGGTACCTGCCGCAGCTGCGCCGCGAATACGCGTTCTGGATGGCGGGCGCCAAGACGCTGCAAGGACCCGGTGCAGTACGCCGCGTGGTCAGGCTGGCGAACGGGGCGCTGCTCAATCGCTATTGGGATGATGTCGATGAGCCGCGCGATGAGTCCTGGCGTGAGGATGTAGGCTTGGCGCGCAGCAGCGGGCGTGAGCCCCGGCAGTTGTATCGGGACATTCGCGCCGCGGCGGAGAGCGGTTGGGACTTCAGCTCGCGCTGGCTGCGTGACCCACGCTCATTGAGTTCCATCGACACCACGCAGATCACGCCCGTGGACTTGAACAGCCTTCTGTTCGGCCTTGAGCAGGCGATCCGCGCCGGCTGTGAACGCAAGAGCGATCGCGCCTGCAGCGGCGAATTCGCACTGCATACGGCCGCGCGCCGTCGCGCCATCGATCGCTATCTGTGGGATGAGGCTCGGGGGACTTATACCGACTATCGCTGGACTGATCAGCGGCACACCCCGGTGCTGTCGGGCGCGATGCTATATCCCCTGTTTGAGTCGCTTGCCAGTGTTGTACAGGCGACCCGTGTCGCCACAGTCGTTCGCTCCTCGCTGCTGGCACGCGGTGGACTCGCCACGACGACACTCACGACCGGCCAGCAGTGGGATGCACCGAACGGCTGGGCGCCGCTGCAATGGATCGCCATCCGAGGGCTTCGCGACGCCGGCCAGGCGCCGCTGGCCGCGGCGATCGCCTGTCGGTGGCTGGTCACTGTTACTACTGCGTATCAGTCGAGTGGCAGGCTGGTGGAAAAATACAATGTCATGACCCAGGGGGGCGGTGGTGGTGGCGAGTATCCGCTGCAGGATGGATTCGGCTGGACCAATGGGGTGACGCGCGAGCTCATGGCGCTTTATCCAGCCTTCACAACGTATGCCACGCCCGATCGCTGTCCTGATCCATACGGCTAAGTAACGTGACTTGCGAGCTGCTGCGGTGCTTAAATCCGCGCGCTTTTTCTTGCATTGCTCCAATGGGGGGGAACATGGTCTCAAGAATTCTCAAGCTGGTCTTTTGTGCAGGCTCGCTGGCCGCGCCGCTGTGGGTCCTGGCCGATGACCCTCCGGCTCCGCCGCCCCCGCCGCTGGTGGTCAAGGCCCAGGTGGGCTACGTGTCCTCCCACGGCAATACCGACGCGCAGACCGCGAATGCGAAGCTCGAGGTTACTTTGAACTCCGAGCAATGGAAACACGATCTGCAGCTCGCGGGACTGTATGGCAAGTCCAATGACATAGTCAGCGCCGAAATGCTCGACGCGCAGTGGCAGTCCAACTACAACATCACCAATCGCCTGTTCGCCTTCGGCGCTTTGCACTACGACGATGACAAGTTCAGCGGCTTCCAGTACCAGGAGACGCTTTCGGCCGGTGCCGGCTATTCCATCGTGAAACTCAAGGATGCAACGTTGGATGTGCAGGTCGGCGTCGGCTATCGGCGCCTGCGTCCCGAGGAGATCGACAAGGACGCCGCGGGCGAGGTCATTTCGCGCACACCTCTGGATGCTGAAACCGGTGCGGTGGCCACCGCTTCCATCAAGGGCATGTACGCCTTCAACGCCAGTACCAAGCTCACCGACGTAGTGGCCATGGAGTCCGGATCCGACAACACGCTGTTGCAGAACGATCTGGGTCTGCAGGTGAGCATGTCCAAGACGCTCTCAATTACCATCGGCTACGAGGTCAAGCACAACAGCAGCCCGCCGGCGCCCCTGGTGAAGACCGATTCGCTGGTGACATTCAACCTCACGTACGCCTTCCCGCAATAGGCGGCTAGCGCGTACGCATGATGCGGGCTTTGTCGCGCTGCCAGTCGCGATCCTTTTCGGTCGCGCGCTTGTCATGCTGCTTCTTGCCCTTGGCGACGCCGATGCGGATCTTGGCGCGCCCCGCCTTCCAGTACATCTCAAGCGGCACCAGGGTGTAGCCGCTGCGTTCCACGGCGTCTTCGAGCTGTTCGAGCTCGGCGCGATTCAGCAGCAGCTTGCGCGTGCGGGTGGGTTCGGCGATGAAGTGGGTTGAAGTGGTATTCAGCGGCGCAAGGTGCGCGCCGTACAGGAAGGCCTCCCCGTTTTTCACGTAAACATAGGATTCGGTGAGGTTGGCCTTGCCGGCGCGCATCGACTTGACCTCCCAGCCCTGCAGCACCATGCCGGCCTCGTAGCGATCCTCGATGAAGTAATCGAAGCGCGCCGTGCGGTTTTCGGCGATCAGTTTGGGTTCTGGTTTGGTCTGGCTCATTTGGGGCACAATTGTACGGATGAGAGAAGTCAGGCGCTCGGCATTGGTTGCGCAAAGTCCGCAGCGGATGTTTGCGCTGATCAATGACATTGAGAACTATCCACAGTTCCTGCCGTGGTGCACGAGCGCGCAGGTACTGTCCCGGAGCGACCGGGAGATTCTGGCCAGCATCGCCGTGCGACGCGGGGCGCTGCATGCCCAGTTCACCACCCGCAATGAGCTTACCGCCAATCGCCACATCGGCATGCATCTGGTGAGCGGCCCGTTCAGGGTGTTGGAAGGGCAGTGGACGCTCACGCCCGTGGAAATTCCCGGCCAGTGCGGCTGCCGGGTCGACCTGCTGATGCGCTTCGCCTTCGCCAACCGCCTTACCGGCCTGGTGTTCGAGCCGTTGTTCGAACAGACGGCCGGTTCGCTGGTGGACGCCTTCGTGGCGCGCGCGCGAGTACAGGGTCCGGTGCCACCGTGAGCGAGCGCAAGCGCTGCCTGGTGGTCTTCGCGCTGCCGGCGCGACAGTTCCTGTGGAGCGTCGAGCTGCCGGCCGCGGCCACCGTGGCGCAGCTACTCGAGCAAGCGCGCCTGCAGGCCCGCGCCAGCGGCGAGGACGGCCCGGTCCCCTGGGACTCGGACTCACTGGGTATATTCGGCGAACCCTGTCGCCGCGAGGATGTGCCGCGCGACGGGGACCGGCTGGAGATCTACCGGCCCCTGGTCCATGACCCGCGGGCCAGTCGCAGGACCCGCGTGCGGGGGCGTTAGAGGACTACAGCGCGTTCGCCGGCACTCGGCCTTCGGGTGCTTCGGGTGTCACGGCATCCTGGCCGTGCCGATCAATCCGGTCGACCTTGTCGTCCTTGAAAAACACGGTCAGCTGGCGCTGGATGGGCTTCTGGCGGCCGACCTTCAGGTAGTACAGGTAGTCCCAGCGATCATTGTCGAAGATCGAGGGCACCATGGGGGTGCCCAGAAGGTAGCGCACCTGGACCCTGGTCATACCGGTCGTCAGCTGATCGGTATTGCGCTTTTCCAGGTAATTGCCCTGCTGCACGGTGACGCGGTACACGCAGCCCGAAGTTGCGCCCAGCAGGGCCAGGCAGGCGAAAACGGCGCTCACGCGGCGCCATGGCACAGTCGTCGGCAATCTCATTACGTGACTTGTCACTTGAAAGCGGGATAATAAATAGATGATACCGCATCGCCCGGGCCAAAGCCGCATGGCATCAGGAGAACACGGCATGGAAGGTAAGGACCTGCGCAAGGCCGGCCTGAAAGTGACGTTGCCGCGGCTGAAGATCCTGGAAATCCTGGAAAGCAGCCAGACCCGCCACCTTTCGGCCGAGGACATCTACCGCTCATTGCTGGAGTCCAACGAGGACATCGGCCTCGCCACCGTGTACCGCGTGCTCACCCAGTTCGAGGCGGCAAGCCTGGTGACCCGGCACCACTTCGAAGACGGAATGGCGGTTTTCGAACTCAACCACGGCACACACCATGACCACATTGTGTGTCTGGACTGCGGCCGCGTCGAAGAGTTCATGGATACCGGCATCGAAGAGCGCCAGGGGACGGTGGCCAAGAAGCTGGGGTTCGAGATCCGGGATCACTCCCTGATCATTTACGGCCACTGCGTCCGTCAGACGTGCGCGCATCGCCCGAAGACCTGAGCTGTACCTGCCGCAGCATCTCCTGGGCGTGCTCGCGTGCCTTGGCGGTGATGTCGACCCCTCCGAGCATTCGCGCCAGCTCCTCGACCCGCTCGGGCCCGGACAGCTCCGACAGGGAAGTACGGGTGGTCCTGCCGTCGGTGAGCTTGTTGACCCGCAGGTGGTGATGACCCTGGGAGGCCACCTGGGGCAGGTGGGTCACGCACAGCACCTGGGCCCGTTCTGCCAGCGAGCGCAGTTCCCGGCCCACGATCTCGGCGATGGCGCCTCCGATCCCTGAGTCGACCTCGTCGAACACCATGCAGCGTGAATCGCGTCCGGCGCAGGCGACCTGCACCGCCAGGGACAGGCGGGCGAGTTCGCCGCCCGAGGCCACCTTGGACAGCGGCCGCAGCGGCTGCCCGGGGTTGGCGGTCACGCGAAACTCGATCTGATCGATGCCGTGCGGCTGCGGCTCGGTGGACTCCAGGGGGGTGACATCGATCTGGAAACGGCCCCCCGTCATGCCCAGCTGCTGCATGTGGTTGGTCACTGTCTTGCCCAAGGCCCTGGCCGCCGTGGCGCGCCGCCCCGAGAGCAGCTTGGCCTGTTCGCGGTAGCGTTCGAGGGCCTGCGCCAGGTCTGTCCGTACGGTGGCCAGGTCGCTTTCCGCGGTTTCCAGCTGCGCAAGCTCGGTGGCAAGTTGCGCCGCGCGTTCGTGCAGCTGCGCCGGTGCCACCCGATTCTTGCGCGCCAGCTCCTCGATAGCGGCCAGTCGGCGCTGCACCTGATCCTGGCGGGCCGCATCGAAATCCTGTGAATCAAGGTAGCGCTGCAGTTCGCGCGCGGCCTCACGGATCTGGATGGCCGCGCTATCGACGAGGCTGACGACCGTCGCGATCCCTGGATCCAGCGCCGCCACGGTCTTCAGCTGCTGCAGCGCACGCGCCACGCAAGCGTGTGCGCTGCCCTCATCCTCTTCGTACAGCTGCCCCAGGGCGCCCTGCACCGACTCGCTGATGCGGCCGCGGTTGGCCATGCGGGTGGCCTCCTCGCTGAGCGCGTTGAACTCACCCTCGGTCAGCCCCAGTGCCGTCAGTTCCTGCGCCTGATAGCGCAGCAGCGCGAGTCTGGCGTCGCGATCACGCGCCTTGGTTTCCAGATCCAGGGCGGCGTTGAGCAGTTTCAGCCACACCCGCTGGGCGATCTCGACTTCTCCCACGGCGGCTTCGTGGCGGCCGAAGGTGTCGAGCAGATCGCGCTGACCCGTGCCGCGGGTGAGGGTCTGGAATTCATGCTGGCCGTGGATGTCCAGCAGGATGTTGCCGGCCTCGCGCAGCTGCTGAACGGTCACCGACTGGCCGTTCAGGTAGGCGCGCGAGCGCCCGTCAGTGGTCACCACGCGCCGCACCGACAGCTCCTGTTCGACGCTGATGGCCTGATCCTCGAGCCAGCTCTTCAATTCGCGCGGCGCCTGCGCCAGCTCGAAGGTCGCGGTGACCTCGGCGCGCTGCGCGCCGTGGCGTACGACTTCGGCCCCGGCGCGGCCGCCGGCGATGAGCTGCAGCGCATCCACCAGAATGGATTTGCCGGCGCCGGTTTCCCCGGTGAGTACGGTCAGGCCCGCACGCACGTCCAGCTCCAGCGCGTCGATGATGGCGAAATCCAGGATGTGCAGGTCGGTGAGCATTCTGAATCTACCGCGAGCGGTCGGCGCTGCCGCTGCCCCAATGCAGCTTGGAGCGCAACAGGCGGAAATAGTCGTACCCCGGAGGATGCAGCAGCGTCACGCCAGCGGGCGACTGCCTGATCTGTACCCGGTCGCAGGGTTGAACATCGCCCAGCACGAAGCCATCGCACACCACCTGGGCACGGCTTTCCGGCCGCTCCAGCAGGCGTATTTCGATGGTGGCGCGCGCGGACACCACGATGGGGCGGTCGGAGAGGGTGTGCGGGCAGATGGGCGCGATCACCAGCACCTCGAGGTGCGGATCGACAATGGGGCCGCCACAGGACAGCGCATACGCGGTCGAGCCGGTGGCGCTGGCGATGACGATGCCGTCGCCGGCGTGGGTATTGACGTAGCGGCCGTCGATCCAGGTCTCAAAGTCCATCATGCTGCCGGTGGCGAGCTTCTGGACCACGATGTCGTTGAGCGCAAGGCCGGTACTGCCGGTGACGCCGTCCGTCACCAGCGAAGTGGTCAGCAGCGGCCGCTGGTCGACCTCGCAGCCGCCATCCAGGGCGGCGTCCACGCAGGTGAGGACCTCCTGCGGCAGAACGTCGGTGAGGAAGCCCAGGCGGCCGCGATTGATGCCCAGCAGCGGTACGCGCCGCGCGGTCGCCAGGCGTGCCGCGTAGAGCAAGGTGCCATCGCCGCCGATGGCGATGATGAGATCGGCGCGGGCGGCAAGCTCGGCTTCGGAGACCATTTTCACCGCGGCTGCGCCGGGAATGTCGCCGGGACTCTCATGCGCCAGGATGCTGACACCGCGCTGGATGAGGTGCGGCAACAGCATGCCGGCCGACTCCGCCACCCGGGGGTCGGAAAACCGGCCAATCACTGCGCACACGCGTATCGAGGGTGTCATTGGCGCCTTTGTAGCATGGGCCCGAGCGTGGCCCAAGGGCGGAATGGACCGACAATTGTCTAATAAGCTGGAACGGGTCTTGCTTGACGGGCCGCATGGCGGTCGTTAGCTTCGCTGTTGGTATGTCTTCTGATGTCCGCGACGAGCCTCTCAATGATCGGGCCCAGCGCCTGCTGAGGATCCTGGTAGAGAGCTATATACGCGACGGCCAGCCGGTGGGCTCACGCAGCCTGTCGCGCGACAGTGGACTTAATCTCAGTTCGGCCACCGTCCGCAATGTCATGGCGGATCTCGAGGAGCTGGGCTTCGTCGCCTCCCCGCATACCTCGGCGGGCCGTGTGCCCACCGACAAGGGTTATCGGTTTTTCGTGGACACGCTGCTGCGGGTGCAGCCGCTGGATCCGGACTCGGTGACCGAGTTTCGGCGTCAGCTGGATTGCGGCCATGATGCCAAGGCACTGGTGGCGACGGCCTCGCAGTTGCTGTCCAGCGTGACCCAGCTGGCCGGCGTCGTGACGCTGCCCAGCGCCCAGCAGGCCTCCATCACCCACATTGAGTTCGTGCCGCTGTCCGAGAACCGCGTACTGGCGGTGCTGGTGCTCAACAACAGCGAGGTGGAGAACCGCATCATCCAGCTGGAGCGTGGTTTTCATGCCGAGGAGCTGCGACGGGCGGCAAACTTCCTGAACACGCACTTCATGGGACGCTCGCCCGGCGAGGTGCGCCAGGAAATCCTGCGGCAGATGCGCGAGACGCGCGAGACCATGAACCAAATCATGCTCGATGCCATCACCATGGCGCAGCAGGTCTTCAACATGGGCGACGCCGCGCCCGAGCGCATGGATTATGTGATTGCCGGTGAGACCAACCTGATGGGGGTCGGTGAGCTCTCCAGCGTCGAGCGGCTCAAGCGCCTGTTCGAGGCCTTCAACGAGCGCCGCGACTTCCTGCACCTGCTCGACCACAGCCTGAAGGCCCAGGGTGTGCAGATCTTCATCGGCCATGCCTCGGGGTACCAGGTCCTGGATGACTGCAGCCTGGTGACGGCGCCGTATTCGCTCGGCGACCAGGTCGTTGGCGTGCTCGGCGTCATAGGCCCGATGCGCATGGCCTACGAGCGGGTCATCCCCATCGTTGATGTGACGGCGAAATTGCTCGGCGCTGCCTTGAATTCAAGGCGCACGCCCTCAGGAATCAGCTAATCTGCGACCCCGTAGCTCGCAGGCGCAACCCTATCTGGTTGCGCAAGCCATTGTTTTATTTTGGAGGATTCGATGACTGGGGCAGAGGCTTCCACGCCGGATGCGGCGCCGCTAAAGGGCGAGACCGGCAGTTCGGACCTGGCTCAGCTGCAACTGGCTTTAGCACAAGCGCAGCAGTTGGCGGGTACGCACAAGGACCAGCATCTGCGGGCCGTGGCGGAACTGGACAATGTCCGCAAGCGCGCCCAGCGGGATGTCGAGAACGCCAGCCGCTATGGGCTGGAGAAATTCGCCATCGAGCTGCTGCCCGTACTGGACAGTTTGCAGGGGGCGGTGAGCAATGCGGCCCGTGCCAATGCCAGGAGCCTGGCGGAAGGCCAGGAGGCGACCCTGAAGCTTCTGGTCAAAGCCTTCGAGAAGCTGAATATCCGTGCCATCGACCCCACCGGTGAGCCCTTCGATCCGGCGCGGCACGAAGCCGTGATGGCACAGGAATCAACCACCGCGGAACCCAATGCAGTACTGCAGGTGGTGCAGCCGGGGTTTGAGATCGGGGGACGGCTGTTGCGGCCGGCGCGGGTGATCGTGGCCCGGGCGCCCGCCTGAGGCGCATTGCGGGGACGGGACTTGAATTGTCCGGCGCTGCACCCAGAAAGTGCAGTGCGGGAACGGACCTAATAGAGAATTCGCGGAGATTAAGTACATGGCAAAGATCATCGGCATCGACCTGGGCACGACCAACTCGTGCGTGGCCATCATGGAAGGCGGTAAACCGCGTGTCATCGAGAACGCGGAAGGCGACCGCACCACGCCCTCGGTCGTAGCCTTTACCAAGGACAGCGAGGTCATCGTCGGCCAGCCGGCCAAACGCCAGGCAGTCACGAACCCGCAGAACACCCTGTTCGCGGTGAAGCGGCTCATCGGGCGCAAGTATGCCGATGAAGTCGTACAGCGCGATGCGAAGATGGTCCCGTACAAGATTACCCGCGCCGACAATGGCGATGCCTGGGTCGAGGTGCAGGGCAAGAGCATGGCGCCTCCGGAAATCTCGGCGCGCGTGCTCATGAAAATGAAGAAGACCGCCGAGGACTACCTCGGAGAGCCGGTTACCGAGGCGGTCATCACCGTCCCCGCGTACTTCAACGACAGCCAGCGCCAGGCCACCAAGGATGCGGGTCGCATCGCGGGCCTGGACGTGAAGCGCATCATCAATGAGCCCACCGCGGCGGCCCTGGCCTATGGCCTGGACAAGTCCGGCGGTGACCGCAAGATCGCCGTCTACGACCTGGGCGGTGGCACCTTCGACGTGTCCATCATCGAGATCGCGGAAGTGGACGGTGAGCGCCAGTTCGAGGTGCTCTCCACCAACGGCGACACCTTCCTCGGCGGTGAGGACTTCGACCTGCGGGTCATCAACTTCCTGGGCGAGGAGTTCCTGAAGGAGTCCGGCGTCGATGTGCGCAAGGATCCGCTCGCCATGCAGCGCCTGAAGGAAGCGGCCGAGAAGGCCAAGATCGAACTGTCCTCGACCCAGCAGACCGACGTGAACCTGCCGTACATCACGGCCGATGCTTCGGGTCCCAAGCACCTGAACATCAAGCTCACCCGCGCGAAACTGGAGTCACTGGTGGAGGACCTGGTCAAGAAGACCGTGGATCCGTGCCGCGTGGCGCTCAAGGACGCGGGCCTGGCGGCCAGTGATGTGGCCGAGGTCATCCTGGTCGGCGGCCAGACGCGCATGCCGCTGGTGCAGAAGTACGTGAAGGATTTCTTCGGCAAGGAGCCGCGCAAGGACGTGAACCCGGATGAGGCGGTCGCCGTGGGCGCTGCCATCCAGGGTGGCGTGCTGGCCGGTGACGTCAAGGACGTGCTGCTGCTGGATGTCACGCCGCTGTCGCTGGGTATCGAGACCCTCGGCGGGGTGATGACCAAGCTCATCGAGAAGAACACGACCATCCCGACGCGTGCCGCGCAGACCTTCTCCACCGCGGATGACAGCCAGACGGCGGTGACCATCCATGTGCTGCAGGGCGAACGCGACCGGTCCGGGGACAACAAGTCCTTAGGCAAGTTCGACCTGACCGACATTCCGCCGGCGCCGCGCGGCATGCCGCAGATCGAGGTGTCCTTCGACATCGACGCAAACGGCATCCTGAATGTGTCCGCCAAGGACAAGGCGACCGGCAAGGAGCAGAAGATCGTCATCAAGGCCTCGAGCGGCCTGAACGAGGAGGAGATCAAGCGCATGGTGCGCGATGCCGAGGCGCATGCCGAGGAGGATCGCAAGTTCCGTGAGCTGGTCGAGACGCGCAACAAGGCCGATGGCATGATCCACAGCGTCGAGAGTTCCCTCAAGGAGCTCGGGGACAAGGTCGAGGCCGGTGAGCGGGCGGCGGCGGAATCCGCGCTGTCGGACCTGCGCACGGCGTTGAAGGGTGACGACAAGGATGTGATCGCGCGCAAGACCGAGGCACTGGCGCAGGCCTCCGCGAAGGTTGCGCAGCGCGCCTATGCGGACACCCAGGGCGCAGCCGGTGCGGCGGGTGGTCAGCCTGGCGGCGGTGGTGATGCCGGTGCCGCGGGCGCCGGGCGCACCGGCGCCAAGGACGATGTGGTCGACGCCGAGTTCGAAGAGGTCAAAGACAAGGATCGCCGCGCCTCGTAAGGCGCCAGGCGCAGCAAATGCCGCCGCGCTCGGGTCCTTCCGCCAACGGAGGGCCAGGGCACGGCGGCTTTGACGTGTTTAAGGGTTCGGCAGGGTGGGCATGGCTAAGCGCGATTACTACAAGATTCTGGATGTCGCCAGGACGGCAGCCGAGGCCGAAATCAAGAAGGCGTATCGCCGCCTGGCGATGAAATTCCATCCGGATCGCAATCCCGGCGATCACGAGGCCGAAGAGAAATTCAAGGAAGCCAAGGAAGCCGCCGAGGTACTCGGGGACGCGCAGAAGCGCGCCATTTACGACCAGCACGGCCACGCGGGGCTGGAGGCGGCCGCGCAGCGCGGCGCCGGCCAGCGCGGCGCCGATGCCTTCAGCGACATCTTCGGCGATGTATTCGGCGATATTTTCGGCGGTGGCCGCCGCGGCGGCGGCCGCTCCCAGGTTTTCCGTGGCGCTGACCTGCGCTATGAGATCGAGCTGGACCTGGGTCAGGCGGTGTTCGGCCACACCCTGGAGCTGGAGCTGCCCAAGCTCGACGAATGCTCGACCTGCCACGGCACCGGGGCGGCCAAGGGCAGCCAGCCGGTCACCTGCGAGACCTGCGAGGGCAACGGCCAGGTGCGGGTCTCGCAGGGTTTTTTCCAGCTGCAGCAGACCTGTCCGCGCTGTCGCGGCATGGGCACGGTGGTACGTAATCCCTGCGACACCTGCCTGGGCCAGGGACGGGTGCGCCGCGCCAAGAAGCTGTCGGTGAAAATTCCGGCAGGCGTGGATACCGGTGATCGCATCCGGCTGACCGGGGAGGGCGAAGCGGGGCGCAATGGCGGTCCGGCCGGGGACCTGTACGTGGAGGTGCGGGTCCGGGAACATGCCATCTTCGAGCGTGAAGGTGAACATCTTTCCTGTGAAGTGCCGATCAGTTTTGCGACGGCGGCGCTGGGCGGTACGCTGGAGGTGCCCACGCTGGATGGCGATGTCACCATCAAGGTCCCGCCCGAATCACAGTCCGGCCGGGTGTTCAGGCTGCGCGACAAGGGCGTGAAACCGGTGCGCGGCGGCGCCCGCGGCGACCTGTTCTGCAAGGTGGTGATCGAGACACCCGTGAAGCTGTCCGCGGACCAGCGCGAGTTGATCAGGCGGCTGGACGAGACGCTGCGCGGCGGCCAGCATGCACCGCGCCAGAAGGGCTTCCTGGAAGGCGTGAAGAGTTTCTTCTCAAAAGGCGAATAGGAATGAGCGCTACTTTGCGCGTGCTTCTGATCGGTGCCACCGGCCGCATGGGCCAGGCGCTGGTGCGGGTGGCCAAGGAACGTCCGAACGTGCGCATCACCGGGGCGGTGACGCATGCCGGTAGCGTGCACCTGGGGCGCGACGTGGGCGAACTCGCAGGCGTCGGACGCCTGGGTGTGACCGTGACCGCCGATGTCGCCGCCGCACTCGCCGACTGCGACTGCGCCATCGACTTCTCGCAGTCCCCGGCTACGGCATCAAATCTCGCGGCCTGCGTCGTCGCGGGCAAGCCGCTGCTGGTGGGCACCACGGGGCTCGCTCTCGAACTGAAACCGGAAATCGAACGCGCGGCGCGCCACATCGCCTTG
Source organism: Steroidobacteraceae bacterium (assembly GCA_049792815.1). Taxonomy (GTDB): domain Bacteria; phylum Pseudomonadota; class Gammaproteobacteria; order Steroidobacterales; family Steroidobacteraceae; genus DAIDKA01. Next base: position 11,652 of record JBARBG010000154.1, on the reverse strand, counting down.
CTGATTGCGGCCAACACCAGCCTGGGGGTCACGCTGCTGCTGGAGCTGGTGCGCCAGGCGGCGCAGACCCTGCCGCTGAACTTCGACGTGGAGATCATCGAGGCGCACCACCGGATGAAAAAGGATGCACCCTCGGGCACGGCACTCGCCCTGGGTCACGCGGTGGCGCAGGCGCGCGGTCAGGAACTGAGCGCCGTGTCAGCGCATGAGCGCGAGGGGCAGCGCCGCGAGGGCGATATCGGCTTTGCGGTGGTGCGGGCCGGGGATATCGTCGGTGACCACACCGTGGTCTTTGCCGCGACAGGAGAACAAGTGGTTTTGTCGCACCGCGCTACGGACAGGAACGTGTTCGCCCGGGGCGCTCTGGATGCGGCCGCATGGTTGGCCGGCCGGGCGCCCGGTCATTATTTCATGCGGGATATTATCCTTTAGGAACAGTATGTTACGAGATGAAAGTGGGCTGGCCGGGCAGCTTTATACAGTACCCACGGAGTCCCAGCCCTACCACAAAAAAGTCATTGAATCGCATGGACACACCGGGTGCCGGCCCGTAAGATTTACTTCTAATCCGCAAGGGTTAGTCCATGCAAGGCGGGAGGATGTTCCAACAAGAACTCCTCCCGCTTTGTTTATCTGCTGCACGCGCGCGAACGCACCATGACATATCTTCCTGCGGTGCTGGCGCTGGCGGACGGTTCCATCTTCCGCGGCCAGTCCATCGGAGCCCCCAGCAACACCACTGGCGAAGTCGTTTTCAATACCGCAATGACCGGTTACCAGGAGATCCTGACGGATCCCTCATACGCCCGCCAGATTGTCACACTGACCTATCCTCACATCGGCAACACCGGCACCAACGCCGAAGATCTCGAATCCTCACAGGTGTATGCCGCCGGCCTCGTGATCCGCGACCTGCCACTGCGCGCCAGCAGCTGGCGCATGGTCGAGCCGCTTGCCGAATTTCTCGCACGCGGCAGGATCGTCGCCATTGCCGGCATCGACACCCGGCGCCTGACCCGTCATCTGCGCGAGCAGGGCGCGCAGGCCGGATGCATCGTCACCGGCGAGAAGGTCGACGATCAGGCGGCCATCAAGCTCGCCGGCAAGTTCCCGGGACTAAAGGGCATGGACCTGGCGAAGGTGGTCTCGACCAAGCGTCCCTTCCAGTGGAATGAAGGCAATACCTGGCAGGATACGGGCCGACAGAACATCCGTGCCCACCAGCGCCTGCACGTGGTCGCCTATGACTTTGGCGTCAAGCGCAACATCCTGCGCATGTTGTCGGACTCCGGTTGCCGCATGACGGTGGTGCCGGCGCAGACCAGCGCGCGCGAGGTGCTGCAGCTGGCGCCCGATGGCGTGTTCCTGTCCAACGGTCCGGGTGACCCGGAGCCGTGTGACTATGCGATCGCGGCGACTCGTGAGTTGCTGGAGGCGGAAATGCCGCTGTTCGGCATCTGCCTGGGGCACCAGATCATGGGGCTGGCGGCCGGCGCTTCCACCATCAAGATGAAGTTCGGTCACCACGGCGCGAATCATCCGGTGCAGGACCTGGAAAGCGGGCGGGTGATGATCACCAGCCAGAATCACGGCTTCGCGGTCGATGAGGCGACGCTCCCGGCAAATGTGAAGGCGACCCATCGTTCGCTCTTCGATGGTTCCCTGCAGGGCCTCGCCTTCAAGGATCGGCCGGCGTTCAGCTTCCAGGGCCACCCGGAAGCCAGTCCCGGCCCGCACGATGTGAAACCGCTGTTTGAACGCTTCAACCAGATCATGCTCAGACGGTTGCAGAACCAGCTGCGGCAGGCCCAGCGCTAAGTCTTCAGGAGCCCCAGAGAATTGCCTAAGCGGACCGACATCAAGAGTGTCCTGATCATCGGCGCCGGCCCGATTGTCATTGGCCAGGCGTGCGAGTTCGATTATGCCGGCGCCCAGGCCTGCAAGGCGCTGCGCGAGGAGGGCTATCGGGTCATCCTGGTCAACTCCAATCCCGCGACCATCATGACCGATCCGGAGATGGCGGACGCCATCTACATCGAGCCGGTGAACTGGCGCACGGTGGCGCGCATCATCGAGAAGGAACAGCCCGACGCGCTGCTGCCCACGATGGGCGGCCAGACCGCATTGAACACCGCGCTCGACCTGGTGCGCGAGGGTGTCCTGGCAAAACACAACGTGGAACTCATTGCCGCGTCGCGCGCGGCCATCGACATGGCAGAGGACCGCGAGTTGTTTCGCGATGCCATGCGCGACATCGGCCTGGAAACGCCGAAGTCGCGCATCGCGCACAACGTTGAAGAGGCCAACGGCGTCATCGGGGACATCGGCTACCCGGTGGTGATCCGTCCCTCCTTCACCATGGGCGGCAGCGGCGGCGGCATTGCCTACAATCGCGAGGAGTTCGAAACCATCCTGGCGCGCGGCCTCGATGCCTCACCGACCAGCGAGGTGCTGCTCGAGGAGGCGGTGATCGGCTGGAAGGAATATGAGATGGAGGTGGTGCGCGACCGCAACGACAACTGCATCATCATCTGCTCCATCGAGAATCTTGATCCGATGGGTGTGCACACCGGGGATTCGATCACGGTGGCGCCGGCGCAGACCCTGACCGACAAGGAATACCAGCGCATGCGCGATGCCTCGATCGCGGTGCTGCGCAAGATCGGGGTCGATACCGGTGGCTCCAACGTGCAGTTCGCCGTGAACCCCGAGGACGGACGGCTGCTGGTGATCGAGATGAACCCGCGGGTGTCGCGCTCCTCGGCGCTCGCCTCGAAGGCCACCGGATTCCCGATCGCCAAGATCGCCGCGAAGCTGGCGGTGGGCTACACCCTCGATGAGCTGCGCAACGACATCACGGGCGGGGCGACCCCGGCATCATTCGAGCCCACCATCGACTACGTCGTCACGAAGATCCCGCGCTTCACCTTCGAGAAGTTTCCGGCGGCCAACGACCGCCTGACCACGCAGATGAAGTCCGTGGGCGAGGTCATGGCCATCGGCCGCACCTTCCAGGAATCGCTGCAGAAGGCGCTGCGCGGCCTTGAGACCGGCCTCGACGGTCTGGGTGAGCAGGTGACACTGCCGCTGAATGAGGAAAGCGCGGCGAAGCTCGAATACGAGCTGCGCGTGCCCGGCGCCAACCGCCTGCTGTTCACGGCCGATGCGTTCCGCGCCGGCTGGCCGTTCGAGAAAATCCAGAAGCTCACGCATATCGATCCCTGGTTCCTCGCGCAGCTCGAGGACCTGGTGCTCGAAGAGAAGCAGGTGGCCGAGCGCGGCATGAGCGGGCTCAATGCCGAGCGGCTGTGGGAGCTGAAGCGCAAGGGGTTCTCGGATGGGCGCCTGGGACGCCTGGTCAGCGTGGTTGAAAAGGCCGTGCGCCAGCGCCGCCATGAGCTGGGGATCCGTCCGGTGTACAAGCGGGTGGACACCTGCGCCGCTGAATTTGCCACCTCGACGGCCTATCTGTACTCGACCTACGAGGACGAGTGCGAGGCGGCCCCGACGGATCGGCGCAAGATCATGATACTGGGCGGCGGGCCCAACCGCATTGGCCAGGGCATCGAGTTCGACTACTGCTGCGTGCACGCCGCGCTCGCGCTGCGCGAGGATGGTTTCGAGACCATCATGGTCAACTGCAACCCCGAGACCGTCTCCACCGACTACGACACTTCGGACCGGCTGTACTTCGAGCCGCTGACGCTGGAGGACGTACTGGAGATCATGGCCAAGGAGAATCCCGAGGGCGTCATCGTGCAGTTCGGCGGCCAGACGCCGCTGAAGCTGTCGCGGGCGCTGGAGGAGGCCGGGGTGCCGATCATCGGCACCAGTCCGGATTCGATTGACGTGGCCGAGGATCGCGAACGCTTCCAGCTGCTGGTGCGCAATCTCGGGCTGAAGCAGCCGGCGAACGCCACGGCGCGCACCGAGGAGCAGGCGGTGCGTCTGGCCCGCGAGGTCGGCTTCCCGCTGGTGGTGCGGCCGTCATATGTCTTGGGGGGGCGGGCCATGGAAGTGGTGTTCACCGAGGATGATCTGCGCGCCTACATGACCGACGCCGTGCGCGTCTCCAACGACAGCCCGGTGCTCCTGGACCGCTTCCTGGACGTGGCCATCGAGGTGGACGTGGATGCGGTGTGTGACGGCGAGCGGGTGCTCATCGGCGGCATCATGGAACACGTGGAACAGGCCGGCGTGCACTCGGGGGACTCGGGCAGTTCGCTGCCACCCTACAGTTTGAGTGCCGCCATTCAGGATGAAATCCGCGACCAGACGCGCAAGCTCGCCAGGGCGCTGAATGTGGTGGGCCTGATGAACATCCAGTTCGCGGTGCAGAACGGCGTGGTGTACGTGCTTGAAGTCAATCCGCGCGCCTCGCGCACCGTACCCTTCGTGTCCAAGACCACTGGCCTCGCGCTGGCGAAGATCGCGGCGCGCACCATGATTGGCCGCACGCTCGAGGAACTCGACGCGACGGTCGAGCGCGTGCCGCCGTACTTCTCGGTCAAGGAGGCGGTGTTCCCATTCAACAAATTCCCGGAAGCCGACCCCATCCTGGGCCCGGAAATGAAATCCACCGGCGAAGTCATGGGCACCGGGCGCACCTTCGGTGAAGCCTACGCGAAGGCACAGTCCGCCTCAGGCGTCACCCTGCCGCGCAACGGCGTGTGCCTGATCAGCGTGCGTGAGCGTGACAAGCAGGGGGCGGTGGGCCTGGCGCAGCGGCTCATCGCACATGGCTTCAGCATCGTGGCCACCAGCGGCACCGCGCAGGTTCTCGAGGAGTCCGGCATTTCCTGTCGCCGTGCCAACAAGGTGCGTGAAGGTCGCCCGCATATCGTCGACATGATCAAGAATGACGAAATCGATCTCATCGTGAACACGACCGAGGGCAAGCAGGCCATACGCGAATCCAATTCCATCCGTCGTGAAGCGGTGCATCGCCGTGTCACGTATTACACGACGCTGGCCGCGGCGCTTGCGACCTGCGAGGCGCTCGAACATATCGACGAAGTCGAGGTCAACCGCCTCGCCGACCTGCATCAGGAGATACTGGGCGTATGAAACGCACTCCCATGACGCTGCGCGGCGCCGAAGCGCTGCGCAGCGAGCTGAAGCGGCTCAAGTCCGAGGACCGCCCGAATGTGATCAAGGCCATCGCCGAGGCGCGCGCCCACGGGGATCTGTCGGAGAACGCCGAGTACCACGCCGCACGCGAGCAGCAGGGCTTCATCGAGGGCCGCATCGCCGAGGTCGAAGCGAAACTCTCGACCGCCGAGATCATCGATCCGAGCACCCTGCCCAAGGATGGCCGGGTGGTGTTCGGCGCCGTGGTGGACCTGGAGGATCAGGCCAGCGGCGCGCGCTTGAGCTACCAGATCGTGGGCGAGGATGAGGCCGACCTGAAGGCCGGGCGGATTTCGGTGAGCTCGCCGATCGCGCGCGCGCTGGTGGCCAAGTCCGAAGGTGACATCGTCGATGTTGCCGCACCCGGGGGCGTCAAGTCCTACGAGATTATGTCCGTCAAGTTGTGAGCTTCAGGTCTTCGGATCGGGGATGATCAGGCCGGGTTTGGCCGCGTTGGCGCGGTACAGCACGGCCACATGGCCGATGCGATGGACCAAGGCGCTGCCAGTGCGAGCCACGAGGGCGGCGATGAGGCCATCCCTTGCGACCCGGTCGGCGGCGGTGGCGCGCACCTTGATCAGTTCGTGATCCTGCAGGGCGCGGACGGTTTCCTGGGCTACGGCATCGGTCAAGCCCTTGCCGCCGATCTGAATGATCGGTTTCAGGGCGTGGGCGCGGCCGCGCAGAAAGCGGCGCTGGTTTTCGGATAATTCCATGTGGCGATTGTAGCTTGGGGTGAAGAGTGACGCGGCGTTCCAAGAGCAGCGGCCGGTGGCTGCAGGAGCATTTCGCCGACCCCTTCGTGAAGAAGGCCAAGGCGCAGGGCTTCCGTTCCCGGGCCATCTACAAGCTCGAGGAACTCGACCAGCGCGAGAAACTGCTGCGACCGGGTCTGCTATGCCTGGATCTGGGGGCGGCGCCTGGCGCCTGGAGCCAGTACGCCAGCCGCAGGGTGGGCCGCAAGGGGCGGGTGGTCGCCACGGACATCCTGCCCATGGACCCCATCGTGGGGGTGGAATTCGTCCAGGGGGACTTCCGCGAGCCGGCTGTGGTGTCCACGCTACAGTCGCTGCTGCCCGAGCGCGGCGTGGATCTGCTGCTGTCGGATATGGCCCCGAACTTGAGCGGAATCGATGCCATTGATCAGCCCCGGTCCATGTACCTGGCCGAATTGGCCCTGGATACCGCAGGCACTGTCTTGAAACCCGGGGGCACCGCCCTGATCAAGGTTTTCCAGGGATCCGGTTTTACCGAATTGCTGAGCGCCGCCCGGCAACGATTCGCAACGGTCCGGATGCTGAAGCCGGAGGCGTCACGCGCGCGCAGTCCCGAGTTGTACTTGCTGGCTAAGGACTTCACGATAGTGTAGGTTCGATCAATGATCCGAAATCGAGATTTACGAGGATGAATTCTTGAACGATCTGACGAAAAACATCCTGTTGTGGGTGATCATCGTCGTCGTCCTGCTGGCCGTATTCAGTCGCTACCTGCCGCCGGGCAACCAGCCGACCGAGCTCACATATTCCGCCTTCTACGATGATCTGAAGTCCAACAAGATCGACTCGGTGGTACTGCAGGGCGATCAGATCCTCGGGACTCTGAAGGACAAGACCCAATTCAAGACCTTCAATCCGGAAACGGATTACACGGTGCTGATCGGCGAGTTGCTGAAGAACAACGTGGCCTTCGACGGCAAGGCGCCCAAGCAGCCGAGCATCTGGACCCAGTTGCTGCTGCAGCTGGCCCCGGCGATGCTGCTGCTGTTCGTGTTCCTGTACATGCTGCGCCAGATGCAGGGCGCCTCGGGCGGCCGCGGTGCCATGTCCTTTGGCAAAAGCCGGGCACGCCTGCTGGGCGAGGACCAGGTCAATGTCACCTTCGCCGACGTCGCGGGGGTCGATGAGGCCAAGCAGGAAGTGGCGGAAATCGTCGACTTTCTGAAGGACCCGGGCAAGTTCCAGAAGCTCGGCGGCAAGATCCCCAAGGGCGTGCTGATGGTGGGCTCACCCGGCACCGGCAAGACGCTGCTGGCCCGTGCCATTGCCGGTGAGGCCAAAGTGCCGTTCTTCACGATCTCGGGTTCCGATTTCGTGGAAATGTTCGTGGGCGTCGGCGCCTCGCGGGTGCGCGACATGTTCGAGCAGGCGAAGAAACACGCGCCCTGCATCATCTTCATTGACGAAATCGATGCCGTCGGCCGGCACCGCGGTGCGGGCCTGGGCGGCGGGCATGACGAGCGCGAGCAGACCCTGAACCAGCTGCTGGTGGAAATGGATGGCTTTGAGGGCAACGAGGGCATCATCGTCATCGCGGCCACCAACCGTCCTGATGTTCTGGACCCGGCGCTGCTGCGCCCCGGCCGCTTCGACCGCCAGGTGGTGGTGCCGCTGCCGGATGTGCGCGGCCGCGAGCAGATCCTGCGCGTGCACATGCGCCGCGTGCCGCTGGCCGAGGATGTAAAGCCACAGCTGATCGCGCGGGGTACCCCGGGATTCTCGGGCGCGGACCTGGCGAACCTGGTCAACGAGGCGGCGCTGTTCGCGGCGCGTGCCAACAAGCGCATGGTCGGCATGGAAGAGTTCGAGCGTGCCAAGGACAAGATCATGATGGGCGCCGAGCGCCGCTCCATGGTCATGACCGAGGACGAGAAGAAGATGACGGCCTACCACGAGGCGGGCCACGCCATCGTCGGCATGACGGTGCCGGAACACGATCCGGTCTACAAGGTGACCATCATTCCGCGCGGCCGGGCGCTGGGCGTCACGCAGTTCCTGCCGGAGCAGGATCGCTACAGCCTGTCGCGCCGACGCATCCAAAGTTCCATCGCGACGCTGTTCGGCGGACGCATCGCCGAGGAGCTCATCTTCGGGCAGGACGCGGTGACCACAGGGGCCTCCAATGACATCGAGCGGGCCACGGACCTGGCCCGCAACATGGTCACCAAGTGGGGACTGTCGGACAAGCTCGGACCGCTGACCTACACCGAAGAGACCGGCGAAGTGTTCCTCGGCCGCAGCGTGACCCAGCACAAGCAGGTCTCGGACGGTACGGCGCATGCCATCGATGAGGAAATCCGCAACGTCATCGAGACCAACTACCAGTATGCCAAGCAGATCCTGGTGACCAACCTGGACCGGCTGCATGCGATGGCCGAAGCGCTGATCAAGTACGAAACCATCGACGAGAGCCAGCTCAAGGACATCATGGACGGCAAGCCGCCGCAGCCGCCCGCCGGCTGGGATGATTCGCTGCCGACCAACAAGCAGCCGCCCGCGCCGAAGCCGGCCGGCCAGCCCGGTCCGATCGGTTCGCCTGCCGGACAGCACTAGACCGACTCCTTGGACGTCCGCCGTGCGATGCAGCTGCGCTGTGGTTCAACCCTGCTTGATCTGACCCTGCCGAAGGTCATGGGCGTGCTCAATGTCACGCCGGATTCCTTTTCCGACGGCGGCCGTTACGTGAGCCACGGGCGCGCGCTCGAGCACGCCGAGGCCATGATCGAAGCCGGCGCCGCGCTCATCGACGTCGGCGGCGAGTCCACGCGCCCCGGCGCGGTGCCGGTGAGTGTGGAGGAGGAGCTGCGCCGGGTGATACCGGTGGTCGAGCAGCTGGGCCGCGCCGGCCGCGCCGTGATATCGGTGGACACCAGCACCCCGCAGGTCATTCGCGCCGCAGCGGCCGCCGGCGCCACGCTGATCAACGATGTCCGGGGGCTGCAGCGCGAAGGGGCGCTCGAAGCCGCGGTCAGCACCGACTGTGCGGTGTGCGTCATGCACATGCAGGGCGAGCCCCACAGCATGCAGACCCGCCCCGAATACACCGATGTGGTGGCCGAGGTGAAGGCTTTCCTCAAGGACCGGGTGGCCGCCTGCGAGGCCGCCGGCATTGATCGCGACCGCATCGTCATTGATCCTGGATTCGGCTTTGGCAAGACAGTGGCGCACAATCTCGCGCTGGTGCGCCAGCTCCCGGATCTGATTGCGCTGGGATTGCCGGTAATGATGGGCATGTCGCGCAAGTCGACCATCGCCGTGCTCACGGGCCGCGCGGACGGGGGGCGGCTCGGCGGCAGCCTGGCGCTGGCCGTCGCGGCGGTGCTGCGCGGAGCCCATATCATCCGGGCGCACGATGTGGCGGAGACGGTCGACGCATTGAAAGTTGCGCACGCGGTGCAGGCAGGAGTGTAGTTGGTGGCACGGCAGTATTTCGGAACCGACGGTGTTCGCGGCCTCGTGGGTCAGCATCCCATGACGGTGGATTTCGCCCTGAACCTGGCCAGCGCCGCGGCGCGCGTACTGGCTCCGGAGGGCGGCAAGGTACTTATCGGCAAGGACACGCGCCTGTCCGGCTACATGTTTGAAGCGGCGCTGGAGGCGGGCTTCGTGGCCACCGGCGTTGACGTGCTGCTGATCGGCCCGCTGCCCACCCCCGGCATCGCCTACCTGACCCGCAAGTTCGACTGCCGCTGCGGGGTGGTGATCAGCGCCTCACACAACGCCTTCGATGACAATGGCATCAAGTTCTTTGACGCCGAGGGCGGCAAGCTCTCCGATGAGCTCGAAGAGCAGATCGAGATCGAACTGCAGCGCGGTCCGCTGACGCGCGAATCAGCCCAGCTGGGGCGCGCCACGCGCGTGGACAAGTCGCGGGTGGCGTACCAGGAGTTCTGCGCCGCAACGATGCCGTCCGGGGTCGACCTCAAGGGCATGAAGATCGTCATCGACTGCGCCAATGGCGCGGCTTACAAGGTGGGGCCGCGGGTGCTCACCGATCTGGGCGCGGAAATCGTGCCGGTGGGCTGCTCACCCAACGGCCGCAACATCAATGACGGCTGCGGCGCCATGGCGCCGCAGCTGCTGCAGCTGACCGTGCCCGGCGTGCGGGCCGATGTCGGCATCGCCCTGGACGGGGATGGCGACCGCCTGGTCATGGTGGATCACTTAGGAAGGGTCGTTGACGGGGACCAGCTGCTGTACATCATGGCCCGCGCCCGCCAGCGCGAGGGCACGCTGGCCGGCCCCGTGGTCGGTACGGTCATGAGTAATTTCGGGCTGGAGCAGGCACTGAAAGCCCAGGGCATCGACTTCCGGCGCGCGGCCGTGGGGGATCGCTATGTCCTGGGGCTGCTGCGCGAGACCGGCGGCGTCCTGGGGGGGGAGACTTCCGGACATATTCTGTGCCTGGACCAGACCACCACGGGGGATGCTCTGATCAGCGCCCTGCAGGTCCTGTCCATCATGAGACGTACTCACCAGACCTTGGCTGAGCTGGCCGCCGGCATGCAGCGCTACCCGCAGGTGCTGCTCAATGTGAAGGTGGCGCAGCGCTTTGATCCGGCCGCGGTGCCGGCCATCCAGAAGAGCATGCGCAGCATCGAATCGCGGCTGGCCGGCGAGGGCCGGGTGGTACTGCGGCCTTCTGGAACTGAACCGGTCATCCGGGTCATGGTGGAGGGTCGCGATGAGCGCGCCACGCGGGCCTATGCCGATGAGCTGGCCGAGGTGGTTCGAGCTGCCGTGGCCTGACCCCGGCTTCCAATAGCAAAGCTTATGCTCAAGGCGATTGCAACGGGGCGCTTGCGTGGCTATGATCGCGCGCCATTTTTTGGGGCGCGCCGCGGCCAGATTGCAGGCTCGGAGGTGAAACATGCGACAGCAGTTGGTCGCCGGCAACTGGAAAATGCATGGCTCGCGGGCCGACAACGCGGCGCGCATCCAGCTCGTGGCTGAGCGCTTTCCGACGACGGCGGTGGCCTGCGTGGTGTGCCCGCCATCTGTGTACCTGGCGCAGGTCGGAGAGCTGCTGCGCGCCGCGCAACTGCCGATCGCACTGGGAGCGCAGGACGTGAGCGCCGAGGTGCAGGGAGCCTTCACCGGCGAGGTGTCGGCGAGCATGCTGCAGGATATGGGCTGCAGCTACGTCATCGTCGGCCATTCCGAGCGCCGCCAGGCCGAAGGCGAAGACGATCATCTGGTCGCCCGCAAGTTTGAGGCGGCACGCACGAAACTGGTCCCGATACTGTGCGTGGGCGAGCGCCTGGCGGAGCGTCGGGACGGTCGGACGCTGCCGGTCATCGCTCGACAGCTGGATGCTGTGCTGGAGCGCAGCGGGGCGCCCGGCTTTGGCGGGGCGGTGATCGCCTACGAACCGCGCTGGGCCATTGGCACCGGCATGACGGCCACCCCGGAGCAGGCCCAGGAGGTCCACGCGTTCATCCGCGGGCACTTGGCGCAGCAGGATGCTAAAATTGGCGCCGAGGTTCGTATCCTCTACGGCGGCAGCGTCAATGCTGGCAATGCGGCACAGCTGTTCGCGATGCCCGATGTGGACGGTGGTCTCATCGGGGGCGCCTCGTTAAAGGCAGAAGAGTTTTTGGCCATCCTGGCAGCGGCCGACCGCTGAGGGCAACGGCGGCATTTCGCCGCCTGTGGAGCAAGTTCGCACATGTTGTGGCATGCCATTTTATCTGCAGTGCAGTTCATAAGCTGCGCCTGCATCATCGCGCTGGTTCTGATCCAGCGC
>JBARBG010000153.1:0-20062 GCA_049792815.1 Steroidobacteraceae bacterium | reverse complement strand
TGGACGCGTCCTTGCGCTCGCCGCGGCGCGCTGCGCGGACCGGGGCAGCGGCGGTGGCCGCAGCGTCCAGTTGCGACGCCATCGCCTCATTGAGCTGGTAGCGCTCCATCATGGCGTTCATCTCCCCGGCCCTTTGCGCCATGGTCTGGGACGCCGCCGTGGCCTGCGCCACGAGGCTGCCATTGGTCTGGGTGAACTCATCCATCTGCAGCACGGCCTTGTTGATCTGCTCGATGCCCTGGGACTGCTCCTTCGAGGCCGCGGCGATCTCGGCCACAAGGCCGGACACGGTCTTGATCGAGGCGACGATCTGACCCAGGGTTTCCCCGGAGCGCGTCACCAGTTCCGATCCGTCATTCACCTTGCGCACCGAGTCCTGGATCAGTGCCTTGATCTCCCGGGCCGCGGTGGCGGAGCGACCGGCGAGGTTGCGCACCTCGCTGGCGACGACCGCGAAGCCGCGGCCGTGGTCGCCGGCGCGCGCGGCTTCAACTGCGGCGTTCAGCGCCAGCAGATTGGTCTGAAATGCGATTTCGTCGATCACGCCGATGATGTCGGCGATGCGCCGCGACGCGTCGTTGATGTCGGCCATGGCGCGCACCGCCTGGGTCACCACGCCACCACCGTTCTCCGCCTGATCGCTGGCCGAGGTGGCGAGGGTACTGGCACGGGCGGCACTTTCGGCGTTCTGGTGCACCGTCGCGGTGATGCGCTCCACGGAGGCCGCGGTGGTTTCCAGCGATGAAGACTGTTCGAGGGTACGCTGCGAAAGGTTGACGTTACCCTGCGAGATGCCCTCGGCACCGCGATAGACATCACGGGCGGCGAGCTTCACGGTCGCAACGATCTCGGCCATGTTGTCGGCCAGCTGGTTGACCGAGCGCGTCAGGACCTCGAAGAAGCCGCTCTTGCCGTCAAGTGACAGGCGCCGGGTGAGATCCCCGGCGAGCACGGCCTGCAGCATGCCCTGCATCTGGCTCTCCACTGCGACTTCCGGGGTGCGCTCGGTCCATTCCATGACCGTGCCGATGCGCTGGCCATCGCGGGCTACGACCGCGCTCACCACGATGCGGAAGGTGCAGTCGCCGAACTTCACGTCCTGCACGTGGCTGCCCGTCATCTGCTGCAGCACGTGGTGCTGCTGCGCGGGATCTGCCGCGAGCACATCAAGACTCGACCCCAGCAGCCGCGACGCCGAGAATCCGGGCAGCGTGCGGCTGAGCTGGCTTGCGGTGCGTGTAAACATCGCGGCGCCGATGTCGTTGATGTAGATGATGGTCTGGGACGCGTCCGCCAGGATCACGCTGGTGGAGACGCGGTCGAGCGCCTGGCGAATCCGTGCGTTCTCCGCCGCGACCGCGCGCTCGGTTTCGATCTGCAGGCGCAGCTTCTCCTGCATGATGCGCAAACCCGCCAGAACCTGGCCGGCCTCATCGGCGCCTGCGGCCGGGATGTCGTTGTCGTAGCGGCCATTGGCGATTTCCTGGAACACGGCCACGGCGCGGCCCAGCGACCCGCGCAGACTGTTGGCAACGGTCCAGCTGATCAGCAGTGCGATCACCAGTGCGATTGCGGCCACGGCGCTGGTGGCATCGCGCGTGGTCTCCTCGACGGCGGCGCGCTGCGTCAGCGCGGTTTCCATCCGCGCGTAGCTTGCGTCGGACAACGCCTGCAGCGCCCGGACCACCGGGGGACCGGCCGCGTAGACTTCCGAAGGAGTCACGTTGATCTTCGGCGCGGTCAGCATCCGCACCGACACCATGTGGCGGTAGCCGGCCATCTGCTGCGCGGCGGCCTGCAGCACCGGCAGCATGTCCGGCTGGCTGGCCAGCTGTTGTGAGATCGCGTCCAGGTTCTGCTGGATCTCGCCCAGGTAGATCTGTATGGCCGTGCGGTCATCGCCCCCCAGGTAACCCTTGACCGCAACCTCCATGGAATGCTGGTTCACATTTGAAAAGGCAATCACGGCCTGGGCCACATTGCGGGTCGCCGCCATGATCAGATCATCGGTGAAGGCGTCAGAATCCAGATCCATGTCGGAAGCCTTCGAGACCCGCGCCATGAGACTGGTGATGTCATTGATCAGAGCGTCGTGCGCGGCCAGGTTGTCTTCCGGCGTCATGGTGCTGGCACCGGCCTTGATCTTCTTCCACTGTTCGGTCACCTGGTGCCACGCCGCGGTGGAGCCAAAGCGCGTGCCCAGTTCACGGTCCAGGATGTTCAGCTGCTCGATCTGATTTTCGATGTAGCCCTCCAGCCGCGCGCCTTCGGCACGACCTGAAGTATCGCCGCTGAGCAGGGCATCCGTGACGGTGCGATGGTGGGTCACGCGGGCGAGAAGGGAGCCCACCGACTGCATGTAGCGGGCGCCGTCCAGCTCGTTGTGCGCCTTATGCACGGTGCCGTTGGACTGCGTCAGATAGAAGCCGGTCAACAGCACCGTCGGCAGCGCCATCGCGGCGATCAGCACTGCGAACTTCTGCCGTAGTTGCATTTGGCGAAGAAATGTCATGATGTTTGCAGCTTTCTCAGGCGGCCTGAATGTCGGTTTCGGACCCGGCAGTGGTGCAGTCCCTGCCGAGCAGCAGATTGACATCGAGCAGGACCATCATGTGTCCGGCGACCGCCACGAGACCGCGGATGCAGGCGGCACTGGCGGCGTTGCCGAGGTCCGGCGCGGGCCTCACGTCCTGCGGGGAGATATCGATCACGTCCGACACCCCGTCCACCACCATGCCGAATTCGCGCGGGCCGGTGGCGGACATCACCGACACCACGATGATTACGGTGACCGGCGTGTACTGCACGTTGGTGCTGCCGAATTTCAGGCGCAGGTCCAGCACCGGCACGATTGCGCCGCGCAGATTCAGTACGCCGAGGATATCCGCGGGTGCCTGCGGCAGCCGCGTGACTGCCGTCCAGCCGCGAATTTCCTGCACGCAGGGGATGTCGATGCCGTAGGTAACGTCGCCGATCACGAACGTCAGGACCTGGCTCACCGCGCCTTGGGCGGCTGCGGTCGGGTCGGTTGACGGGCGGGTCATAGGCGGATCTCCTGTCATGGGGTGCAGCTAGGCGGCTTCGCGGCGGGTGGCGCTGCGGATCAGGTCGGGCACGTCCAGGATCAGGGCCACCGAACCATCGCCGAGGATGGTCGCGGCCGCGATGCCGGCGACGTGGCCATAGTTGGTTTCCAGGGACTTGATCACGACCTGCTGCTGACCCAGCAGGTCATCGACGAACAGTCCGACACGTCGCCCGGCACCCTCGACGACGACCACCAGACCGTCGTGCAGGGCGCGGGCCCGAGGCGTGAGGCCGAAGAACCGGTACAGCCGGATGATCGGCAGATAGTCGTCGCGGAAGCTGAACACCTCACGGCCATCGGCGATGGTGGTGACCTGGGTCGGACTCAGGCGCAGCGACTCGATGGTCGACATCATCGGC
This sequence comes from Steroidobacteraceae bacterium, assembly GCA_049792815.1. Classification (GTDB taxonomy): domain Bacteria; phylum Pseudomonadota; class Gammaproteobacteria; order Steroidobacterales; family Steroidobacteraceae; genus DAIDKA01. Next base: position 16,615 of record JBARBG010000153.1, on the reverse strand, counting down.
AGAATGTAGGTCTGGTCGCCCACCGCCACCGACAGGCCATCGACGATGGCGAGCGTCAGCGGCAGGGTAATCAGGAACAATGAGCCCCGGCCGCGCTCGCTCTGAACTTCGATCTTGCCGCCCAGGTCGCTGACATTGCGCCGCACCACATCCATTCCCACGCCACGTCCGGATACCTCGGTGGTGATCTCGGCGGTCGAGAAGCCGGGCAGGAAGATCAGCTCCTGGACCTCTTCGCGGGTGAGATTGTCATTGGCGCCCACCAGTCCGGCGGCGCGCGCCTTGGCCAGTATCCGCTCGCAGTCGAGGCCGCCGCCATCATCCGAGACTTCGATGCAGATGCTGCCGCCACGGTGGCTGGCATTCATGTGAATGGTTCCGACCGCTTTCTTGCCGGCCGCGGCCCGTGCCGCTGCGGTTTCGATGCCGTGGTCGATGCAGTTGCGCACCAGATGCACCAGCGGATCGCCAATCTTCTCCAGCACGGTCTTGTCCAGTTCGGTGGCCTCGCCGGTGAGTTTCAGTTCCACCTGCTTCTCCAGCCGCTGCCCCAGATCACGCACCATGCGTGGAAAGCGGCTGAAGACCGCGCTGATCGGCAGCATGCGCACCCGCATCACGCTTTCCTGGAGCTGGCGCATGTTGCGTTCAAGCTGCTGGATCGCGGTGCGCAGCGGCTCAGCCGCAGGGCCGGCGACCGCGCGGCTGATCTGGCTGAGCATGGCGTGGGTGATGACCAGTTCACCCACCGTATTGATCAGTTCGTCGATCTTTTCCACACCGACGCGGATCGATCCGGAGTCCATGGCATTGGCGGCCGGCGCCGCTGACACCGGCTGGGCGGGTTCGGCTGTGACCGCAACTGGCGCCGGTGGCACGTGCGCAGGGACCGCGGGGATGGGCGCTGCCGCTTTGGCCGGCAGCGTGCCGCCGCTGGCATTCACCGTCAGCTCGCAGTCCGCGTTCACCCATTCAAAGATTTCCCGGATTGCGCTTTCCGGTGCATCGCTGACCAGGGACAGGGACCAGCTGAGATAGCAGCGTCCCGGTCGCATGTCCTGGCACGAGGGCAGGGCCTCAAGATGCGCCGTGACCAGCAGATTGCCGAGCACCGCAAGCTCGCGGAAGATGCGCACCGGATCCGTACCGCGCTCAAAGAATTCCGGACCGGGTCGCAGCTCGATGAGCCACTCGACGAGGCGTCCGGGTTGCTCCGGGCTGTCGGGCGCGCCGCCTGCAGCCCCGGTGTCAATTGCGAAGGCGCTGGCGGGCGCGGCCGCCGCGTCGGAGTCGCGATGCACGATGATGAGTTCGATGTCGAACTGCAGATCGGCAACATCCTGCGCATCGATCGGCTGCTTGGCCTTGGTCGCGCCCAGCATGGCACGCAGGATGTCGACGGACTTCAGCAACAGATCGCAGATCTGCTGGGAGATCGCGATGCGCTTGCCGCGCAACTCGTCGAGCAGCGTTTCCAGACTGTGGGTGAAGGAGGTGATCTGCGCGAACCCGAAGGTGGCGGCGCCGCCCTTGATCGAATGGGCGACCCGAAAGATGGTATTGATCGATTCGGGGTCCGGACTGCCGGTATCCAGCTTCAGCAAGCAGGACTCCATGGAGTCCAGCGCTTCGAAGCTTTCATCGAAGAAGGCGTCGTGGAACTGGGTGAGATCGATCGCCATGAGCTAGATCCGCGCGGCCAGGGTGGCCGTGAGTCCGAGCAGCTCCGCGGCTTCATCCCACACGGCGCGATTCCCACAGGTCAGAAGATTGGTGCCGCGACGCACCTGGTCGCGGGCAAATGCGGCCACCAGCTGCAGTGTCGCGGTGTCAAAACGCTCCAGCTGCCGCAGGTCGAGTGTGATGTTGGTCACATCAGCGGGCACGGCGCACAGCCGGTCGCGCAGGGCGCCGATATTGCGCAAGGTACAGTCGGCGGGCAGTACGATGACTTCTGACCGGGCAGTCGGGTCAGAGGTCCTGCGGGCGCGACGCACCGTTTTGCGGCCTGGTTTCATTCCGGATCCGTAAGCCCACGCACCTGTGGCGCTTTTTGACACCCTGATATCGGCCGCGGGAGCAGCGGCTTAAGGTGCTTGATACCGTGAAATGGGCACGGATTGCCGCTTCCGGGCTCACAGTCCGGGAAGATTCAGGCCATCGGCAAGGGCGCGTGGCGCGCCGGCGGCACTTTAGTGGGCGGAACGCGCGGCGGGGTCGGCGGCGTGCAGGCGCAGCACCAGATCGGCTTCCTGCTGGGTCACACCGCAAGTGCTCATCAGCTCCTGGCGCGAGGCGCCGCTGCGCGCCATGCGAATGGCCACGTTGTAGCTGGTGGAGCTGCCGGCCTGGGTGCTGCGGGAGTGCTCATCCAGGCGTGCGGCGAGTGCCGCCACGCGCGCATCCGCGACCGCCAGTGCGGACTGGAGCTGTTCGAGCTGCTCGGCCAGATAGGCTGAACCGGCCAGAACCTCGCGCGACTGGCGGGTCGAGGTGCGTTTCACCCCGGCGGCGAACAGGGCTGCGATCAACACCCCGGCCAGCACCACGGTGGCACCGGTGAGCGGAATGAGAATGTAGTCCGGCACGGGCACCAGGACATAACCGAAAAGCGAAGCGGTAGTCGTGAGCGCCGCGGCGGCGTGGTGTGTGGCTGTTTGAATCATTGCATTGTTCCTGTGACGCAGTTCACATCGTCTGGCGCCGGATTTCCGGCGTGTTGCAAGTGCGCTGAATGAAAGTGCACGAAGCGTGCCATGCACGCTTGAGGCTAGCGCGCCGCGGCCACCGGCGTCGCGGGTGGCACAGCGTCTTCAATGGACTGCGGTGCAGTGGCACCCGGATCGGGATTGCCCGGCGGCAGAATCGCGATCAGAACGCGGCGATTGGCATTGCGGCCCGCGGCAGTAGTGTTGGTTTGCGCAGGACTGTATTGGGCGCGGCCGATCACGGACAGGCGCGCCGGATCGATACCGCTATTGGCGATCACGTGCACGACGCTCGCGGCGCGCGCCGAGGACAGCTCCCAATTGGATGGAAATGCCGTGGTATCGATAGGCTGACTGTCGGTGTGGCCTTCGACACGCACCGGATTCGGCAATGAGAAGAGGGTCTGGGAGAGCTTGCGGATGACGCCTACCGCCGTGGATGACAGCGTCGCGCTGCCACTGGGGAACAGGATGTCGGTGCGTATCTCGACCTCGACGGCGGTGCCCTTGCGGCGCACGACGACCAGGTTCGACTTGATCAGATCGGACATGGCCGTGCTGAGATCGCTGGCAACCTTGTCGAGCGCCTGGGATTCAGCCTGCGAGCGCGCAATTTCCTCGGCCTGCTGGCGCGTGACCACGGCGGTATCGGCGAAGATGGCATGCGAATCCGGCGCCGATGCAGTGGCTGCATTGGGCAAGGAGCGCGCCAGGGCCGCGGCCCCCGGCGCCGAGCCGGGCGCGGAGCCCGGCGGCTTTTGCCCGTTGAATTCGGTAAACAGCGTGCTCGACAGGGCCCGATACTTGCCCTCGTTGACCGAGGAGACGGCATACAGCACCACGAAGAATGCGAACAGCAGTGTGACCAGATCGCCATACGGGACGGCCCAGGCCGAGTGCCGGGTCTCCTCCTCCACGGCCCTTTTCCGCTTGCGCGCCATGGCTTCAGGCCTGCTGCAGGAAGCCGCGCAGCTTGGTCTCGATGATGCGCGGATTCTCGCCCTGGGCGATGCACAGCATGCCCTCGATGATCATCTCGCGAACCTGCGACTGCGCGTGGATGGTCACTTTCAGCTTGGCCGCGATCGGCAGGAAGAACAGGTTTGCCAGGCCGATGCCGTAGACGGTCGCCGTGAACGCGGCGGCGATGCCGTGGCCGAGCTTGGAGGGATCGGAAAGATTCTGCAGCACCGCCATCAGGCCCAGCACCGCGCCGATGATGCCGAGCGTCGGGGCGTACACGCCCATGCCCTCAAAGACCCGCGCACCCAGCGTATCAGTGTGTTCGCGGGTGCTCAGTTCCACCTCCATGGCCCCGCGAATGGCATCCGGTTCGTTGCCATCCACGACCAGCTGCAGCGCCTTGCGGATGAAGGGGTCGCGCTCGCGCCGCATCGCCGGCTCCAGGGCCAGCAGGCCCTGGCGACGCACGGTATTGCTCCAGTCGAGCATCTTCTTCAGCAGCATTTCCGGCTGCAGGGCCGGCGGGCGCAGCACCCACGGCAGAATCTTCAGCGCGTGGCGCATGACCGGGAGCGGTGTCTGCACGCAGATCGCGCCGACCGTGCCCACGACGACGACGGTGAAACCCGCCGTTGAAACAAGCGCCATCAGGCCGGCGCCCTTCAGCATGGCGCCGACCAGAATCGCGCACAGCGCCAGCAGCAGGCCGATGACGCTCAGCACATCCGTAGGCCGTCTCCGCATCCATACTCAGGTGGCGGTTGCATCGCTGGGCATCGCCTCGAGTATCTTGGCCAGCTTCTTCTTCAGGACGTCGGCGGTGAAGGGCTTGATGACATAGCCGTTCACGCCAGCCTGGGCCGCCTCCACGATCTGGTCGCGCTTGGCTTCGGCGGTCAGCATCAGTACCGGCAGCTTCGCCAGTTTGGCGTTCGCGCGCACCGCCTTGAGCAATTCAAGGCCCGGCATTCCCGGCATGTTCCAGTCGGTGATCAGAAAATCAAAGGCCCCGTCGCGCAGCAGCGGCAGCGCCGTGCTGCCATCGTCCGCCTCGGTGACATTGGTGTAGCCAAGTTCAGTAAGAACGCTCCTGACCATGCGGCGCATGGTCGCGAAGTCGTCGACGATCAGGAATTTCATCTCGGCATTCATTGCGAATTCCCCCCGCTCACGGCCCGGCCGGCCCCTGCGAGTCTTTCCACGCCGCCAGCCGCGCGCGCAGGCGTACCAGCGCCTGTCCATGCAGCTGGCAAACGCGCGACTCCGTGACATTCAGCACCGCTCCGATCTCCTTGAGGTTCAGTTCATCCGAGTAGTACAGCGACATCACCAGCTTCTCGCGCTCCGGCAGGCCTTCAATGGCCTGCACCAGCGCGCCGCGGAAGCCCTCGTCAGCCGTTTCCTGGAACGGGTCGATTGAGTCGGTCGCCGTGGCAGTGGCGATCGTCAGGTCATCGAGGCTCGTCAGCCGGCAGCTCGCGGCGTCCTGCACGATGGCGTAATACTCGCCGAGCGAACAGCCCATGCGGGCCGCCACTTCGGCGTCCTTGGCGTCGCGCCCGGTCTCGCGCTCAATGTCGCGCACGGCGGCGGCTGCGGCGCGCGCCTTGCGATGCACCGACCGCGGCGCCCAGTCAAGCTTGCGCAGCGCGTCGATCATGGCCCCGCGGATGCGGATGCCGGCAAAGGTTTCGAAGCTCGCGCCCCGGTTCTCCGCGTAATTTGCGGCCGCCTCCAGCAGCCCGAGCATACCGGCCTGGATCAGGTCATTGACCTCGACGGACGCCGGCAGACGGCCGGCCAGGTGGTATGCGATGCGCTTCACCAGATCCGCATGGCGCGTCACCAACTGATCGGCGTCGGCGCTGCGTCGCTGCTGGGTGTAGGCGCCGACCGCGCTCATTGAACTGCCTCCAGCCGCACCGGACGCGGCTGCACCAGCCGCTCGACGAAGAATTCAAGGTTGCCGCGCGGGCTGTCCGGTATCGGCCAGCCGGAAGTCCTGGTGGCAAACTTGCGGAAAGCCTGTGCGGAGATGCTGGCCGGGTAGGCGTCGGTGACCGTACGCTGGGCCCGGATCGCGCGGCGCAGGTACTCGTCCTCGGGAATCTCGCCGACGTAATCCAGCACTACATCCAAAAAGCGTGTCGTGACACGTTCAAAACGCCGAAACAGATCCTGGCCCGCTCCGGGTGAGCGAACCATATTGGCCAGCACGCGGAAGCGGCTGACGCCGTGATGTCGACTCAGGACTTTCACCAGTGCGTAGGCGTCCGTCAGTGAAGCAGGTTCATCACAGATAGTAACCACCACCTGCTGGGCGGCCTGTGAGAACTGCGTCACACCATGGGCGAGTCCCGCCGCGGTGTCCACGATCAGCACGTCAACCTGGGTCGCCAGCGCGCTGAAGGCCTGAACCAGGCCAAGATGGGCCTGGGCGTCAAGATTGGCGAGGTTCGCGGCCCCGGAGGCCGCCGGGACCACCTGGAAGCCCTGCGGCGCAGTCACCAGGATCTCATCCAGCGTCCGCTCCCCATTGAGCACATGGGCGAGGGTGTAGCGCGGGGACAGCCCCAGAAACACATCGACATTGGCGAGACCCAGATCCCCGTCCAGCAGCACCACCTGCTTGCCGACGGCGGCCAGCGCTGCGGCCAGGTTTACCGCGACACTGGTTTTGCCGACGCCGCCCTTGCCGCCGGTGACCGCAATCACCTGTACCGGGCGCGCGAGACCGTCGAGTTTGGAGCGATCCACCAGGTTCCCGTCACGCGAGCGCATGTGCCACATCTCCAAATCGGCGCTTCAACAAATCTTCATCGGCCGCGGCGCCATTGGTCTGCGCCAGTTGCACCGCGGCGGCAACCAGTTCGTCCGCCCGTGCGGGGCGCAGGTCCTCGGGAACCCGCTGGCCATCACTGATATAGGTGATGGGCAGGCGCGCGCGGACCAGCACTGAGAGCAGTCCGCCGAGGCTTACCGCCTCATCCATCTTGGTCAGTACACAACTGTTGGGACGGGCCGGCGCGAACCGCCGCACGACCTCCTCGACGGCTCCGGCCTGAGTACTCGCAGCGAGCACCAGCGTGGCCTGCAGCTCGGTACCTGATCGGGACAGCGTCAGCAGGCGCTGCGCGAGGCTCGCGTCGCGCTGCCCGGCGCCCGGGGTATCCACCAGAACCATGCGGAAGCGGCCGAGGCGCGCCAGCACCCCGGGCAGCTGTTCGAGATTGTCCAGCGCGAACACCGGTACACCCAGCAACTGGCCCAGCGCGCGCACCTGATCCTGCGCACCGATGCGCACGGAGTCGCCGGCCACCAGCGCCAAGTCCCTTGAGCCATGTCGCAACACCCAACGCACGGCGAGTTTGGCCAGAACCGTGGTCTTGCCGACACCCGTCGGTCCAACCAGGGCGATGCGGCCGCCGTTTTCCAGCCAGTGATCGCCCGTCACCGCCAGACGCTGACTGAGCGTCGAGCCCAGATGCCGGCGCGCGACGTTGGCCTCACAATTCTTCGGCAGGCCGGTGACGATCTCGGCGGCCAGCCCCTGTTCGATGCCGATCTCGGTCAGCTCGCGCAGCATTTCGGTGTGCAGCGGCGCACGCCGTGTCAGGTCCTTCCAGGCCAGCTGCGCCAGCTGCGTCTCGAGCATGCGGCGCAGTGTCTTCAACTCCGAGGTCATCACGTCGCTGGCGGCATCCAGGGTCGGAATCACGTAGGTGCCGGTGGGCGTCTCGGTGGCGACCGGCGCCGACCAGGCGGCCGCGACGGCGCTTGATATCGAACTCGTGGAGCCCTCCAGCGCAGGCGGCACATAGGGCGTGGCAAGCTCCGGGCGTACCGCCGGGAGCGCGGCCAGCGGCATGGGCTCCGCGGCGGCGGACAGAACCGGGGCCGGCGCAATGATCGAGGGCAGCTGCAGTACCGGCTGTTGCGGCTTGATGGGGGGAATGAGCAGGGCGCTCGGCGCGGGCTTCGGTTGCGCCAGGGTCTTGCTCGCAGCCACCGTGGAGTCCTGCACATTGTCGGCATCGAAATCCATGGCGGCGGTTATCTCCACCCCGTTGGCAGTACGGCGCGTGGCCAGAATAACCGCGTCGGCACCCAGGCTGTCACGGACGGCGCGCAGGGCGTGCCGAATGTCCGGTCCTGTGTGGCGTGTGATCTTCATCTCAGTTCTCCAACTGCCTCGTGCTTAACTTTCATCGACCGACCGCCGAAACCAGGCGGACTTTGCGGTTGTCCGGAATCTCGCTCCAGGCCAGAACGTGCATGTTCGGGACACTGGCGCGGATGAACCGGGCCAGCGTCTGTCGCAGCGGCGGCGGCACCAACAGCACCGCTGGCTCGCCGATCAGTTCCTGGCGCTGCGCGCTTTCCGCCAGGCGGCTCTGCAGCCGCTCCGCCAGGCTCGGTTCCAGTCCCGTTGCCGGCGAATTGGCGCTGCCGATGGAACCTTGCAGTAATCGTTCCAAATCCGGGTCCAGAGTCATTACCGGCAGCTCGCCTGCCATTCCTGCGATGTCCTGCACAATCTGGCGACCCAGCGCGATGCGCACCGCGGCCTGCAGGACGGCCGGATCCTGGGAGCGCGGCGCGTGTTCGGCCAGGGTCTCGACGATGGCACGCATGTTGCGCAGGGGTACGCGCTCGGCCAGCAGAGACTGCAGGACCCGCACCAGCACCGCCATCGGCAGCACCCGTGGCACCAGATCCTCGACCAGCTTCGGCGCGCTCTTGGCGACATTGGCCAGCAGCTGGCTGACCTCCTCGTGACCGAGCAGTTCATGCGCGTGCGACTGGATGATGTGGCTGAGATGGGTCGCGATCACGGTTCCCGCATCGACCACGGTGTAGCCCATGCTCTGCGCGTGATCCCGATCCGTAGGCTCTATCCACAAGGCTTCCATGCCAAAGGCCGGATCGCGGGCCGCGATGCCCTTGACCTGACCGAATACCCGCCCGGGATTGATGGCCATGTCGCGTTCGGGGTAGATGATGCTCTCGCCAACCGGCACACCGCCCAGGTTGATGCGATAGGTATTGGGCGCGAGGTCCAGGTTGTCGCGGATATGGACCGCGGGCACCAGGAAGCCAAGCTCCTGCGAGAGTTTGCGGCGCACCCCGCGGATGCGGCCGAGCAGATCGCCGCTTTGGGTTTTGTTGACCAGGGGCACCAGGCGGTATCCGACTTCCAGCCCCAGCACATCGACGGGGCGCACGTCATCCCATGACAGGTCCTTGTTTTCCGGCGCCGGCGGTGCCGGCGGGGGCGTGGCGGGCCTCGCGGCAGCCGCCTCGCGCCGCTTGCGTATGGCATACGCGCCACCGCCGCACAGCGCAGACATTCCCAGGAAGGCGAGGTTGGGCATGCCCGGCACGATGCCGATGACGCCGAGCAGGCCTGCGGCCACGGCCAGCGCGTGCGGGTTGCCGAACAGCTGGCGCTTGACTTCCCCGCCCATGTCCTGCTTGCCGGACATGCGGGTGACGATGATGGCGACCGCGGTGGACAGCAGCAGCGCCGGGATCTGGGTGACCAGGCCGTCGCCGATGGTCAGCAGGGTATAGGTGCGTGCGGCATCGCCGAACCCCATGCCGTGGCCGATGGTGCCGATCGCAAGTCCCCCGATGATATTGATGATGAGGATCATGATGCCCGCGACCGCATCGCCGCGGACGAACTTGCTGGCGCCGTCCATGGAGCCGTAGAAGTCCGCTTCGGCGCGGATCTCGGAGCGGCGCACGCGGGCCTCGTCCTGGGTGATCAGGCCGGCGTTGAGATCCGCATCGATGGCCATCTGCTTGCCGGGCATCGCGTCCAAGGTAAAACGGGCGCTGACTTCGGAGATGCGGCCGGAGCCTTTGGTGACGACCACGAAATTGATGATGGTGAGGATGATGAACACCACCACGCCGACGGCGAAGTTGCCGCCGATCACGAATTCACCGAAGGCCTGGATGACCCGTCCCGCGGCCGACGGCCCCGAATAGCCGTGCAGCAGCACCACCCGGGTCGAGGCGACGTTCAGCGCCAGGCGCAACAAGGTCGCCATCAGCATCACGGTCGGGAACACGCCGAACTCGATTGGCCGGGCGACGTGGAACACGGTCATCACGATCACGATGGACAATGCGATGTTGAAGGTGAACAGAACGTCGAGTGCGAACGGCGGCAGCGGCAGCACCACCATCGCCAGCACCGCCAGCACGCCCACGGGCACGCCGATGCCGGTGCGCAGCAACCTGCTCAGTGTGGGATTGGCCTGTGGGGTGGCGTCAGCCATGGGTTACTGCCTGGTTTCCTCGATGGCAGGATCGATGATCGGCCGCGCCGGCCGGGCGGCGCCGGTTGCGACCGCGGTGCGCAGCTGGAACACGTAGGTGAGTACCTGTGCCACCGCCACATACAGCGTCGAGGGGACCTCGGCATTCAGTTCGACGTCGCGGAACAGCACCCGGGCCAGCGGTGGCGCCTCGAATACCGGTACCTTGTGTTCGGTGGCGATCCTGCGGATATTGGCGGCGACCTCATCCACGCCCTTGGCGACGACGACGGGTGCGCGCATGCGCTGCTCGTCATAGCGCAGGGCCACCGAGTAGTGCGTCGGGTTGGTGATCACCACGTCGGCCTTTGGAACCTCCTGCAACATCCGGCGCCGCGCCAGCTCCTGCTGCAGGCGCCGGATGCGGCCCTTCACTTCCGGTGCGCCGTCGCTTTCGCGGTGCTCCTGGCGTACTTCCTGGCGCGACATGCCCAGCTGCTTCAGGTACTGGCGCAGGGTCAGCGGCACGTCGATGGCGGCAATGATGCCCAGCGAAGCGGCCAGCGCCAGCAACGCCTGGCTGGTGAGGCTGGTGGCGTGGATGATGGCTGAGTTCAGCGGCTCATCGGTCAGGCCAAGCAGTTCCCCGGTCTTCGCGCGCAGGAACACCACGGCGATGGTGCCCACCAGCAGGAACTTGGCGTAGGCCTTGAGCAGTTCGATCAGGCCGCGCACCGTGAACAGCCGCTTCATGCCCTCGAGGAGATTCAGACGGCTGAATTTCGGCACCAGTGCCTCGAAGCTCATGTTCCAGCCGCCGATGGCGAGCGGTGCCAGCAGCGCCGCCACCATGGTCAGTGCCAGGATGGGTGCGGCGGCGATGATTCCCTGTGTGGCCAGCGCCACCAGATCCGGCAGCAGCCGGTTCTCATCGAGCACCTGCGCGCGTGACAGCGACAGGCCGGACTTCATCATTCCGATGTAGCCACTGGCCATGCCGGCACCTGCGAAGCGCATCCCTAAGCCTGCGGTCAGCACTACCGCGGCCGTGGTGAGATCGCGGGAGCGCGGAACCTGACCGCTCCTGCGCGCCTCGTCGAGGCGCTTTTGCGTAGGTTGTTCGGTACGGTCCTGGCCGTTTTGATTCTCGGCCATGGTCAGATCCGTCCACCGGACAGGGTCTGCAGCACCCCGAATGACTGCTCCAGGAGTCGCTCAAATCCGGACAGCAGCTGCGGGACGCTCACCACCAGCACCAGCAACCCGAATATCAGCATGACGGGGAAGCCGACCGCCATCAGGTTCAGTGCCGGCGCCGCGCGGCTGACCATGCCGAAGGCCAGGTTCACGATCAGCAGCGCGGTGACGGCCGGCAGCGCGATCGACAAGGCGCCGCCGAACAGCGTGCCGCCCCAGATCACGACCTGCCACAGGTCCGCAGCTGCGAAGCCCGTGCCACCGACCGGCAGGGTGCGAAAGCCGTCGGCGAGCACTTCGATCAGGCGCAGATGGCCGTTGAGGGCCAGAAACACCAAGGTGACGAAAATACTGTACATCTCGCCGAGCGCCGTCGAGCCGGTGCCGCGAACCGGATCCAGTGTGAGTGCGTACGACAGGCCCATGCTGTTGGCGATGAGCTGTCCGCCAAGGGTGATGGCATCGAACACCAGCTGCAGGCAAAAGCCCAGCGCGATGCCGATGACCACCTGCTGCGCCGTCACCACCAGGCCCGCGAGTGAGAAGGCGGACAGATCCGCTGGAATGGCAATCATCGGCGCCAGGATCAGCGCGATGGCGCCGGCCAGCACGATGCGTATGCGCACCGGGACTGTCTGGCCGGAGAACACCGGCGCGACCATCAGGCAGGACCCGACGCGTATGAAAGGCCACAGCACCTGGTCGAGCCAGGTCTCCAGTTGTCCGGTGGTGAGACTAAGCATCGCCGCGCCTTCGTCAATTGACCAGGCCCGGAATACTGGTGAACAGCTCACGGGTGTAGCTGACGAACACCTTGATCATCCACGGACCGGCAATCACCAAGGTGACCGCGATGGCCGCCAGCTTCGGGATGAAGGACAGCGTCATCTCGTTGATCTGGGTCGCCGCCTGGAAGGCGCCGATCACCAATCCGGTGACCAGCGCCGCCAGCAGCATCGGCGCCGCCAGCAGCAGGGTGATGACGAGCGCGCGTTCGGCAATGGTCATGACCATTTCGGGTGTCATGTGTAGAAGCTCGAGGCAAGTGTGCCCATCACCAGCGACCAGCCGTCGACCAGCACGAAGAGCATGAGTTTGAAGGGCAATGAGATCAGGACCGGCGAGACCATCATCATGCCCATGGACATCAGCACGCTCGCCACCACCAGGTCGATGATCACGAACGGGATGAAGATCAGGAAGCCGATCATGAAGGAGGTCTTCAGCTCGCTGGTCACGAACGCCGGCACCAGCAGGCTCAGCGGCACATCATCCGGGCTTGCGAAGCCCTTGCCGCCGGAGATGCGCACGAAGGTCGCGATGTCGCTTTCCCGGGTCTGGTGCAGCATGAAGGTCTTCAGCGGACCCACCGCCTTGGTGAGCGCCGTCGTCGAATCGATGGTGCCTGCCATGTAGGGCTTGACCGCCTGATCATTGATGCGATCGACCACCGGGGCCATCACGAACAGCGTCAGAAACAGCGACAAACCGACCAGTACCTGGTTCGGGGGAGTCTGGCCGGCGCCGATGGCCTGGCGCAGCAGCCCCAACACGATGACGATGCGCGTGAATGCGGTCATCATCAGCAGAATCGCGGGCAGCAGCGACAGCGCCGTCATCAGCACCAGCACCTGCAGCGTCAGGGTATAGGTCTGGCCGCCGCCGGGGGCTGCCTGAACGGTGAGGGCAGGCAGCCCGACATCGGCGGCGCATACATGCGGCATGCCGATGGCGAGCACTGCCAGGACCGCCGGCAGCAGCAGGCGCAGATTGCGCGCGGCGCGGATCACTTGCCGAGACTCCTGCGCAGCAGTGACTTGAAGGAAGTGGATTCGAGGACAGCAGGCGCGGGTGGCACAGCGAGCGGCTCGGCCAGTACGTGCAGCGCACTGATCTGGCCCGGGGCCACGCCGACCAGCAGCTGGGTGCTACCCACCTGCAGCAGCACCGCGCGCTCCTTGGGCCCCAGGCGTACTTCGGCGACGACGTTGACGGCGCCGGAGCGACCGCTGGTGATACTGCGCATCCGCCGGGCCAGCCATGCGCACAGGAAAATGGCGCCCAGCACAATGCACAGCGCGAGCGTCACCTGACCCAGGCCTGCGACTCCGGAGGCCGGGGCAGTGGCGAGGGCGCCCGGTGCTGCGAACACGTGGGCGACCGTGGCTGTCGGGGCGCTGTTCAACGCAGTTTCCGGATGCGCTCGGAGGGGCTGATGACATCGGTCAGCCGAATGCCGAACTTCTCGTTCACGACGACCACTTCGCCGTGCGCGATGAGGGTGCCGTTGACGAAGACATCGAGTGGCTCGCCGGCCACGCGTTCGAGCTCCACGACGGAGCCCTGGTTGAGCTGCAGGAGATTGCGGATCGGAACCCGCGTGCGACCCACTTCCATGGATAAAGTGACTGGAACATCCAGGATCACGTCCATGTTGATATCGCTCTTGGTATCCGCGCCCGCGTCGGCCTGCAAATTGCCGAACTCGGCGGGTTGTGCTTCGGGTTGTGTTGCCATGGGAGTTTCCTCTAGGGCCTTTTCAGAAAAGGGTTGGCTGCGGCCGCAGCCTTCTGGCGGTTGAGTCGTTCGTTGATCTTGATGGCCTGCTGGCCGCGGGAGACGCCGAAGTTGCCGCGGAACAGCGGCACCGTTTCGGCAGCCAGGGTGATCGAGCCGTTGAAATCACAGGGGATCACGTCGCCGGTCTTCAGGTTCAGCAGCTGCGCCAGTGACACGGTGGCCTCACCGAGCACGGCATTGAGCTCGATTTCGGCATCGTCGACCTCATCGCGCAGCGCGCCGGTCCAGCGTCCGTCGCTGCCCGTGGCATCAGCGGCGCCACCCGAATCCAGCAGCTCGCGCAATGGCTCGAGCATGGAGTAGGGCATGGTGACGTGCAGGTCGCCGCCACCGCCGTGCAGTTCGATGCGAAAGCTCGAGATCACGACGATTTCCGTCGGATTCACGATCTTCGCGAAGTGCGGGTTGATTTCCGAGTGGACGTGTTCGAACTCCAGCGGCAGCAGCTTCGACCACGCTTCCTTCAGGTTGGCGAAGGCGTGGCGCAGCAGCAGGTGGATGATGCGCTGCTCGGTGGCGGTGAAGTCGCGGCCCTCGACCTTGGAACTGCGGCCCACGCCGCCGAACAGGTTGTCGACCGCGGTGAACACCAGCTTCGGGTCCAGGACCACCAGGCCCAGGCCACGCAGCGGATTGATGCGCACCACGTTGAGGTTGGTGGGCATGTGCAGGGTGTTCACGTAGTCGTTGAACTTCTTCATCGTCACCTGCGACACCGAGATCTCGGGGCTGCGGCGCAGCAGGTGGTAGAGCGTCTGATGGAACAGGCGCGCGAAGCGCTCGTTGATCATCTCCAGCGCCGGCATCCGGCCGCGGGCGACGTGCAGATCGTTGATGAAGTCGTAGTTGCGGGCCTCACCGGGTATCACCGTGGGCTCCGTGCTCACGGCACCCATGTCGATACCGTTGATGAGCGCGTCAACCTCTTCCTGGTTGAGGATCTTTTCTGCGCCTTCGGCGATCACGGTGGCAGCCCCTTCCGCGTTACTGCATCACAAAGGTGGTGAAGAGCACGGCATCGACCTTTTCGGGCTTGCCGTCGTTCTGCGCCAGCACCTTGCGCACGGCGGCGAGGGCCGACGCGCGCAGCCTTTCCTTGCCGTCGTTGGTCGCAAGGTCGGTGGCCTTCTGGTTGCTGAACAGCAGCAGCAGGTCATTGCGGATGATGGGATCGGCGGCCTTCAGCGCTTCGACCGTCTTCGGGTCGTGCGTCATGATCTGCGCCGTGATCTGCAGGAAGCGCACCTGCTGATCACCTTCGAAATTGGAGACGAAAGGCGGGTCCAGGGCCACATACAGCGGTGGCCCGGACGGCGGCGGTGGCGCCGCGGCGGCCGTCTTTTTCGGGGCGTTGTGCGCCATCAGCAGCCAGGCACCGGTGCCACCACAGGCCAGCAGTACCGCGCCGGCGATGCCGATGAGGAGCCAGGGCTTCTTGCGGACTGAGGCCTTGGCTACGGGCGCGGCGGTGGCGGCTGCGGCGGGGGCAGAGGACGGTGCGGCCATTGTTTCAACTTCCTGCGCATCAAGGACATGGGAATCGCTCGACTCAGGTAGTGCAACGTGTATGCCACGACGGCGGGATCGTGCATAAGTCCCTATGATTTAAGGGATTTGCGAATGTCTTGGAAGTGTGAACGGGATCTCATCGCGGCGGCCGCGCCAGAATTCCGGCGCGGCCGCTGCGCACGCTCAGGCGTAGGTATCCAGCAGTGCGAGACGGATGTTTGTGACTTGGGTCACAGTCGGTGCGGTCAGCGTCTCACCTGCGGTGCGTGAACTGCCCGCGGCCGTTGGCGGGGTGGGCTGTTGCTGCGGTGGCTCGCGGAATACTCCAGAGTCGGTCAGCGGCATGCCGGCACCGGCAAACAAATCCCGCAGCCGCGGCAGCGATTGCTCCAGTGCCGCACGGGTATCGGCGTGAGTCGCGCCGAACCAGACACTGGCCTGGCCCGACTGCAGGGTGATGTGCACCTGCACCGGGCCCAAGTCGGCGGGGCTCAGTTGCAATTGGGCCTGGGTGATGCCGGACTGGGCGAGCCCTGTGACCCGGGCACTCACTTCGTCCGCGAAGGCCGCGGAGCTTACCGGCGCCTGGATGGTGAGGGTGGCGTTGCCCAGAGTGCTGTCGCCGCGGCTCAGTCCTGCGGCCTGCAGCGCAGCGGCTCCCGGTGCGCCATCGGCGCCGGTCGCTGCGGCCGCGTGCGTCACGGGCGCGCTGGCGGTGTCGTCGCCGCCGTCATTGCCGGCATCGGTGGTACTCGCGGCGGTCAGGCCGGAAATCAGTTTCTGCACATCGGCCATGGCATTGACGGTGCCGAGCGTCGTGGCCGAAGCGTCGGCCTGGGTCGCCGGTGGCGCCGGGGTCTTCGGATCGCTGCTCGGTATGACCGGGGTCTGCGGCGACGATTCGCCTTTGATCAGGTTGCGCAGCGCGCCCGCTGCCGCCGCGTTCCCCGGCAACCCCGGCAGCAGTGCCGCGCCAAGCGTGACCGGGCCGGCATTCGCAGGTCCTGTCCCGGTGACTGAAACGCTGTCGGTTGCGGAACCGGCGATTGCCTTGCCCGTGCCGGGCTGGGCGGCCGCGGCGGACGGCATGAGAATCTGGGCAATCCACGCCACCGCATCGGCGGGCGTTGCCGCAGCCGGTTGCGCCGCCGTGATCGCGTCCGCAGTGCTGGTCGGGGCTTTTGCCGGTACGGTCGGTTCGGCCGTGGTGGCGGCGCTGTGCCCCAGGGCGGTGGCCATCACGCTCACGAAATTCGTACTGGGGTTGTCCGCGGCAGCGGTGGTGTCGGTGCTGGATGCAGTGGCCGTGGGCCCGCCGGACGTGGCAGGCGCGCGCGCGGTACGCGCGTTGGCGCGGGTCTGCGCCGCCGGACCGATGGCTTTCTGGGC
>JBARBG010000152.1:0-6443 GCA_049792815.1 Steroidobacteraceae bacterium | reverse complement strand
GCCCCGCGCTGGCGCGGGTGCCCGGCCGGCACCGACCCCGCCCACCGCACAGGATTTCGAGCGCGCCGAGCAGGACGTTCTGTTCGTCACCGACCTGGTGGCGAAGGAATACAACGTCGACCCGCAGCGCATCTACCTCATGGGTAATTCGTCCGGCGGCAGCGCAGTGTGGGCCTATGCAGCGCAGTATCCAAAGCGCTGGACGGCCATCGCACCCAGTGCGGCGCCCCTTGAAGATGGCAACTTTCCCTACGAAAAGCTCAGGAAAATTCCCGTGCTCGTGATCCACGGTGACAAGGACACCGTCATGCAGTTCGACGCCAGCAAGGCCATGGTTGACCATGCCAAGGCGCACGGCGTCGATGCGACCTGGCTACCGGTGGTCGGCGGCATGCACACTGATGCCTGGGCGCAGCCCGCAGTGATCGAGCAGATCTTTGACTTCTTTGACGCGCACCTAAAGAAGCACTGAGAGTCGACATGGAATCTACAAATGCGGTCTAGTCAACGCAGCTTGCTGCTAGGCATGGCTTTGGGCCTGGCAACATTGCCCGCTTTAGCGGGCGTGCCGGTCCCCGAGATCAGCGGTCCGGTCGCGGCACCGGACGTGCCGGGATCACCCGCTCACAACTACATCTTTTTCTCTTCCAATCACGATCTGGCGCAGCATGGCTATGTCGAGGAAGAGTTCTTCGTGCGCGGCGCTGCCAATACCTACAGCATCGCCGATCCGATGAAGGACGGGGCGGTAGCTTCAGCCGCCCAGCCCTATGTGACGCGTGTGGTCGTGCGCCGCCCAGCCAATCCAAAGCGATCCAATGGGATCGTGGTGGTGGAATGGTACAACGTTACCAACCAGTTCGACGCGGAGAACGTTTGGTTCTTCGACTGGGAGCACATGCTGCGCGAAGGCTATGTTTGGGTGGGCGTGTCAGCTCAGACCGTTGGCGTAGCGGCGCTCAAGAAGTTCAGCCCTGCCCGGTATGGCGAATTGGATGTCGGCAAGACGGTAGCGGCAGGCGCCGGCCTCCCAGCAGGGACGGACGCCGACGCTCTCTCCTACGACATCTTCAGCCAAGTGGGCGAAGCCATCAGACATCCGACCAACGTGGACATGCTCGGTGGGCTGAAGGCGAAGCTGGTGCTCGCCGCGGGCGAATCCCAATCGGCCAACCGGCTGGCGAGCTACGTCAACTCCATCAATCCTTCGGCCGGCGTCTATGACGGGTTCCTCCTCTTGTCCTCACTGGGTCGGCGCATCCGCGACGACCTGCCCGTGCCAGTGATCAAGGTCAGCACCGAATTCGACACGCTGAACGGCGAAGCGGCCAGCGAGCAGCCCGACACTGGCAAATTCCGCAGCTGGGAAGTGGCCGGCACCAGCCATGTGGACCAGCACCTGCGCGCCAGCCGCGAGCCGATGGAATTGCGCGACAACGGCAAGTCGCTGGAGGCGGCCATGGCGCCGCTATGCGCCAATCCACAAATCGGCACTCGCGTCCCCACCAGCTATGTGGTGGCATCGGCCCTCGACAAGCTAGCGACCTGGGCCGAGGGCGGCAAGCCGCCCCCGGGAGCGCCGCGTCTCGCAGTCACCAAGCTCTACCCCAGGCCGCACGCGGCGGATGTTGAGCGCAACGCCGACGGCCTTGCTCAAGGCGGCATCCAGCTGTCGGAGTTGGCGGTCCCGACTCAGATCAATGTCGGCGACAACGCTCCGGCCAACGCCTCCTCGGTTCGCGCCGGGGGTGAAGCCATAGGCGCGGGCGCTTGCGTGCGCTGGGGCTATTCGGTCGATATGAGCATCGATCACCTCAACGCCCTGTATCCCAGCCACGCCGCCTATGTCGCCAAGGTGAAGAAGGTGGCCTATCAAAATGTAAAGGACGGCTACATCCTGCGGTTCGATGCTGACGCTACGGTGCGGGCGGCGGAAGCGTCGCGAGTGGGCCGCGGGCCGTGAGCGTCAGGCGATAAGAAAGTTATTAAGTATTTGATTTGTAGGACCTAAAACTGCAATGAATCCAGGCGCTGCGGAACGGCCCGGATCAACCTGCAACAACCTCGGCTTGGCTGAGTTTGAGTGTCCGCGCCACCGCCACGGGATGGGGGTCCAGGCTCGCCGAACTTCCACTTCCGTTGAGTGCCGGTTGCATGCGCCCTGGTATTTGAAGCGTGCGGGCCTGTGATATGTTGCCCAATATAAAAATTTCCGGCGCGATCAACAGGTCGCGACACGGGGAAGCCGGGGGGACTCCGAAAGACCATGAATATGCGATGGGTTCTTTGTCTTTTCGCGATCGCAAGCGGTCATCTGCTGGCAAGCGATGCGCCGTGGAAAACGGCCACTACACCTTACTATCGAATCATTTCGCAGGCCAATGACCGCGACACTGCGGACTGGATGCGTGGATTCGACCAGTTCATCCTCTCCACTTCCGGCACGCTCGGGATAAACCTGCGGGCACTGCCGCCACTCACGGTGGTAATTTTCGCCCGCGACAAGGACTTTTCGCCCTACAAGATCCTGCGTCCCAACGGCAAGACCGCGAATGTCGCCGGCCAGTTCGAGTGGCAGCCGACCTGGAGCATGATCGCTATGGCGCATGATGCTTTCGATGAGCAATCCCGCCGGACCATTTACCACGAGGCGACGCACTGGCTGATGAGCGTGGACCAGTCAAGCAAGCCTGCCTGGTTCAGCGAAGGCATCGCGGAGATGTTCTCGACGTTCGAGCGCACCGGCAGCAAGGTCAATTGGGCCAAACCTATAAACGAACACCTGGAACTGCTGCGCAGTCGCCAGGAAATGCCCTTGGCAGAGTTTCTCGCGGAGCCGAGTGCACTGTTCGACCGCGATGATCGCACCAATATCTTTTACGCGCAGGCGTGGGCATTCACCCATTTTCTGATGTTCTCCAAGGATCAGGGGCGCCGCCAGTTACTGGTCAAATTCCTAGACACCTTCAAGACGAAGTCCGGTGAAGCGACGGTGAATGCGGTTTTCGGGTCGTCACTTCCGGACATCGATCGAGACTTCCGGAGCTATATCGACCAGCGCAGCTGGTCGTACATGGTAGAACCGGCGAGGGCCGCCGCGGATCCGCCGGCGCTGCAGCCGGCGCCTGGCGATCTGGTTGAGTCATCATTGGGATTTCTGGCATTCGGCGCGGGTCAAAAGGATCTGGCGCAGCAACATGCCCAGAAGGCGCTCACACTGGATGCGTCCGCTCCGGATGGATACGCGCTGATGGCATATCTGGCGCTGGATGGCAGCCATATGGATGTCGCTATGACGCAGGCGGAAGGCGCGCTGCAACGTGGCTCCAAGGACAGCGCAATGTACGTTCTGCAGGGAGACTCGTATTTGAGTGGCGCAAACAGCTCGAAGCACGATGCCGCCCAGCTCAGCGTGACCATGTACGAGAATGCCATCAACCTGAATCCTAGACAGCTGGACTACTACGATCGGCTGGCCTACGCGCTGATCAGATTAGAGAAGCCACGCGATGAAGATACCCAGTTCCTGAACGTCGGGCTGCGTATCTTTCCGGGCGACGACTGGCTGCGCGTTGGCGACGCCGCAGTGGATTACAGGCTCGGAAGGCGCGATAAGGCGCTGTCGGCACTCGACGATGTGCTGCGGCCTAATAACAAACTCGATCCGACGGAGCAGAGCAATGCCGTCATCCTGCGTAGCCGCTGGCTGGTCGAGGCAATGCAGTCGGAAATCGCAGCCGCAGTGGACAAGCAGGATTTTGCCGAAGCGCGCGCCGTGCTTAGCCGCTATCGAGAACGTATCGGCAGTTCGCCCGAAACAGACATGTTTCTCAAGGAGACCGACAGCAGACTCGAAGTGAGTGAACAGCTGGCCAAAATGAGAACGCTGATCAGCGCGAAAAAGTACCCCGAGGCACGCGCCATCGCCAAAGAACTGCTGACACGTCCGGATCTTCCCGGCCCTTTACGCCAATACCTGCTGAAAGTCCCCTGACCCTTTGCCAAACCATTATCACAGCCAGCGTGTCTACAGAGGCTGCGTTACGGACCTTAATGGAATGGCGCGCCCGGAGAGATTCGAACTCCCGACCTCATGGTTCGTAGCCATGCGCTCTATCCAACTGAGCTACGGGCGCGCAATGTAATCAATGACTTACATCGTATGCGAGGCTTCCGGCGCCGGAATCCCGGACCCGTCGCACTCGCCTTGAGCCGGCCTCACCGGCCGCTGCGGGGGCGCGATGCTAACACAACCGCCAGAGCGGTTTCACCGGCACCGGACCGCAATTGGCCGGCAGGCTGTAGAACCCTTAAAGGGTGGCGGGTAACGTCGCCATCAGCCGCAAGGAGGCCGTATGTACAACTCGCCACCGTCCAATCCCGAAGAGGCCCGCTCGCGCGCCATTGGCGTCGCGCTGATTGGTGTTCTGATCATCGCTGCCGGCGCGGTTCTGCTGGGCGGGAATCTGGGCCTGATTGACTCGCATTATGTGTTTCACAACTTCGGCCCACTGATCATATTCCTGGTGGGTGTGGCGCTGCTGGCCCGGCGCAGGCATGACCAGGTGATGCTGGGCCTGGTGCTGATGTTCGTCGGCGCCTGGGGGTTCGCGACTCACCAGCAATGGATCAAGATCCAGTTCTGGGCCGTCATCGGACCCCTGGTGCTGGTGCTCGCCGGCGGTTCTGTGGTGTGGCGGGCCTTCAACCGGCCGAGCCCGGAAGGGGCGGGGGACGCGTACATCCGCACCTTCGCCATTTTTTCAGGCTCGCAACTGCGGCCCACAGTGCCCTTCGAGGGCGCCGATATCACCGCGGTCATGGGTGGCGTGAAGGTCGATCTGTCCGGCGCTCCCATGGCGCACGACACGGCGACCATCGATGTCTTCGCGCTCATGGGTGGCGCCGAGATTTACGTGCCGCGCGACTGGGACGTGACGGTACGGGTGGTTTCCCTGATGGGCGGCGTGTCGGACAAGCGTCGCCCGGCCACAGCGCCGGCCACCAAGCATCTGGTCATCCGGGGTATGGCCGTCATGGGTGGCGTTGAGATCAAGGACTGATGCACCCGATTCTCAGCCACCGCGGCCGGCTGCTGGGTTACCTGCTGCTGTGGGTCACCTTCGGAGCCCTTATCGCCGGGGTGATCACGGTGACGGGCGAGGCGACGCTGCGCTGGGCCGCAATCTTCGCGATTCCGCTGGCCGTCGTCATCGGCCTGCAGTGCCTGCCCTGCTGGTACCTGGTGCGGGGCATGGGGCCCGGGGAAGTGCCGGTCTGGCGGCTGGTGGGAACCTGGCTGGGCACGGGCCTCGTGCTGCTGACCCTGTGGCTGGCGATCGCGACGTTGTGGATGCGGGCGCTCGCTTACGCGAATCTCAATCCCACCGTGGATCCGGGGACCCTCATCCCGCTGCTGGTCTTTGCCGGCAGCGCCGGTGTCCTGATCGCCATCCTCGGGCTGTATTCGGCCGCGGCCTCGGAACGCTCACGAGATGCGGAAAGGCGCGCGCTGGAACTGCGCGCACTGGCGCGCGAGGCCGAGATGAGTTTTCTGCGACGGCAGCTGGATCCGCATTTTCTGTTCAACAGCCTCAATTCCGTTGCGGCGTTGATCGGCTCGGACGCGACCGCGGCACGACGCATGTGCCTGCTGATGGCGGACTTTTTTCGCAAGAGTCTCAAGTTGGGCGCCCAGCAGACTATCGCCCTGGCGGATGAGCTGACGCTGATCGACACCTTCCTGGCCATTGAGGAGGTGCGCTTTGGCAATCGGCTGCGACGCAGCGTTGATGTGAGCGCAGAGGCGTTGACCATGCACGTGCCGGCATTGTTGCTGCAGCCGCTGGTGGAAAACGCGGTGCACCACGGCATCGCACATCTCATCGGGGGTGGCGAAATCAGGGTCAGCGCGAAGCTTCGCGGGAGCCTGCTGGACATCATGGTCGAGAACAGCTGCGATGCGGATCGCCCGGTCTCGCGCAGTACCGGCCTGGGACTGGCCAATGTCAGGGGACGCGTGGAATCCATGTACGGCACACGCGCGAGCATGGATGTGGAAAACGAACCCGAGACATTCAAGGTCCGGCTGGCGCTGCCCGCATCACCGGTGGAGGCACTGCATGCGCATCCTGATCGTTGATGATGAAGCCCTGGCCCGCTCCTATCTGGCCGAGCAGCTCGCGGACGTGGCGGATGTCGAAATCGCGGGTGAGGCGGCGAATGGTTTCGATGCGGTGAAGCTGGCCGAAGAACTGCCCTGCGATCTGATGCTGCTGGATGTGCAGATGCCCAAACTCTCCGGGTTTGAGGTCATGGAGCTGCTGGGTGAGCGCGCACCGGCGGTAATCTTTGTCACGGCGCACGACGAGTTCGCGCTGCAGGCCTTCCAGATCCATGCGGTGGACTACCTGCTCAAGCCCGTGGAGCCGGCGCGCCTGCAG
>JBARBG010000151.1:0-5016 GCA_049792815.1 Steroidobacteraceae bacterium | reverse complement strand
GTGTTGAACGGCTTGCGCGCGCTCGGCAGCCGCGCGGACGAGCGCGACTGGGTGCTGGTGCACGACGCCGCCCGGCCCTGCCTGTCGCCGGCCGATCTGACCAAACTGCTGCGCGAGCTGCGCGATGAGGAAACCGGAGGCCTGCTGGCCGCACCCGGAGCCGATACCCTCAAGTACGGCCCGACGGTGGGCGCGACCGCCGTGGAGCGGACCGTCGATCGCAGCGGCCTGTGGCGCGCCCTGACTCCACAGATGTTCCGCTTTGGCGCCCTGCGCAAGGCGCTGGAGGCCGCGCACGATGCCGGCCGCACGCCGACGGATGAGTCCCAGGCCCTGGAGTGGGTGGGCGCGCGGCCGCTGCTGGTGGAAGGCTCGGCGGCGAACATGAAGGTCACCACGGCCCAGGACCTGGTCGTGGCGGCGGCGATTTTGAGTTCCCGGCAGCACACCGGAACGGAGCAGGCCATGCGCATCGGATCCGGTTTTGACGTTCATGCCTTCGGCGCGGGTGATTTCGTGATGCTCGGCGGTGTGCGCATACCCTACGGCCGCGGTGTCATCGCCCACTCGGATGGGGATGTGATCCTGCACGCGCTGTGCGATGCGCTGCTCGGCGCCGCAGGCCTTGGCGATATCGGCCAGCACTTTCGTGACGATGACCCGCAGTGGCGTGGCGCCGACAGCCAGGGCTTCGTACGCGGCGTGATGGCCATGCTGCGCGAGCGCAACTTGGCGGTCATCAACGCCGACGTCACGGTGCTGGCCGAGGCGCCGCGGCTGTCCAAGCACCGCGAGCAAATCCGCCGCAGCATCGCGACGCTGCTCGAGGTGGCCGAGGAGTGCGTGAACGTGAAAGCCACGACCACCGAGAAGATGGGCTTTCTCGGCCGCGGCGAGGGCCTGGCGGCCCAGGCCGTCGTGCTGCTGCGTTCCACGACCTGAGGCCTGGGACAATGACCCTCGAGGCGTGGCGGCAGCTTGCGCTCGCGGCGCCGCGTGCTTGGGGAGATCCGCAGGCCAGCGGTGTGTTGCGCGCCGTGCCCGAAGATTTCGTGGTCGAGGAGGACCTGGGGTTTGCGCCCGATGGCGACGGCGCGCACCTGTTGCTCAAGGTCCGCAAGCGCAACGCCAACACCGGCTGGGTCGCCCAGGAACTGGCGCGGGCCTTGGGTTGTCCGGTGCGCGACGTGGGTTTCGCCGGGCTCAAGGATCGGCGCGCGGTCGCCATCCAGTGGTTTTCACTGCCCGCCACGCCGCGCTCGCTGGCCGGCGCTGCCGACCTGCACAACGCGGAATTCGTGGTGCTCGAGGCGCACCGGCATCGACGCAAGCTGCCACGCGGCGCGCTGGCGGGAAATGCCTTCACGGTGCGCATCCGCGCTTATAGCGGTTCGGATGAGGCGCTTCGGGAGCGCTGCGCGGTGATGGCCGCAGCGGGTGTGCCGAATTATTTCGGGCCGCAGCGCTTCGGGCGCGACGCCTCGAACCTGGCACGATTGCTGGCGTCGGCCAGCCCCGCCAGTACCACGCGCCGCGCGGGTCGACCGGATGGCTTCGTGCTGTCCGCGGCGCGCAGTCTGATCTTCAACGCCGTGCTGGGTGAGAGGGTGCGCCAGGGCAGCTGGGGGACGCTCGCGGTGGGCGATGTGGCCAACCTGGATGGGCGCGGCAGCGTGTTTGCGGTGCCCGAATTGACCGCCGATCTGCCCGAGCGGCTGGCGCAGCTGCAGCTTCATCCCACCGGGCCGATGTGGGGAGCGGGTGAGCTGATGTCGCGCGGCGCGTCGCTGGAACTGGAGCAGCGCGTCGCTGCACAACTGCCCGCGGCCTGCGAGTTCACGATCGCCGCTGGCATGCGCCAGGAGCGGCGCAGCCTGCGACTGAAGGTGCGTGACCTGCAGTGGCAGCGGGAGCCTGAGGGCATCGTGCTGCGCTTCTGGCTGCGCAGCGGCAGTTTCGCCACGGGGGTGATCCGGGAAATACTCAGTGACCGCGGCACGCCGAATGAGTCGCTGGTCGTGGACGCCGATGATGTCTAGGGGCTGTCCTGCAGCAGCACATACACCGCGCCGGTGCCGCCATCAACCCGGCGCGCCGAGGTGAACGCCAGCACCGGGGCGCTTCGCCGCAGCATGCGATCGACCAGTTCGCGCAGCACCGCGCCCTTGGCGCCGGATCTCAAGCCCTTGCCATGCACGATGCGCAGGCAGCGGGCATTGCTGTGCAGGGCCGCGATCAGGAATTCACGCAGCTGCAGTTTGGCTTCGGCCTGGGTCAGCCCATGCAGATCCAGTTCCGCCTGCACCCGAAACTGGCCCCGACGCAGTTTGCGCAGCGTGCTTGCGGACACTCCGGGACGGGCGAAGAGGGAAGGATCGGCGGCGTCCAGTTCCGGTCCAGCGGCTGGGCCGTGCAGGATTTCGTCGGGCACGGCCCGGCGCGCGGCGCGCGTGAAGCGCGCGCGGGCGCGCGGCTTGGGGGCATCGTCGGCCACCGGGAGTGCATGTGTCAGCGGCTTTACCCCACGGGTGGCCTCGCGAAACAATGCGGCGTCATCCTCTTCAGGCTTGGGCTTCACTTCAATCTCCCGAACCGCCTGCTCAACCGCTATATTGGCCCCGCGTGAAAATTCTCGTCAGCAATGATGATGGCTACCGGGCCGATGGCATTCGGGCCCTGGCCGAGGCCTTGAAGGATCTGGGTCAGGTGACGGTGGTCGCCCCCGACCGCAATCGCAGCGGCGCCAGCAACTCCCTGACCCTGGACATGCCGCTGCGCGTCCAGGAGACCGAACCGGAGGTGTTCTGCGTTCAGGGCACGCCCACTGACTGCGTGCATCTGGCGATCTCTGGCCTGTTCAACTACCGGCATGACATGGTGGTGTCGGGCATCAATGACGGGGCGAACCTGGGGGATGATGTGCTGTATTCGGGCACGGTCGCGGCGGCGATGGAAGGGCGCTTCCTGGGTCTGCCGACGCTGGCCGTTTCCCTGTGCACCAGCGAGACCAGCGGCCGTCATTTCGCAACCGGCGCACGCGTCGCCCACATGCTGGTGGCCCAGATGCTCGAGCACCCGCTGGAGCGGGCGATGATCCTCAATGTGAACATACCGGACCTGCCGTTCGACAAGTTGCGCGGCGTGCGCACGACGCGCCTGGGCAAGCGGCATCCGGCCGAACCGGTCGTCGCGGCGCGCGACCAGCACAACCGGGTGGTCTACTGGATCGGGCCCGCCGGCGCCAGCGCCGATGCCGGCGAGGGCACCGATTTTCACGCCGTGTCGCAGGGCTTTGTGTCGGTGACCCCGCTGCTGATCGATCTGACCCGCTACGCCGCCCTGGACACGGTCCAGGGTTGGTTGAGCACAGCCTGGCCGGGTGGCGACGGAAGCTCCCATGAATGACGTGCGCATGACCGGGATCGGCATGACCTCGGCCCGCACCCGCGACCGGCTGGTGCAGCGGCTGCGTGAGCAGGGCATCACCGATCCGGTGGTGCTGGATCGCATCCGCAACGTGCCGCGGCATATTTTCGTCGATGAGGCCCTCGGCACCCGCGCCTACGAGGACACGGCCCTGCCCATCGGCTTCGGGCAGACCATCTCCCAGCCGTACATCGTGGCGCGCATGACCGAAGCGCTGCTGGCGGCGGGGCCGCTGTCGAAAGTCCTCGAGGTGGGCACGGGCTGCGGCTATCAGACGGCGGTACTCGCACCGCTGGTCACCAAGCTGTACAGCATCGAACGCATCGAGCCTTTGTATCTGCGCGCCAAGCTGCGGCTGGATGAACTGGAACTGCGCAACGTGCGTCTCAAGCATGGCGACGGCACGCAGGGCTGGAAGAGCCTCGCGCCCTTTGATGGCATCCTGGTCACCGCCGCGCCGATCGCCGTGCCCGAAGCATTGCTCAAACAGTTGCAGGTCGGCGGCCGTCTCATCGTCCCGGTGGGCGCAGAAGGCCACCAGGAGTTGCTCCGCTTCACGCGCAAGGAAAACCGCATCGAGCGCCAGTCACTGGGGCCGGTCGCGTTCGTGCCGCTGCTCGGCGGGCCGCTCAGTTAGCTGAATGTTTTACGCGATGTTAATCGCGTAAGTGTATGGTTTAACAATAGTCTTGCGTCCCGTGGCAGCTGCTACGCCGTACCCGCGGGAATTTGCCGCATATTCGGCTGCAATCAATAGCTTGCGCGTTGAAGCGTGACGTGTTTAACATGTCGCCGCGGTGCGACGAAGGGCGCTGATGAGAGGGCACCGGGCGAAGAGACGCGAAAAAAGCAACAAAAATATCTTAAATAACAATAACTAAGAGACTTTTGTTCGAGTCTGTCAGCTTCGGATAAACGTCTTGTCGGATTGGATTTCTTCCCCGGTGCCTTCTTTGTCAGCGCCCTTCAGCCCGCCTCTCCCAGGCGGGCTGATTGCTTTCAGCCTGCCGGAAACAACACCGCTGCCACGCGTCGTTCCTCCTGCACAAGAATGTTGTAGGTACGACAGGCCGCGCCCAGATCCATCACTTCGAGTCCCACCTGATGCGCGGCGAACGCCTGGCGGATGGCGCGCTCCGGAAAAATCTGGCGCGCGCCCGTTCCCAGCAACACAACATCCGCCTTCAGGGCAAAGATGACGCCCAGATCCGCCACGACCAGCGATGCCAGATCACGAACCTGCCAGTCGAGCACCAGCTGCTGCGCCGTCACGATGCACGGCGCGTGGTGCACGAGTTCACCAATGCGCACCTCCCCGGGGCCGTAGCCGCGGATGAGATTGACGTCAGTGCGTGAGTCGAGTGTGAACTTCATGTGTGTAGGATAACGGCGATGAGCGAAGTGGCAATCATACTGTCGGATCTGTATCTCGCCGCGAACGGACGCGGCGGGGTGGACGATAGGGACTCGGCAGTACCGCGCGACGCGCTCCCGGCGCTGGCGCGCATCGCACGCTTCGCCGGTGTCTCCCCGCTGCCCGGGGACTGGCGCGGGTGGCTTGCCGGATGGCTGGGTCGCGCGGATCTGAGC
>JBARBG010000150.1:0-27010 GCA_049792815.1 Steroidobacteraceae bacterium | reverse complement strand
GCACCGGCACCTTCGCGCGCCCGGAGGATCCGCGCGCCTCGACCACCACCTCCACCCCCGCAGTGCGACCTGTCGCGGCACTCCGTGGCAGTTGATGGCCGGGAGGGGGACGGCGCATGACTGAAGTCGCAATCCAGAGTTTCGAGCATGTCGGCCGCGAGCTGAACGTCACGCTGGCTGAGGCGCGCACGGCGCTCGAGAGCTACGTCGAGCAGCCCGATAACCTCTCCTTGCTGAACCGCACGGCCGCCGAACTGCACCAGGTGCAGGGCGTGCTCAAGGTACTCGAGATCTACGGCGCGGCGCTGCTGGCCGAGGAGATGGAGCAGGTCGCCCGCTACCTGGCGGCCAGCGCCGGAGAACAGAAGAACCAGGCTGAGAGCCTCGATGCGCTGATGCGCGCGATGGTGCAGCTGCCCAGCTACCTGGAACGGGTGCTGGCCGGCGGCCGCGACCTCGCGCTGATCCTGCTGCCGTTGCTCAACGACCTGCGCGCCGTGCGTGGCTGCGCGCTGCTGTCCGAAGGCACGCTGCTGCTGCTGAACCTGAAATCCGACCGCCAGGCCCAGCCGGTGGCCGGCGACGCGGGCGAGGCGCCGCTCACCATCGAACAGTGGGCGCGGCGACTGCGACCGCGATTCCAGCTTGGCCTGGTGGGGTGGATCCGCGGCGAGCGACCCGAACAGAACCTTGCGATGCTGGCCGAGGTGGCCCACAAGCTCGAGCAGGTGGCCACGCGCCAGCCGGTGTTTCAGCTGTGGTGGGTGACCGGCGCCGTCATCGAGGCGCTCCAGGAGCACGGCCTGTCGGGCGGTGTGTCGATCAAGCGCCTGCTGGGGTTGGCGGACCGCGAGATCAAGCGGCTCTATGAGGTGACCGAGGCGCGCTATGCGCAGAACCCTGCGGTCGATCTGCTGAACAACCTGCTGTACTACGTCGGCCGGTCGGAAGCCGCCGGTCCACGTGTCACCGCGGTGCGCGCGTCGTTCCGGCTCAACGAACTGCTGCCCGTGGATGATGCCGTTGACCAGGAGCGCGAAAGCCTCTCGGCGCCGAGCGTCAAGCTCATGCAGACCGTGGCGGCCGCCATTCGCGAGGACCTCGGCAAGGTCAAGGACGTGCTGGACATCTTCGTACGCCGCGGCGCCGGCCAGCCGCAGGGTCTGGCGCCGCAGGTGGAGATGCTGCACAAGATCGGCGACACGCTCGGCGTGCTCGGCCTGGGCGAATTGCGCGCGGCCGTGCAGGGCGAGACCGAGCGCCTGGAGAAGATCGTGGCCGGCACGCTGCAGCCGGAGCATTCACTGCTGGTGGACATCGCCGCGGCGCTGATCGGCGTCGAAGATCGGCTCGACGGACGCCTGGTCGGGATGATCCTGCCGCGTGCGCCCACGCCGGAGGCCGCGGACTCAACCGATGCCGACTTCCAGCTGGTGCAGTCCGCGGTGCTGCGCGAGTGCATCCTGAACCTGGCGCGACTGAAGGAATCGATCGCACAAAGTGTCGGCGGCACGTTGGACACGGCGGGCCTTGATGCCTGGCCGGAGTTGATGCGTGGGCTGAAGGCCGGGCTGCTGATGCTGGGCAAATCGCGCGCCGTCGAACTGGTCGAAAACATTCATGTGCGCCTCGCGCCGCTGATGCGACCCGGCGGTGGGGCGGCGCTGAGCGGCGGCCGCCTGGATCATCTTGCCGACGCCATCGTCAGCCTCGAGTACTACATGGAGACGCTGCAGGCCGGACGCAGCGATCCGTGGTACATGCTCGACAATGCGCAGGCCTGCCTGGATGCGCTGGAAGCGCAGCCGGCCCCGTCGGTGCCCACCGTCGCGCCGCTTGAGCAGAGTGCCTTTGCGCAGACCGTGCAGATCGGCGGCGGAGCCGCGGCGGTGCGGGCGCAGATTGAGGCCGCCGCAAAGGGTCAGGCGGTGCCGCCGGTCCTGGCCGGGGACACGCCCGCGGCCGCCGGGGTCGCTGACCCTGAACTGCTCAACCTGTTCGTCGAAGAGGCGCACGAAGAGATCACCAAGATCGCCAACGATTTCCCGGTCTGGGAACAGAACCCGCTGGAAGTTACGGCCCTGCAGAGCGTGCGCCGCTCGCTGCACACCCTCAAGGGCAGTGGGCGCATGGTGGGCGCGCGGGATTTGGGCGAATTCGCCTGGGCCGGCGAGAACCTGCTGAACCGCCTGCTCGACAATACCCTGACCCGTTCACCGGCCATTGCCACAACGCTTCACGACATGGTGGCGGGCCTGCCGCAACTGGTGGCTGCGCTCGAGAAGGGAACGCCGGTGACCATCAACGCCAAGGCGCTGATGGCGCGGGCGCACGCCCTGGCAGCCGCCCGCGAGGGCGGCGAAGGCACGGTCACGGCGCATCAGCCCGTCATGGCGACCCAGGTACTGCAGGGTGCCAGGCCCTACCTTGATCCAGCCACGGCGCCGGCGCCGATGGCGGCCGTCACGGCCGCGGAACCGGCTGAGGATGCCACCGGGCCGGAGTTCCTGGCGGTACCCGAGCTCAACGCACAGGACAGCGCAGCGGACGCGAACGATGACGTGCTGCGGGACATCTACAGCCGCGAAACCAATGCCCATGTGGCCATCGTGCGCGAATACCTGCGACAGGAAGCGTCGCGGCCGCAGCCGCATGTACTGACCGAGGCGGTGTATCGCGCCTGCCATACCCTTTCGGGCAGTTCCACCATGGCCGAGGCCCGCCATGGCATCCGCCTGGCGCAGCCGCTGGATCACTGGTTGCGCAAAGCCTTCGACAGCGGCGTGGGCCTGACGACACCGGAGCTGGAAGTGCTCGCCGATTGCATGAGCGCCATGGAGACCGTGGCGTCCCACCTCGATGAGTCCACCGGCTACTTCGTCGCCCATGGGCGGCTGCTCAAGCGGCTGTTGGACGCGGAGAAGGACCTGGACCGGCGCATCGCCGAGAGCATCGAGGCGGAGCGTCGCAACGCGCTCTCGCAGCCCGTCGGTGAAGCCTGGCAGGCGCCTCCCGCAGCAGCTGCCCATGACGATAGTGCCGAGACCATGGTCGCCCCGGCCTTCGTCACGCCCGAGGAATTGTTCGCGGGCGAGCCGCAACTGGAAGCCGAACACCAGGCTTCGGCGCAGGACAATGTTTCCGAGGAAGAGGCCGGGCCGCATGATGCGACCCTGCTGGTCAAGGCGCCGGATTTCGCGCTGCCGCCCGCGACCGCCGAAGCGGAGGGACCGGCAACCGACGGCCAGGTGGACCTGCCACCTCCGGATGAGGAGCCGCTCGCCGATTTTGATCCGGACGTGGCCAGCATATTCACCGAAGAGGCCACCGAACTGCTGGAGGTGTGCGAGTCGCAGCTGGCCGAGTGGCGTACCGATCCGGCCAACGCCGAGCGTCCGGCGTCGCTGAAGCGACCGCTGCACACCCTGAAGGGTGGCGCGCGCATGGCCGGCATCACGGCCATGGGTGACCTGAGCCATGAGCTCGAGTCGCTGGTGAATTTCATCGACTCCGGCGGCGCGGCGCCCACTGCTGAAAGCTTCGATGTGATGCAGGCGAGCGTGGATGAGCTGGCGCGCATGCGTGACAGCGTCGCCGCCGGACGCGGCGTCGCCCCGGCGCGCGACTGCATCCAGCGCATCCGCGCCCTACTCAATGTCGGCGCGGCTCTGCCCGAGCCGATGCCCCCGGCGCGGCCCGCCATTGCCGCGGCCCCCCCGGTGATGAGCGAGCCGGCTGCTCCCCTCGAAACTGCCGCGCCGGCTGAAATGCTTTCCGAAGCGGCGTTCGAATCCGCGGGTGCGGAAACGCCGCTCGAGATGCAGATCGAGATGGCGCCGGCTGCACCGCAACTGGTACCGCCCGGCCGCGAGCCCGTGGCCCCGGGTGACCGGCCGGAAATGGCGCGCGTGGACGCCGACCTGCTCGACCAGCTGCTGAATGTGTCGGGCGAAGTGAGCATTTCGCGCGCCCGCCTGGAACAGCAGATGGGGTCGATCGAATTCAACCTGGCGGAGCTCTCGCGCACCGTCACGCGCCTGAAGGAACAGCAGCGCAAGCTGGAAATCGAAACGGAAAAGCAGATCCTTCACGGTCACGAGGACGAGACCGGGCATCGCGCGGAGTTTGATCCGCTGGAACTGGACCGCTATTCGGCCATCCAGCAGTTCTCGCGGGGCCTGGCGGAGACCGCCAGCGACGTGGCCAGCATCCAGCAGCTGCTTGAGAGCCTGGCGCAGGAGACGCAGAACCTGTTGCAGCAGCAGGCGCGCACCGTCACCGAGCTGCAGAACGGCCTGATGCGCACGCGCATGGTGCCCTTCCAGCGCCACGTGCAGCGCCTGTCGCGCATCGTGCGCCAGGCCGCGGCCGACAGCGGCAAGCGTGCCGAGCTCATTGTCAGTGGCGCCTCGGGCGAACTGGATCGCCAGGTGCTGGAGCGGATGCTGCCACCGTTCGAGCACATGCTGCGCAATGCCGTCGTCCACGGCATCGAGACGCCCGAGGAGCGCGTCGCGCGTGGCAAGACAGATACCGGCACGATTCATCTGGACCTGCAGCGCGAGGGCGCCGAGGTCATGGTAAAGGTCAGTGATGATGGCGCGGGCATGAAGCTCAATGCCATTCGCGACAAGGGGCTGGCGCTGGGCCTGATCCAGCCCGGCCAGTCGCTGTCCGATGAGGATGCGATGCAGCTGATCCTGGAGCCGGGATTCTCAACGGCCGGATCAGTGACGCAGCAGGCCGGTCGCGGTGTCGGCATGGATGTGGTGGCCACCGAGATCAAACGCCTCGGCGGCTCCTTGAACATGGAGACCGTTTCCGGACAGGGCACGACCTTCACGGTGCGTCTGCCCTTCACCCTTGCGATCAGCCATGCGCTGGTCGTGCGCACGGGCGATGAGTACTACGCGCTGCCGCTGCCCACCGTCGAAGGCGTGCTGCGGCTGTCGAAGGGCGATGTCATGACCCACCTCGGCCGCGAAACCGCGACCTTCGAGCAGACGGGCCAGAAATACCGCTTCCAGCACCTCGCCGCATTCGTGGGGCTTGAACCCTCGCCATTGCCCGAAGGCGACGTGACGGTGCCGGTGGTGCTGGTGCGCGCGGGCGAACATTCCACGGGCCTCGTTGCCGATGAGCTCATCGGCAGCCGCGAGATCGTGGTCAAGTCAGTGGGCCCGCAGGTGTCGAGTATCCGCGGCATTTCCGGGGCCACCATCCTGGGCGACGGCCGTATCGTCATCATTCTGGATATCGGCGCGCTGGTGCGCGGCGAATGGCGCTCGCGCTTTGCGTCGCAACCGCTGCGCGAAAAGGGTGACCGACGCACCTTCGCCATGGTGGTCGATGATTCCATCACCGTGCGCCGCGTGACCCAGCGGCTGCTGGAGCGCAATGGCATGCGGGTACTCACGGCACGCGATGGCATGGATGCCGTGACGCTGCTGCAGGACCATGTCCCGGACATCATTCTGCTGGACATCGAAATGCCGCGCATGGATGGCTATGAAGTGGCCGCACACGTGCGCAATGATCCGCGCTTGCGCGACGTGCCCATCATCATGATCACCTCGCGCGTGGGCGAAAAGCACCGTGCCCGCGCCATCGAGCTGGGCGTGGATGATTACCTGGGCAAGCCCTATCAGGAGGCGCAGCTGCTGGATGCCATCGTGCCGCTGGTGGAGCGGCACCGTGAGACCCAGCGTAACCGCAGGGCATCCGCCGATGGCTGAGCGCGTCAACGAAATCTACAGCCTGCTGATTCCGCTGGTGGACTCGCGGCTGATCGTGCCGCGCGCCTGCATTGCCGAGGTCGTCGGCTTCCAGGTGCCCGCGGAGATGACCGGCGCGCCGCCCTGGTACATCGGCACCATCCCCTGGAATGGTCGCCAGGTGCCGCTGGTGTCCTTTGAAGGCGCCTGCGGCCAGAACATTCCCGCCGCCGCCGGGCGCACCCGGGTGGTGATATTCCACTGCATGGGCGACAAGCTCGAAGGCGGCTACTTCGGCGTGGTGTCGCAGGGCTTCCCGCAGCTGGTGCGGGTGAGTTCCGATGTCGTGCGACCGGATAATTCCAAGGTCTTCGCCGAGCGCATGCCGGTGATCTGCCAGGTGCGCATGCTCAATGAGGCGCCGCTGGTACCTGACATCGAGCGCCTCGAAGAGATGATCGCCGAAGAGACCCGTGCGGCCTGAGGCCATGGTGCTTATGAAATCGACACTCAAATCCGCAATCTGTGTGGCACTCATCGCAGCCAGCGCCCACGGCGCCGGTGCGCTCGCGCAAGCCGTCAAGCTTGCAGATCTGAAGCCGGGCACGTACCAGATCGAGCCGTACCACACTCAGGTGGTGTTCTCCATCCTGCATTTTGGCCTCACGAATTTTAACGGCATGTTCGCCGGAGCCTCGGGCACCTTACAGCTCGACCCGGCGAACCTCGCCGCCTCGAAACTGGAAGTCTCGGTCCCCGTGGGGTCAATCAGCACAACGGTGCCCATCCTTACCGAAGAACTGAAGGGCCGTGATTGGTTCGACGCGACGATGTTCCCGGTCGCCACCTTCGTCTCCACGGCAGTGGTGGCCACGGGCCAAAACTCCGCGAAAGTCACGGGCAACCTCACCTTGCACGGCGTCACCAGGCCCGTCGTATTGAGCGCGCAGCTCATCGGTGCCAGCGTCAATCCACTCAGCAAGGCGTACACCATCGGCTTCGAAGTCTCCGGCACGATCAGGCGGGGCGACTTCGGCATCAAAACGGATATACCGGCAGTCGGCGACGAGGTCAGGCTTCGCATCGCCGGCCCGTTTGAGGCGAAGAAGTAGCCTTCACAAGCGTCCGCCGGGCGCTGTCTCCCCCTGCGGCCACCTGGCCCAAGCTTCCTAGCGACGACCACCTAAGTCCACTGTCAGATACGCGAAGATACTGCGCGGAGGAACCGCGAACCACCCAGGGGTAAAGCCAGTCTCCTCCACGTACTTGTTGGTGACGTTTTGCACCAAAACGCG
The DNA here is from genome assembly GCA_049792815.1 of Steroidobacteraceae bacterium. Lineage (GTDB taxonomy): Bacteria > Pseudomonadota > Gammaproteobacteria > Steroidobacterales > Steroidobacteraceae > DAIDKA01. Next base: position 20,001 of record JBARBG010000150.1, on the reverse strand, counting down.
CAACGTCGCGGGTGCACCCATGACCGCGAGGCGATAGCGCGCGCCAACTGATGTGGTGTCGATGGCAGGACCTATGACTGCGTCGTTTACGCTTGCGGGTGAGGCGCCGTAATGTTGAAACGTGGCATCCACCGAGAACGCGGGCCAGAATGGGATCGAGTAGTCGGCGGTCATTGAACCTTGGCTACGGGGTTGCGCAAAGGCGTCACGACCGATTCCCTGCGCAGCCAGATCAAGGCCAGAAATGGTAACGCTGCCCAGGAGAACGCCCGCCGTTATGTGCAGGTGCGGGAGCGGTTCGCCGGACAACGACACTTCGACTCCCTGGGCGCGCTGCGTGCCGAGCTGCCGATCGACGTTATTCTCATCCAAATTGAAATATGGCTTGTGGATCTCAAACACGCCCACAATCACTTTTACCATTGACGTGAGTAGATAACGCACGCCGGCATCGGCTTGCCAGGTACGAGCGGCCGGCAATATTGCGTTGGGGTTTGCTGCGGTCCCCGGTGCTGTGCCGGAGTCTTCAAGTCCTTGTGTGTAGCCTTCGTAGGCGGTCAGTTTGGACGTCAGGTACTCGGCTCCGGAGAGGTACGCCCGGAGTGGATCGTCTGAACGCCGCTGTATGGGGAATTGCGGAACTGCTTCGACAGCCCTGTAGAATTCCTGTTGCACGCCCAGCGCCAGATCTATGCGTTTGTTCCAACCCAGCTTGTAGGCCGCTCCAGTGCTGTACAGCCTTGTGGTATCGAGAGTCCGCTGCGTGAAACGGAACTGAGGCTCGGGGAACTGGGTGGTCGCACCGACTGACATCGGTCCCAGGTCGCTGTCATCCTCACCTCCATATTTGCTTGATGTGTCGCGGCCGCGCGTCATCAGGAAGAAGGTATTGCTCCAGGAGCCTGCGAGGAACTGGCCGGTCAACCGCACTTCGCCGGAGGTGGACGATATGGATTGATCAGGATAAGCGACGATCGAGCGGTCAGCGGAACCATCAGGCTGTGCATTGAGATAAAGATCCGTGTAGCTGACGGGGCTATTGTAGAGCGATCGAAATATCCCGGCCGCAAGAGACCAGTGGGTAGTAAGGCGCGCCTTTAGCAGCCCACCATAATTGTCAGCTGAAGAGTCGCTCTTTGCCCAACGTTGCCCCAGATAAAGCCGCGGGAGATAGGGTGGCGCAAAGTCCCCGGCGGTAAAGAGGATCGGCATGGTATCGGCGCGCGTCGTCTGCGAATGATCCACGATCAATCGTATGGTGATGCGATCATTGGGCTGCCATTGCGGGGTCGCGCCAAGGCTGATATGGCGCGCGGTATAGCCGGGAAATGAGCCCACGAAGCTCTGGGATTCCTGCTGGTAGTTCACCCCGATCGGCAGCCGCAATTCCTGGGTCAGCGGAATCATGCCATCCACACTGACGCCGCCGGCGTCAAAAGGCCCCGCACTCACGACAACGCTCGCGCTCGGGGTCGCCGCCTCGGCACTGCGCAGCGAATAGTCCACGATTCCTGTCGGCGCAGGGAATGGGTAAGCCGACTCACTTACACCGACACGAATGGTGGACCCGTCGACGACCCGGTTCGACAGGGACCCTTGTTGATCAAAATAGAGCCCGTCGATGCGAACGTTTCCCGCCGCCTGCGGGCTGAAGCCGCGCACGCCCTGCGGTCCGTACATCCCGATGCTTTCGAGTCCCATCGTAAGGCCGAATGCGTCATCGGCCGAAGCAACGGGATCATCAGTTGCGTGCTGGGCGTGGACTGCTACGGGCGCCAGGATGCAGAAGATAAATAAGATGAGTCCATCGCAAAAAGTCCGGCGGAGTTGGACTGAAGCAAGCGTGATCATCCTTTCAGAACGCCACGATAAAGCGGTTCGTGACCGACCGGAGCGAGTCATAAACGGGAATCTCAGCCAAGGAGTTGCGGGTGAGCAAGAATAAGCGTAATAGCGGCAGTCCGCACCAGATACGTGGGGTCGCTCGCATCCGAGCGCTACCGGTCAGGACCGGCATTGCCGGGCGGGTCTTGCCGAATGACTGCAAACCGGAGGCCGATCCAACGCTTTCTGCCCTGAGCGGTCGGTCAATGGGCTGACTTGACCGCTGCTAAGCGGACATTCCGTCCCAAGGCGCCAAGATTTATCACTGGCCGTCCCGCTCCCCCGCCAAAAACCGCAGCGAATCGATTTCCTGCTGCCATCTGCTAGCAATCACTTTGCAGTAAATGATGAAGGCGAAATACACCAAGCAGGGCCCCAGTGGACCGGTGTGCTGTCTGGCGATTGCGCTTGCGGGGAACGGAAGTATTGGGGCGCTGTCGAATCAGAAAAGAAATGGGCCTTTCGGATTATGCGAGCGGAGCGAACCTCGACCAGGCGCCTTCTGGTGTTTGTCCTGGTGGCGGGCTGTCATGCGTGCATATTTCCGATACTGGCGCACAGGCAGCTCATTGAGCCCCGCGACAAGGCACTCGCGGATGAATCGATGTCCATGATTCTCTTCCCGCTCACGGCTCCAAGAGTCATTGAACGCGTACCCGTAGCGAAGAAGCCGCTGGTTCATCAAGCGCCAGTTCGACCACCAACTGCGGTGGCAGTCACGGCTGCCCCGCCGTCGGCGCCGACAGAGGATTCCGGTAATGCGATCGATTGGAACCTTGAGAAAGAGCGTGTGGCGGGGTCCTCAGTGCAGAACCCGAAGTACCGGAGATTTGGCGCACGCCCTAGTCCGGACCTTGACGGACCGCATCGCAGCCGACCTTCCCATACAGCCGGAGAATCGTACCGCGATATGTACGGTGATACTGTCGTGTGGATAAATGCACGGTGCTACATGGTCTCGGAAGCGCCGCAGCTCGGAACTCCTGAGGTGTTCAAGCACCTGCAGCCGACTCGGGCCGCATGTATTCGCGAAGGCCCATCAGAGGGAGAGCTGTTTAAGGATCTGCCCGAATACAAGAAGCGCCACCCGCAGTAATTCTTCTTCATATTGGCGCCGATTGATCAGTGCCGTCTGCGAAGAAGTCCGCATTCGAGAGGGATCACATGGTAGCGACCCCTCCAGAAAGCTGTTCTAGGGGCTCCCTATTGCAGGTTTCTGACTCCCAAAAGCCGACACTCGGCGGGGGCAGGAATGGGTGCAGAACCGGCGTCTCAGGCAATGCAGGCAGTCAGGGGACTGGCGCCTTTACTGAGGCTCTTGCACCTCGTAGCCACGCGCGCGTAGCGCGGTTAGCCAACCATCCGGTGCGAAGAGCCTGTCCGTTGGAACGATCGCAAACGCTGTCTGGTAGGTCTGCAGAGCGAGGTCGACAGCGGCCAGCCATTGCTCGGTGTGTCGGGCGCTCGCCTCCTTCGCGCGCTGGTCGTTGTCGAACATATCTGGCTGGCACTGATCCGGTTTCTGCCGCAGAACGAGCTCCCGCAATGCCTCAATGTCACCGACGGACCAGGCATTCGCAAGCCTCTGCAGGTCATTACGATCCGTCTCGAGCTCCGAGACGATATCCTCCAAGCAGGACATCGTGCGGTTACTCTTGCTATTCCTCTCAAACTCCGCGTAATCCGCGTAAATGAACAAGCTGATCACCTTCGCTCTCCAGGCATGCGCCAGCACGGTGCCCGACACGGAAGTGTTGGTGAGACTCAGGGACTTCATCACGTGTTTGCGCAGTTCGATCCCGGCAGCCCAGGGACGCAGGCGCTCTATTTGAGCGTCATTTGCGGCGAACGTGTCCTTCAATACCCTGAATCGGCGGTACAAATTCTCGGGAACCACGTCGGCCAATGATTGCCCCGCAGGGAGCGTTCGCATGTCGTGATATGCGAAAATTGTCAGCGGCTTACCAAGTCTGCTCGAATCAAAGGTGATGCCGCCATCCAGAATCAGCTCCTGCGCCGTGGCAATCGCCGCCGCGACCCGCTTCGATCGCCAGACGAACTTCATTGGCAGCGGCGTTGGCGGCTCGGCCAAAATCCACAGTAAATGTTGTCCTGACGTGACTTTCCACAGTGCCGGACCCGGGTGTTCGCCGGTGACGAGTACCTCCTGGATCGCTTCCACGGCCGCCCCCGCGGCGGTCGCAGATGCGATGAGGCCCACCATCACAAGTACCGCCGGCTGCGGAATGCGCATTGACCTACAGGTCCCCGAGCCGCTGCTGAATGACCGCGAGCGCAGCCAGCGCCGCCGTCTCGGTGCGCAGGATGCGCGGTCCGAGCGAGAGCCCCCGGAACTGCGCCGCGAGCGCCGCGCTCTGTTCGGCGTCGGACAGACCTCCCTCGGGTCCGATGAGCAGCGTCACCGCGGGGCTCGCCGTCAGGTCCCGCACCTTCAGTGCGCCATCGGGCCGCAGCATCAGGCGCAGTCCTTCGGGCAGTTGTGAGACCAGGAACTGCTGCAGCGTCATCGGCGCAGTCACTTCGGGCAGGCGGTTGCGGCCGCACTGTTCACACGCGGCCACGGCGATGGCGCGCCAGTGGCGCACGCGATTGGCGGCCTGCGACTCATTAAGACGCACCACGGTGCGCGCGGCAAGCAACGGTACGATGCGTCGTACGCCCAGCTCCGTGGCCTTCTGCACCACCACGTCCATGCGTTCGCCGCGCGAGATGCCCTGCGCCAGAGTCACCTGCAGTGGGGATTCGCGGTCGGTGGTCAGGTACTCGCCGACGCTGACCTTCACCATGTGGCGCGACAGCGAAACCACGGTCGCCATATGTTCACCGCCGGCGTCATCGAACAGGATCAACGGATCCCCCGCACGCAGCCGCAGCACCCGGGCGACATGATTGGCCGCGGCGCCCTGCAGATCCAATTCGACCCGCCCGCCCAACGGCACGTCGACATGCACGCGGTTCAGTCGCATGTGGCGAGCTCCAGCCCCTCACGCGCGACTTCCACCATCAGGTCGATGTGCTCAGGCTCGATGACGTAGGGGGGCATGAAGTACACGACATTGCCGATCGGCCGCAGCAGCACCCCGCGCGAGAGGGCATGCCGGTACACGGTGAGGCCGCGGCGTTCCTGCCACGGATAGGGTTCGCGGCGGCGCTTGTCGCGCACCATCTCGAAGGCCGTGATCATGCCCCGCTGGCGCACCTCGGCTACGTGCGGATGCTCGGTGAGCGGCGCCGTGGCGTGCGTGAACTGCTGCGCGAGCGTGCGATTGCGCGCCAGCACCGGGTCCTGCCGGAAGATGTCCAGAGTTGCCAGCGCCGCGGCGCAGGCCAGGGCATTGCCGGTATAACTGTGTGAGTGCAGAAAGGCATTGAGCTTCTCGTACTCATCGTAGAAGGCCGCGTAGATGTCGGGCGTGGTCAGGACCACGGACAGAGGCAGGTAGCCGCCGGTCAGCCCCTTCGACAGGCACATGAAATCGGGGCGGATGCCGGCCTGCTCGCAGGCGAACAGCGTGCCGGTGCGACCGAATCCCACTGCGATTTCATCGGCAATGAGGTGCACCTGGTGCCGGTCGCAGGCCGCGCGCAGCAGCTCAAGGTACACCGGGTCGTACATGCGCATGCCGGCCGCGCACTGCACCAGCGGTTCGACGATCACCGCGGCGATCTCTTGGTGCTGCTCGGCCAGTGCCCGCTCCAGGTGCGCGAACTGACGCCGCGCCCAGTCCGCCGCACTGACACCAGGCTCGCGCTCGAAGGCGTCGGGCGATGGCACCGTGATCACGTCCATCAGCAGCGGCCGGTATACGTCCTTGTACAGCGCGACATTGCCCACCGCGAGCGCACCGAGTGTCTCCCCGTGATAGCTGCCTGAAAGGGTGACGAAGCGCCGCTTCGCGCTGTGACCGACGTTGCGCCAGTAGTGGAAGCTCATTTTCACGGCCACTTCCACCGCCGAGGAGCCGTTGTCGGCGTAGAAGCAGCGGCTGAGTCCTGCCGGCGCCAGCGCGGTCAGCGCCTCGCTCAGCCTGATCACCGGCTCATGGGTAAAGCCGGCCAGGATGACGTGCTCCAGGGTGTCAAGCTGCGCGCGCACGGCCGCGCTGATGCGCGGATTGGCATGACCGAACAGGTTCACCCACCAGGAACTGATGGCATCGAGGTAACGCTGGCCGGCAAAGTCGGTCAGCCACACGCCACTGCCGCTCGCGATGGGGATCATCGGCAGCAGCGCATCGTGATCCTTCATCTGCGTGCAGGGGTGCCACACGTGCGCCAGGTCGCGTTCGCGCCAGGGCAGGTTGGCGGCAGCGTCGGGATTGTTGCTCGGTTGCGGCATTCAGGGGCGGAGTTTGGCATGATCCGGTCGTATGGACACGACGCACGCCTTCCCGATGCGCGTCGAACCGGCCACCGGTCTTCTGACCCGGACGCGGCAGGTTTTATCGACGCATTTCGATGCCCGTCCGGCCGGGTGCCTGCCGGACCTCATCGTCGTTCACGGCATCAGCCTGCCCCCGGGCGAGTACGGCGGCCCGCGTATCGAGCAGCTGTTCACGGGGACCCTGCCGCGCCACGCGCACCCCTACTTCGCGACCATTCCCGCAGGCCGCGTCTCGGCGCACGTGCTGATACGGCGCGACGGCACGGCTGTGCAGTTCGTTCCTTTCGGCGCAAGGGCCTGGCACGCGGGGTTGTCCGAATACCAGGGCCGCTCCGGCTGCAACGACTTCTCCATCGGCATCGAGCTTGAAGGAACCGACGAGACGGCCTACGAGGATGCGCAGTACCGGGTGCTCACCGCGGTGATTGCGGCGCTGCTGGCCGCTTACCCGACGCTTGATGCGGCGCGCCTCGTCGGCCACAGTGACATTGCGCCGGGACGCAAGCTCGATCCGGGTGCGAAATTCGACTGGCCGCGATTGCGCAAGCTGGTCGCGCAATCAGCCGTGGCCGCGATCGTGCCGCCATAGCACTTCGCTGCCCCGTTCGTGGCGTACCAGCACCCGGGCCAGCACGAACAGCAGGTCGGACAGCCGGTTCAGGTACTGCGGCAGCACCTCGGCCACGGTCTCGGACCGGGTCAGCGTCCACAGCCGTCGTTCGGCGCGCCGGGCGATGGCGCGCGCCAGGTGGCAGGCGGCGGTCGCCGGTCCGCCGCTGGGCAGGATGAATTCACGCAGCGGCGGCAGCTTGTCATTGAAGCCATCCAGCGCCTGTTCCAGACGCGTGATGTGATTGGACCCAAGGATGCTGTGGCCCGGGATCGAGAGCTCACCGCCCAGATCAAACAGGTCATGCTGCACCTCCAGCAGCACACCGGTGACCGGCAGCGGCAGATCAGGCACGGCCAGCACCAGGCCCACTGCGCTGTTCAGTTCATCCACGGCGCCGATGGCCTCGATGCGCGCAGATTCCTTCGGCGTGCGACTGCCATCCCCAAGGCCCGTGGTGCCGTCGTCGCCGGTGCGGGTGTAGATTTTGCTCAAGCGATTGCCCATGTGCCAGCATAGCCGCTGGAGGCCCAAAAAAAACCATGTCGACCGCGTCAGCCGAATTGCAGGCCGCCATTGATGCCGCGCAGGCGGCCGCCGCAGTCATCCGCAGCCTCTACCAGCGCAATCTGACCATCACCACCAAGGCGGACCAGTCGCCGGTCACCGAGGCGGATGTGCGCGCGGAGGAGGCCATTCACGAGGTGCTGCGGGCGCGCTTCCCGGGGTACGGCTTTTTCGGCGAGGAGACCGGCCGCCACAACCCCGATGCCGAGAGCGTCTGGCTGGTGGATCCCATCGACGGCACCAAGTCCTTTGTCCGCGAATGCCCGTTTTTTTCCACCCAGATCGCCCTGTTGCGCGCCGGTGAACTGGTGCTGGGCGTGTCCAGCGCGCCGGCCTATGACGAGTTCGCCTGGGCCGAACGCGGCCAGGGGGCGTACCTGAATGGCAAGGCCATCCGCGTCAGCAGCACCGCCGACCTTGCCCAGACCATTGTCTCAACCGGCAACTTGAAATCGCTGACGCGCTCGGCCGCCGGCTGGCGACGGCTGGGAGACCTGATAGGTGGCATCAGCCGCATTCGCGGCTACGGCGATTTCGTCCACTACCACCTGCTGGCACGCGGGGCGCTGGATGCAGTCATCGAGTCGGATGTGAACATACTGGACATCGCCGCGCTGACGGTCATCGTGCGCGAAGCCGGCGGCACCTTCACCGATCTGAATGGCCAGGAGGTGGGGCTGGCCACCACCAGCGTCCTGGCCACCAATGGCGTCCTGCACGCACGCATTCGCGCGGCCCTGGCATAGCACGCGCTACAGGCTGGTAAATACCCGCCGGGTGCCCGCCGCAATTTCCGTGAGCGGCGTCTGGTACAGCTGGCTCAGGGCCGGCGCATTCAGCACCTGCGCGGCAGGTCCCGCAAGCCAGGTGCCGTCGCCGTACAGCAGCAGGGCCGAGTCCGCGAAACGCGCCGCCAGCGTCGGGTCGTGCAGGATGGCGATGACGGTGCGACCGCGTCGCGTCTCGTCCTTGAACAGCCCGAGCACCGCCAGCTGCTGCTGCGGATCCAGATGATTCGAGGGCTCGTCGAGCAGAAAGACCTCGGGATCCTGGGTGAGTAGCGCGGCCATGGCGCAGCGGCGCTGCTCCCCACCTGACAAGGTCTCCAGGTTGCGATCTTCGAAGCCCAGCAGGCCGACCTTGCTCAAGGCGGCGAGCGCCAGGCGCCGGTCCTCGGGGCCCTCCTGTTCCAGCAGCGACAGGTGCGGATGGCGGCTGATCAGCAGCGACTCCATCACGGTGCTGACGAAGCCATCCTCCAGATCCTGTGTCAGCAGGCCCATGCGGCGTGCAATGTGGCGGCGGGAGAGTCGCGACAGAAGCTGACCCGCAAGCTCGACCGTGCCCGACAGGGGTGGCCGCAGCCCCGCCAGGGTGTGTAGGGTCAGGGTCTTGCCGCAGCCATTGCACCCGAGAATCGCCACGAACTCGCCCGGCGCAAAGGCCATGGTCAGCCCCGCCACCAGGCAGCGCTCGCCGGCGCTGACGCTCAGATCCCGGGCCTGAAGGACGGTGCCCGGCAGATTCAAGGCTGCAGTCGGGTGGCCGACCAGGGGCCGGGTTGCATGCTGCCGTCCGGCACCCGCTTCAGGGAACGGGTCCAGCGCGCGCGGTCATGGATGCGGGCATCGCCCTCTACCCACAGCTCGACCGCCTCGGCCCACAGCCGGTAGCCGCCCCAGAAGCTGGGTCGGGGTACTTCGGTATTGGCGAAGCGCTGGGTGGCTTCGCGAACCTGCGCCATCAGCGCCTCACGGGAGGCCACCGGCCGGCTCTGTGCGCTGGCCCAGGCGCCGACGCGGCTTTCGCGGGCGCGAGAGGCGAAGTAGGCGTCGCTGTCGGCTGCCGGGGCCGGCTCCACCAGGCCCTCGATACGCACCTGCCGGTGCATGTGATCCCAGTGCATCACGGCCGCTGCGCGCGGGTTTTTGGTCAGTTCCAGGCCCTTGCGGGAGTGGAAGTTGGTGTAGAACACGACATAACCTGGGACGCCCACCACGTCCTTGCACAGCACAATGCGTGCGGCAGGCCAGCCTTCAAGCGTGGCCGTCGCCAGGGTCATGGCATTGGGATTGGGCTGGAGGCGGCGGCGCCAGGCCTCAGCCAGCCATTCGCTGGCCACCAGCAGGGGCTGGGCGGGCAGCGGATTGCCCAGGAATTCCGTCGACGGTTCGCTCATGGGGCCATGGTAAGCGGTCCGCGGGGCGCTTGCAGCGCCTGCGCTGCACCCGTAAAAGAGGGGTCCGGTAACCGAAAGCCAGGCCATGACCCGAACAGATGTGACTCTAGATGAACTGCGCCGCGGTCTGAACGACCTCGATCGTCAGCTGCTGACTCTGATCGCCGAACGCCAGCGCGTCAGCCGCGAAGTGGCCCGTGTCAAACGCGAGACCGGCTATCCGACCCGCGACTACCAGCGCGAGCGCGAGGTCATCGTGGGTGCCCGTAAGGCGGCCGCGGAGTTCGGAGTGTCGGCCGATCTGGCCGAGAACCTCATGCGCATGCTGATCCGTTCCTCGCTGGCCACCCAGGAGCAGATCAGCGTCGCGACCAAGGGGACCGGTTCCGGACACCGCGCCCTGGTCATCGGCGGCAGCGGCAAGATGGGCCGCTGGTTCGTCGATTTCATGGCCTCCCAGGGGTTCACGGTGGACGTGTTCGACCCGGCCGGGGCGCCGCCCGGTTACACCGCCATCCCCGACTGGCACAACGCGAGTCTGGCCGACTACGACTACATCGTCATCGCCACGCCGCTGGGTGCGACCGGCCCGATCTTGCGCGAGCTCGCCTTGCGGCGGCCGCCCGGCGTGGTGTTCGACGTGGGCTCGCTGAAGTCCCCGCTGCGTGCCGGCCTGCAGGCGCTGAAGTCACATGGCTGCCAGGTGACCTCCATCCATCCGATGTTCGGTCCCGACACCGAGCTGCTCTCCGGGCGGCACGTGGTGTTCGTGGACCTGGGATGTCCGCTGGCGCTGCAGAAGGTGCGTGAACTGTTCGCGCCCACCATGGTGGAGCAGGTAGTGACGAGCCTCGACGAGCACGACCGGCTCACGGCCTACATCCTGGGACTCTCGCACGCCCTCAATATCGCGTTTTTCACCGTGCTGGCCAACAGCGGTGAGGCAGCGCCGCGGCTGGCGGAGATGTCGAGCACGACCTTTGATGCACAGCTCGAGGTCGCCGCGCGCGTGGCGCAGGAGAGCCCGGAGCTCTATTATGAGATCCAGAGTCTCAATGATTTCGGCGCTGAACCGCTGGAGGCCCTGGCGAAGGCTGTGGAGAGCATCCGCACCGCTGTTCTGTCCCAGGACCACGACGCCTTCGTGGCGTTGATGGACCGCGGCCGTGAGTACCTGGAAGATCGACGCAGCGTCACCGAGCGGCGGGCCTGAGCGGAGCTACGCCCAATGCCCAAGGCCCGCGCCGACAATTCCGCTGCCGGTCAGAACCGCGAACGCCTGGAGATTCTCGAGCGTGAAAACCGCGAGCTGACGGCGCGGCTGGTGGAAATCACCTCCGCCGCCGCCCGCAACGACGACGTGCGGCGCAAGACCCAGGAGCGGGAACTGACGCTGCTGCGGGCGAACTCGCTGGCGCAGCTCATCGATCTGCTGCAGGCGGGGCTGCGCAAATCCTTTCACCTGGATGCGGTCTCATTGGTGCTGCACGACCCGCACCATGAGATGCGCCACCTGCTCAGCGGCGAGCCGGCATCATCGGGCGCCCGCGGCGTGCAGTTCGTCGATTCACTATTGGCGCTTGCGCCGCAGCTGGCGAACCTGGAACGCCCCTGGTTCGGGCCATTCGACGAGGCCGAACACGGACTGCTGCTACCGCAGTCGCGCGCCGTCGCAAGCCTCGCGCTGGTGCCGCTGCGCCGTGGCGAACACCTCGATGGGGTGCTGGCCTTTGGCTCAAGGGACGAGACCCGTTTCACACCGGAGCTCGCCAGCGACTACATGGCGCACCTGGGACTCATCGCCGCGATCTGCCTCGAGAATGCGGTCAACCGCGCGCGCCTGGTGCGCAGCGGCCTGACCGACTTCCTGACCGGCTTCCACAATCGACGCTACATGCATGCACGCCTGCGCGAGGAGCTGGCGCGGGCACAGCGTGACCAGCGCACCGTGGCCTGCCTCATGATCGACGTCGATCACTTCAAGCGCATCAACGATGCTCACGGCCACCTGGCCGGCGACACCGTGCTGCGCGAAGTCGCACAGCGCATCGACTCCGTCATCCGCATGAGCGACACGGGTGCGCGCTTCGGCGGCGATGAGTTCGCCGTGGTACTGCCCGGGGGAGGAGTGCACGACGCCGAAGCCCTCGCGCGCCGTGTCCTGCAGACCGTGAGCGGCAGGCCGATTCTGGTGAAAGCGGGCACCACTGCCACCATCACCTTGTCGATCGGCGTCGCGGTAGCCGGTCCGGTCGGCGGTACGCGCGACCTCAATCCGCTGGCGGAGCGGCTGATTTCCGAGGCCGATGCGGCGCTCTACAAGTCCAAGGCCGCGGGCCGCAACTGCGTCACGGTTTCGGATACGGTGGTCAGCTAGCGGGTGCGCGCCTGCCGCAGCAGCAACAGAAACAGCGGCGTCCCGGCAACGGCCATGATGGCGCCGACCGGCAGCTGACGTGGCGCGGCCACGGTACGCGCCACCAGGTCCGCCAATGCCAGCAGCGTGCCACCCAGCAGGGCGGCCGCGGGTGCGATCACGCGATGATTGTGCGTCCGGAACAGCAGCCGCGCGAAATGCGGCGTGATCAACCCCACGAACCCGATGGTGCCCGCGCTCACCACCGCGATCGCGGTCAGTACCGCGGCAGTGCCGTATATCAGACCGCGCCACACGGTGACATCCAGCCCGACGCTGCGGGCGCGCAGGTCACCGGCGGCCAGTACGTTCAGCGGTCGCGCCACGAGCACCGCACCGGCCAGGGCGACCGCCGCGATGCTCAAAGTGAGCGCCGGATGGCTGTCCCAGGACAGATCACCGGCCAGCCAGAACACCATGCTGCGCACCCGGCCCTCATCGGCACTGGTCAGAACCAGGGTGACCAGGGCGCCGCAGATGCTCGCCACCGCGACACCCGTGAGCAGCACGCGCGTGGCACCCGCCTGACGCGCCAGCAGCCATACCAGCACCAGGGTCAGCAGGGCGCCGCCGGCGGCGGCCCCCTGCACGGCGAAGGCGGCAAGGCCCGCGGCCATGGCGCAGATCGCGCCGAAGGCGGCGCCGCCCGAGACACCCAGGATGTAGGGATCGGCCAGGGGATTGCGGAACAGCGCCTGCAGGGCGACGCCGGTCAGCGCCAGCAGGCTGCCGACGCCCAGGGCATTGAGCAGTCGCGGCAGCCGCAGCTCCAGGATTACCGCGCGGGTCTGTGCATCGCCGGCACCGACCAGTGCATGTGCGACCTGCGCCGGAGTTGACAGGGTGCTGCCGCAAATCAGCGACAGCAAGATGACTACGACCGCAGCGAGAGCCAGGGCTGACGCACGCAGCCGGCTGTGTGCAGACCCGGCCATTAGAGGACCTCTGTGACGTGTCATTGTGGCAGACTTCACTGGCAAACGGCATGAGTGACGTCATCGACACTGAGGGCTTTCGCGCGAACGTGGGCATCGTCCTGATGCGCGGCGACGGATCGGTGTTCCTGGGTCGCAGGGCCCGGGGCGGCGGCTGGCAGTTTCCGCAGGGCGGCATGCAGACCGGCGAGGCGCCCGAACAGTCACTGTTCCGCGAACTTCACGAGGAGATCGGCTTGACCTCTGGGGACGTTGAACTGCTCGGGGCCACCCACGACTGGGTACGCTACCGGCTTCCTTCCCGCTACGTGCGCCGCGACCAGCTGCCGCTGTGCATTGGCCAGAAGCAGCGCTGGTTCCTGCTGCGGTTGCGCGATGAGGCCGCAAAATTCGCCTTCACGGCCACCAGCGAGCCGGAGTTCGACCAATGGCGCTGGTCGGGGTGGTGGGAACCGGTGCGCGAGGTGATTTTCTTCAAGCGCCCGGTGTACGTGCAGATGCTGACGGAACTCGCGACCCTGGCTTTTCCGCAGGGCGCGCCGCCGCTGCCGTCCTGGTGGGAGGAATAGGCGCGGGCCCGCACCCATGGCCGAAATCACCGACAAGTTCGTCATCCGGCGCCACACGCCGTTGCGCACCCTGCTGGTGCGAACCGCGGCGCTGCTGATCGGCCTGTTTGCCCTGTATGTGGTGTTTGAATTCGGTCGCTACAGCGCGGGCTTCGATCGCGCCAGCGCCAGCCAGCAGCGCAACGAACTGCTGCAGGTGATTGCCGGTCTCAAGGCGCAGATCCAGACGCTGCATGCGCAGGTGGCGCAGCTGCAGACCCTGCAGGCCGGCGGCACGCGTGAGCACGAGGAAGTCGGCCGGGAGATCGCCGAACTGCAGGCGCAGATCGATCGGGACCGCCAGGATCTCGCCGTGTATCGCGGCGTCATCGCACCGGCGTCCACCGGCAATTCGCTGCAGGTTCAGCAGCTGCGCATCACGAACGGCGATGCTGCCAATCACTTCGTCGCCCACCTCACCCTGATGCAGTCCGGCAAGCCCGATGCCACCGTGAGCGGAGATGTGAGCCTGCGCGTCAGCGGCATGTTCAATGGCGCGACCTCATTCGTCGATGCCCTGGGCGGGCCAGCGAAGGGTGAGGTCAACTTCCGTTACTACCAGGCCGAGGATTTCCAGATCGTTCTGCCGGATGGGTTTGCACCCGCCGGCATTGCGGTCACGCTGCGCGACGGGCGCGGCAATGGCACCGTGGCCACCCAGAATTTTCCCTGGAGACTCGATGTTCAACCGTGACCCGCGCCCACAGACGCGCGTCGATATCCTCATCGGGCCCAGCGCCCGGGTTCACGGCGACGTGGATTTCGCGGGCGGCCTGCATATCGACGGCCACGTGTTCGGCGGCGTCAGCGCCTATGGCACCGGGGAGTCCACGGTTTCGGTCAGCGCGAGCGGCGTCATCGAGGGCGGGGTGGTGGCCACTCACGTCGTCGTCAATGGCGTGGTCCGCGGCGACGTTTACGCGACGGGCAAGGTGGCACTGGGCCCGCGTGCCAAGGTGGTCGGCAATGTCCAGTACGGCATCATCGAATCGGCCGCCGGGGCTGAAATCACGGGCACCCTGATGCAGGTCAAGCCGGCTGGGAAGACCTGAGAGCTGCGAGACGTCTGTCATATGACAGATTTTGTCCCGGGGTGACCTTGGCATACACTGTCGGCGTACCCATATCTGCCCTCGGTGGCAGCGGCAGGAAATATCCCGATGAGTGAGCTGGTTTTTACGGACGCGGCGGCCCGCAAGGTGGGCGACCTGATCCGTGCCGAGGCCAATCCGAAGCTGATGCTGCGGGTGTATGTGCAGGGCGGCGGCTGCTCCGGACTGCAGTACGGGTTCGAGTTCGACGAGACTCTCCAGGATGGCGACATCTGCGTCGAGAACCAGGGTGTGCGGCTGCTGGTTGACCCGATGAGCGTGCAGTACCTGATGGGTGCCGAGATTGATTACCGCGAAGGGCTGGATGGGGCGCAGTTTGTGATCCGCAATCCCAACGCCACCACCACCTGCGGGTGCGGGTCCTCGTTCACGGCCTGATGGCGCCGCGACCGCAACTGGCACAGGCTGCGGTCACCTCAACCTTCCTTTCCCTGCCGCAATCGCGCATGGCCGCCATTCCGGTTCCCGACATCCTTGCAGCCGTCGATCTGGGATCGAACAGCTTCCACATGGTCGTGGCCCGCTATATCCACGGCCAGATCGTCATCATGGACCGGCTGCGTGAAATGGTGCGCCTGGGAGCGGGCGTCGAGGAGAACGGACGCATCGACAAGGACGTGGCCGCGCGCGCCCTGGGGTGCCTGGAGCGCTTCGGGCAGCGGCTGCGCGACATGCATGCCGACAGCGTGCGGGTCGTCGGTACCAACGCCCTGCGCCGGGCGCGGCGCAAACAGGCTTTCCTGGAGCGCGCGCGCGAGGCCCTGGGTCACCCGATTGAAATCATCTCCGGCATGGAGGAGGCGCGCCTCATTTACTCCGGTGTGGCGCATACCGTGCCGACCGAGCCCGGGCGGCGCCTGGTCTGCGACATCGGCGGGGGCAGCACCGAACTGATCATTGGTGAGGGCACCGAGCCATTGGAGCTTGAAAGCCTGCACATGGGCTGCGTGTCCTTGAGCGAGCGCTTCTTCAGCGACGGCAAGCTGTCGCCGAAGCGCCTGAACAGCGCGCGCGTCGCCGCGCGGCTCGAACTTGAGCCCATCCAGGCGGCTTACCGGCGCCGCGGCTGGCAGACCTCCTATGGCAGTTCCGGCACCGTCCGTGCCATCGGCGATGTGGTCCGCGAGCTTGATCCGACCGCCAAGGGCATCACCGTGGCGGGGCTGGAGAAGGTGCTGCGGCACATCGGTGAGGCCGGGCATGTGCGTGAGCTGAAGTTTTCGACCCTGACCGAGGACCGCCGGCCGGTGTTTCCGGGCGGCCTCGCGATCCTCATGGAAGTCCTAAGCGTCCTTGAGATCAAGGAACTGCGCATCGCGGACGGTGCAATGCGCGAGGGCCTGCTGTACGACATGGTCGGGCGACTCACGGACGAGGACGCCCGCGAACGCACAGTGCGGGCCATGCAGCGCCGCTACCATGTGGACTTCGCGCAGGCTGAGCGTGTGGAAGCCACGGCCATCGAATTCCTGGAGGCCACCCGCGAGTCCTGGAAACTCACCGATCCGTTGGCGGATTTGGGGCTGAAATGGGCTTCACGCCTGCACGAGATGGGGCTGGACGTGTCGCACAACGGCTATCACCGCCACGGCGCGTACCTGACGGAGAACGCTGACATGCCAGGCTTCTCGCGCGAGGAGCAGCGGCTGCTGGCGCGGCTGATCGGCGGCCATCGCCGCAAGCTCACCCTCGAAGGGCTGGAGGAGCTGGTTCCTCCCTGGGACCGCAGCGCGTTGTACCTGATCGTGCTGCTGCGACTTGCGGTGCTGCTGCATCGGGGCCGCAGCCCCGCGGCGCTGCCGGATATCCAGCTCACCGCCAAGCCGCGCAGCCTCGAACTGAAGTTCCCCGCGCGCTGGTTGCGTGAACACCCGCTGACCACCGCGGATCTGCATCAGGAGATTGACCACCTCAAGCCGCATGGTTTCCGGTTGCGGGTGTTCAGCACCTCGCGCGCCTAGGATCCGGCGCTGCTGCCGGGTCCGGCGGCGTACTGTTCCAGCAACTGCTTCTGGGAACACACCGGCGCCTCCGACCCGGTCTCCGCACGCACATAACTGCCATCAGGACGCAGCAGCCAGGCCTGGGTATTGTCCGCCAGATACAGACGCAGGTGGCCCAAGATGCGTTCGCGCTGTGAGGCACGCTGCACCGGGAAGGCAACCTCGACCCGCCTGAAGAAATTGCGCTCCATCCAGTCGGCGCTGGCGCAGTACAGTTCCGGGTCGCCGCCGTTCTCGAAGTGGAACACCCGCGAGTGCTCCAGGAAGCGGCCGATCACCGAGCGCACGGTGATGTTCTCGGAGACGCCCGGCAGGCCGGGGCGCAGCGCACAGATGCCGCGCACGATGAGGTCCACCTTCACGCCGGCCCCCGAGGCGCGGTACAACGCTTCGATCGTCTGCGGATCCACCAGCGCGTTCATCTTGCAGATGACACGCGCCGGCCGTCCGGCGCGGGCGTGCTCGGCTTCGCGCTCGACGCGCTCGATCATGCCGGTGTGCAGGGTGAAGGGTGACTGCAGCAGGCGGCTCAACTTCGGCGTCTGCGTGAGACTGGTCAGCTGCAGGAAGATCTCGTGCACGTCCTGGCCGATGTCGCGGTCGCAGGTGAACAGGCCATAATCGGTATAACCCCGGGCGGTGCGCGGGTGGTAGTTGCCGGTACCCAGATGGCAGTAACGGCGGATGCCCTCGGGCTCGCGGCGCACGATCATCGTCAGCTTGGCATGGGTCTTGAAGCCGACCACGCCGTACATGACGTGGGCCCCGGCCTCCTGCAGCCGGTTCGACAATTCGATGTTCGCTTCCTCATCGAAGCGGGCGCGCAGCTCGACGATCACTGTCACGTCCTTGCCGGCCTGCGCCGCGGCCACCAGCGCATCCACCACCGGCGAATCATGGCCGGTGCGGTACAGGGTCTGCTTGATGGCGAGCACCTGCGGGTCATGCGCCGCCTGGCGCACAAAGTCCATGACCGGCGTGAAGCTCTGGAAGGGGTGATGCAGCAGCAGGTCCTTGTGGCGTATCACCGAGTACAGGTCGGTGGTGCTGGCCAGGCGCCGCGGCAGCCCGGGTGTGAATGGCGGGTACTTGAGGTCCGGCCGCTGCACCAGGTCATATAGCGCCGACAGGCGGTTCAGGTTCACCGGTCCGGGCATCCGGTACAGGTCCACGTCATCCAGCGCAAATTGCTGGAGCAGGAAATTGATCATGTCCCTGGGGCAGTCGCGCGCCGTTTCCAGGCGGACGGCAGCGCCGTAGCGGCGGTGGGCGAGCTCGCCCTCCAGGGCGCGGCGCAGGTCGTCGATTTCTTCCTCGTCGACGAACAGGTCGCTGTTGCGGGTGACACGAAACTGGTAGCAGCCCTTCACCTCGATGCCGGGGAACAGCCGGGGCACGAAGGCCTGCACGATGCTGGTCAGCAGCACGAAACCGCGCGGCTGCCCGGGCGCGTCATCCGGCAGCGACACCACCCGCGGCAGCGAGCGCGGCGCCTGGACGATGGCCAGCTCGCTGTCACGGCCGAAGGCATCCTTGCCCGCGAGGTGCACGATGAAGTTCAGACTCTTGTTCTGGATGCGGGGGAAGGGGCGGGCCGGATCCAGGCCCAGCGGGCTCAATACCGGCTCGATCTCATTCGCGAAATACTTCTCCAGCCAGCGGCGTGTCTTCTGGCTCCAGCCCGTGTGGCCCTGCAGGCTCACCCCGGCCTGGGACAGCTTCGGCAGCAGTACCTCGTTGAGGCAGCGGTACTGCTCGGCACACAGGTTCTGCGCGCGGGTATGAATGCCATCCAGCTGCTCCGGAATCGACATGGCATCGGGCGACTGCTGGGTCTTGCCCAGTTCCTGCAGGTGCTTCAGGCCCGCCACCCGGATCTCGAAGAACTCATCCAGGTTGCCCGAGGAAATGCACAGGAACTTCAGCCGCTCGAGCAGCGGCTGAGTGTCGTCGAAGGCCAGCGCCAGCACCCGGTGGTTGAACTCCAGAAAGGACAGTTCACGGTTGATGTAGCAGCTTGGCGCCTTGAGATCGGGGGCGTCCACCGGGCCACGATACACAAAGGCACCCCCGGAATGAAGGACATGCTGCGATGCAGCATGGTGATGAATCCATGGGCGGCGTGGGTGCTAGCGGGACACCAGGCTCGGCCCCGAGGGCGGGTCCAGGGAGGCCAGCAGGGGCGCCGATTTGACGAGAAAATCCGCGCGCTGGGGTCCGTCGATGGGTAGCGCTTCGGGCAGTTTGACCGTCTGGGGATTCTTGAATACCCCATCGACCCGGTATTCATAGTGAAGATGCGGTCCGGTGGCAAGGCCAGTCATGCCGACGAAGGCGATGACCTGTCCCTGGGCGACATGCTCGCCGGCGTGCAGTCCCCGGGCGAAGCGCGACAGATGACCGTACACCGTGGTGATGCCGCGGGAATGGTCCAGTTCCACCACATTGCCGTAGCCGCCGCGGCGTCCCGCGTACAGCACCCGGCCATCCCCGGCGGCGCGCACCGGCGTTCCGATCGGAGCGGCATAGTCGACGCCCTTGTGGGCACGGATGGTGTTCAGGATGGGGTGCAGGCGGTGCAGGCTGAACGGGGAGCTGACGCGGGTGAATTCCAGCGGCGCACGCAGGAAGGCCTTGTGCAGGCTGCGGCCCTGCGGGGAGTAGTAGTCGGCGTTGCCCGCGGGGCCGACATAGCGCACCGCCAGATACTCCTTGCCCTGGTTGACGAAGCGCGCCGCCAGCACCGGACCATCCTGTAGATACTTGCCGTCCTGCAGGACCTCCGTGTAGGTCACCACGAAGCTGTCGCCAGGCTGGATGTCGAGCACGAAGTCGATGTCATAGCCGAAGATGTCGGCGAGGCCGAGCGCCGTCTGATCGTGGCCACCGGCGCCGGCGACCGTTTCGAACAGCGAGGAGTCGATGGTGCCGCTGATGGTGCGGGTGCGCGTCGCCAGCGGATTCTGCAGCACATTGGCCGTGAAGCCCTGTTGCGAGCGGTCGACTTTCAGCGTCTGATCGACATTCAGGCGCCGCTCCAGGCCCATCAGGTTTCCCGACTTCGATGTCAGCGTCAGCGCCTCGCCCGGCCGCAGTGTGTCCAGATGCGGGCGCACGCCGGGCAGGTTGCGCAGCGAGGCCAGGTCCGCGAGGCGCAGCGACAGGCGCCGAAAGATCCGATCCAGCGTGTCGTTGCGGCCGACGATGACGCGGGTGGTCGACAGTTCGCCCGACGGCGCCGCGGGGCTCGAGCCGGCCACCGGCGGCGCCACTATCGCCACG
>JBARBG010000149.1:0-46741 GCA_049792815.1 Steroidobacteraceae bacterium | reverse complement strand
CAGCTCCAGCACGTCCTCAAAGCCGTGGGGTCCGCCGTAGTACGGGTCTGGAACTTCGCGGACCGGCTGTTCTGGTGCGTAGTCGAGGAACAATTGGATCCTGTCGCGCGCCGCCTTGGGCGCGCGCTGCAGGAGTTCCTGCAGATTGTTGCGATCCATGGCGAGAATCAGATCGAAGTGCGCAAAGTCTGCAGCGCAGACCTGCCGCGCACGCAGCGCCGACAGTTCATAGCCGCATTTTCGGGCCACGATCTGCGCACGCCGATCGGGCGGTGAACCCGGGTGATAGTTGGAGGTGCCGGCTGAATCCACGGTAAGACCCAGTTGCGGGGCCTCACGGGCCGCGATACCCCGCAGTACCGCCTCGGCCGTCGGTGAGCGGCAGATATTTCCCAGGCACACGAACAGGATCTTCACCGCATCTCAGTCCCGGTCGAATTGCTTGAAGCCGCTGTAATTCCAGGGGCGCAACGCCAGGACGAATGCCGCGCCGTGGCGCTCGTGGGTGCCGGACCGGTCCCGTTCGATGATCTCCGCGCACTCACGCGCGGCGCCCTGCAGGGCGCGCTTGATCCGGCCCAGGGCCTCCCCCGAGACCCGGCCGCCGTAAAAGAAAAACTCCTCGGTCGGTTCGGTGAAGTGACTGGCGAAGAATTCCCGCAGCAGCTTCTGGCCGATGTACTTCTGGACCGGGCCGCCGGAGCGCCAACTGAAGTGGCGGCTGACCAGCAGCTTCACCCGGTTGCCCGGCTGCAGCTCAATCACCTTGAGGCGGTCCAGGCGGATCAGGTACTTCAGCGCTTCACGCTCCGTGAAGCGGTAGGTTTGAACAATCTCCTCGAAGGGCGTGCGGATGAGCACCAGCCAGGTCATGAAGAGCAGCCGCAGATCCGCAACGATCTCGCTTTCCTGGGCGTGCGTGAGCTGTTTTGCGGGAGTCATCGGTTCGCGCGCCCGATCCAGGATCTCAATCAATCCCAGGCCGATCAGGTCGCAGATCGCGTCGATCCTTTCCAGGGTCAGGTCTTCCTGGGAGAACAGTCGCTTGACGCTCGCGACACTCAAATCAAGCTTGCCCGCCACATGCGCATAAGTATGGCCGCTGGCGCGCAGCGCGCGCTTCAGTTCGGTCACAATCCTCGTGCGTCCGGCCATTTGCATAAATGGTATCACCGGGTGATACCAAAAGGCCACCCCATAGCGACTTTTTTGAAAATGGTGGCACAACCAGCGCTGCTCCCGGACATTGCAACCCGCGACTTGATCACGGCAAGGCAACAGGGAGACAGAGATGAACAAAGGGTTTGCAGTGCTGCTGGCGCTTGGCACCCTGGCGCTGGCCGGGTGCGTGAACCTGCCCTGCCTGCCGTACTGCGGCGGGCACGCGCACTCTTCCTCGAGCCTCGTGGACTTCCTGTATCCCGGGCGGCTGCCACCGCCGGCCACGGAGCAACCGCAGCTGAAGATACCCCTGCGCGTCGGCCTGGCGTTTCTGCCCAGCGCGAATGCGCAGGCGGCAGGCCTGGATGAGGCGCAAAAGGAGACCCTCCTGGAACGCATCAAACAGCGCTTCGCCAGCCGCAAGTTCGTCACCGACATCGTGGTGCTGCCGGATTACTATCTGTCAGGACACCGCGGCTATGCGGGCCTGAACGGCGTACAGCGCCTGTATGGAGTAGACGTCATCGCATTGGTGTCTTTTGATCAGGAGACTCACCTTGACCAGAACAACTGGTCGCTGGCCTATCTCACCATCGTCGGCGCCTATGTCGTGAAGGGTAGCCGCCACGATGTGTCCACGCTGGTGGACCTCGCGGTCGTGGACCCGGAGAGCCGCCAGTTGATCATCCGGGCGGGCGGCACCGATGTACGGCATGGCAACACGACGTTGATCGACGCCGCCCGCAAAGCCCGTGAGACGGACATTACCGGGTTCGATGCGGCCACCGATCAGATGATCGAGCATTTCGACGCCGCATTATCCAAGTTTGAAGCGGATGTGAGGTCCGGCACGGCACCCATCCGCGTCGTGTCGAAGAATGCCACGGGCGCTCCTGGCGGCGGCGGCGCCCTCGGAGGCGGGTTCATCGGCCTGCTGCTCCTCGCCGTGGCACGACGCGCCGCTTCGCAATATTGAGAGGTAGTACCGTGGCCGGCACCGACTCGCTCCGCTTCCGCGCTCTGCGCTTCGTACTGCGGGTGGTCCTGCGTGCCCTGTTTCGCGTGCAGCTCAGTGGCGACCGCGGCGCCTTCAGCAACGAACGCACGCTGATCGTGGCGAACCACGAGTCCTTCCTCGACGGTGCGCTGCTGGGCAGTTTCCTCCCGGTAGGCGCGACCTTCGTGGTTCACACCCAGGTGAAGGCGAAGTGGTACTTCCGCTGGCTGCTGAATCTGGTGCCACACCTGGCGGTGGACTCGACCAGCCCGCTGGCCATGAAGCTCATCTGCAGGCTGGTGGAAACCGGAACGCCGGTGGTGATTTTTCCAGAAGGCCGGCTGACCATCACCGGCTCGCTGATGAAGGTCTATGACGGCGCGGCCTTCGTGGCCGCCAAAACCGGCGCGACGGTGGTGCCGGTACGGATCGAGGGCGCGGGCCGCAGCTACTTTGGCCGCCTCGCCGGAATCTACCCGCTGCGCCTGTTGCCGAAGATCCGCATCATGATCCAGCCCCGGCGCAGCATTCCCATGCCGGCGCTGCCATCCGCAAAGCTGCGGCGGCGACGCGCCGGTGAGCTCATGCGCCACATTCTGCTCGACATGCTGGTGGCCACCCGGCCGCGACGCACGCTGTACCGGGCCTTCCTGGATGCGAAAGCCACGTTCGGTTCCGGCTACCGGCTGGTGGAGGACGTGCGCCTGCAGGAGGAGTCATACGGGACGCTGCTACGCATGGCGCTGGGCCTGGGCCGGCTGCTGAGCCGCCACACGCGCCCCGGCGAGATGGTCGGTATCCTCACGCCCAATGCGGCCCCGACCCTGGGACTGGTGCTGGGGCTGTCGGCGCTGGGACGCATTCCGGCCATGCTCAACTACACCGCGGGACGCGATGGGTTGCGCGCCGCCTGCACCGTGGCCTGCATCAGCACCATCGTCACCTCGCGCGCCTTTCTCGAACGGGCGCGGCTGACACAGCTGGTGGCGGGACTTCCGGCCATCAGGGTGCATTACCTGGAGGACCTGCGCAGCCAGCTGCGCTTCAGCGACAAACTGTGGATACTCTGGCATCGAATATTTGCGCGCTCGCTGGGCGTGCAGCAGCAACCCGAAGATGCCGCCATCGTCCTGTTCACCTCCGGGTCCGAAGGCCAGCCCAAGGGCGTGGTGCACTCACACAGTTCCCTGCTGTCGAACGTGGCGCAGATCCGCGCCATCGCCGACTTCAACCCGCTGGACAAGTTCATGGTGGCCCTGCCCGTGTTCCACTCCTTCGGGCTGGCCTGCGGCATCGTCATGCCCCTGGTGTCGGGCTGCAGGGCCTTCCTCTATCCCAGTCCGCTGCACTACCGGATCATTCCCGAGGTGGTCTATGACCGCAATTGCACGGTGCTGTTCGGCACCTCGACGTTCCTGGGGAACTATGGCAAGTTCGCGCACCCCTACGATTTCGGGCGGCTGCGCTACGTCGTGGCTGGCGCGGAGAAGTTATCCGATGACGTGCGACGGCAGTGGATCGAGAAATTCGGGATCCGGGTGCTCGAAGGCTACGGGGTGACGGAGTGCGCGCCGGTGATAGCGGTGAACGTCCCCATGGCCTGCCGCATCGGCAGTGTCGGCCAGGTTGTGCCGGGAATGCAGTATGAGCTGGAAGCCGTACCCGGCGTCGAGGGTGCCGGCATCCTGCACGTCAGCGGACCCAATCTCATGAAGGGCTACCTGTTGCACGACCGGCCCGGCATCCTGCAGCCACCCGCTTCGGTGCGACCCGGCTGGTACGCCACCGGCGACATCGTCAGTGTGGACGAGGATGATTTCCTGCACATCCGCGGCCGGGTGAAGCGCTTCGCGAAAATCGCCGGCGAAATGATTTCGCTGGAAGTGGTCGAGCGGATCGCCATCACGACATCGGCCGGATTTTCCCATGCTGCAACCACCCGCAGCGATGCTGCAAAGGGCGAAGCCATCGTGCTGTTCACAACCGACCCCAACCTGTCACGCGAACATTTGAGTGCTGCGGCCAGGGGCCTCGGCGCGCCGGATCTCGCGGTCCCGCGGGTGTTGCAGGTGGTCGCGGAGATTCCCCTGCTGGGAACCGGCAAGACCGACTACGTGCGGCTGAAGACCCTGGCCGAAACGCCCACCGCCTCCGCGGCTTAGAGGCTGTTGTGGATACCCGAGTCAATCCGCTTCGCGGCGCCAGTGGACTTTGGTCACGCGGCATGAGCGCAGTGCTCGCGGCCCAGTTCCTCTCCGCGATGGCAGACAATGCCTTGCTGTTTGGCGCGCTCGCCCTGCTGCAACTGGAGCACTACCCCAGCTGGACCGACCCGCTGCTGCAGGAGTTCTTCGTGGGGGCCTACATCCTGCTGGCGCCCTTCGTCGGGCCCTTCGCCGATGGGCTGCCCAAGGGCCGGGTCATGCTGCTGGCCAACGGTCTCAAACTGCTCGGTGCGCTGGGCATGTGTGTCGGCGTGAATCCCTTCCTGGCCTATGGCCTGGTTGGCGCCGGTGCGGCGGCCTACTCCCCCGCAAAGTACGGCATCCTGGCGCAGCTGGTTCCGGCGCACCTTTTGGTGAAGGCCAACGGCCTGATCGAATCCTCGACCATCGCCGCCATCCTGGCCGGCGCCATTGCCGGTGGTACGCTGGCGGACTGGAATGTCTGGGGGGGGCTCGCCATTGTGACCGCCTGCTACGCGGCCGCCGTCGGTGCCAATCTGCTGATACCGCGGCTCGCGCCCGAGCATCCGCTGGGCCAGGTGTCCCTGGGCGCGGTGCTGCGCGACTTCTGGGCGGCTGTGAAGGTGCTCATCAGGACACCCGATACACGCTTTTCCATGACCGGCACCAGTCTTTTCTGGGGCACGGGGTCCACGATGCGCTTTCTGCTCGTGGCCTGGGTGCCCGTGGCGCTGGGTATCACGAGCAACCGCATGCCCGCCTATCTGAATGCCACGGTCGCGGTGGGCATTGTGGTCGGTGCTGCGCTCGCTTCGAAGTTCGTCGCGCTGAACCGGGCCGACCGGGTGCTGCCGGCCGGCGTGCTGCTCGGTGTCGGCGTGCTCATTCTCTCTGTCACCACGCAGGTGCCGGTCGCCTTTGTCGTGATGACGGCGGTGGGCGCGTGCGGCGGCTACTTCATCGTGCCCTTGAATGCGCTGCTGCAGGAGCGCGGGCACCGCAGCGTCGGCGCAGGCCACGCGATCGCGGTGCAGAACCTGGCGGAGAACACCGCCATGCTGCTGATGATCGGACTGTATACGCTGGCCGCGCGGGCCGGAGTCACGGTGGTGCACATCGCCGCCGTGTTCGGCTGTGCACTGTCGCTGGCGATTGCCCTGCTGTGGCTCTCCCGGGCCCGGCGAAGGAATTGAAATGGCCACCGTGGCCTTCATCGGACTGGGTCAGATGGGCGTTGGCATGGCCAGCAGGCTGCTCGCGGCCGGTCATATCCTGCACGTCTACAATCGCAGCGCGGCGCGGGCGAGTCCACTGGTGCAACGCGGCGCCCGGCTATTCGCGACGCCGGCGGCGGCCTGTCGCGGCGTCGATGCCATTATATCGATGGTCGCCGACGATCCGGCATCGCAGGCGATCTGGGGTGGCGCCGAGGGCGCCCTGATGGCGGCTCTGAAGCCCAATGTCATTGCAGTGGAGTGTTCGACGCTGTCGCACGGCTGGGTGCTGGAACTGGCGGCGCGCGCCAGCGCGCTTGGCTTGCGCTACATCGACGCCCCAGTGACCGGATTGCCCGACTCCGCGGCAGCAGGCGCGCTCACACTGCTGGTCGGCGCCGCACCTGCCGACCTGGAAGCGGCACGCGCCCTGCTCGGCGCATTCTGCGAGCGCATTTATCACTTCGGCGCGGTCGGTACCGGAACCGCCTACAAGCTCATCATCAATATGCTCGGCGCGGTACAGATCGCCTCTGTGGCAGAAACCCTGGCCATTGCTGAACGTGCGGGCCTGGACCTGCACACCGTGGTCGACGCCATCGCGACCGGTCAGGCCGCGAGCCCGCAAGTCGTACGTAACAGCCGACGCATGGTTACGGGCGATCATCGGGACGTCGTGTTCACGCCCCGGCTGCGCCTCAAGGACGTGAATTACGCACTGCAACTCACGCAACAACTGGGGATTGGCAGCCCGTTCGGCTCATTGGCCGAAGCGGCCTTCCGTCAACTGTGCGGGCTGGGGCTTGCGGATGCCAACGAAAGCGCCATCGTGGAAGTTGCGCGCTGCTGGCCCCGGTGACGCGCGCTGGCATCACTTCTAATGGCGCCACTGCTTGCCGATGATGCTGGCCCGAGCGATCGGACCGAAATGGCGACTGTCTTCGCTTTGCTCACGATTGTCAGCCATGACGAAGTAGCTGTTGAGCGGCACCTGCACCGGCCGCATCGAAACTGGTGCTGACCGTTCAGACGCATCCAGGTACGGCTCGTCCTGCGGCACGCCGTTGACGTACAGTGCTCCCTGCCTGAGTTCAACCGTGGACCCGCCCACGGCCACGACGCGCTTGAGGTCGGCGATGTCGGGATCGCGCGGATAGACAAACGCCACGATATCTCCCGCCTGGGGTTGATCGTGCCAGTAGGACCATGCCGAGACCAGCACGCGCTCGCCTTCGGGCACGGCAGGCTCCATGGCCGGCCCTTGCGCGCGGAACAACTGCAGCCCCACAGCCCGCGCCGGCAGAAAGCTTGCCGGCACGCCCAGCGGATTGACCGCCCACAGCGTGACTTCGCCGCCGATCAGCGCCACCAGCAGCACCAGCGTCAGGACATTGAGTGCATCAATGACTTTCATCGCCGCGCACCCATTTGCCTGAGACCGGGTTGGGATAATGAAACGGCAGCTCCTGAAAGGCCGGAAACGGTTTGTAGTCGACCGAGGGTGGCCGGTCCGGCGGCAGCGTCTGGCTCGGACCCGGAGCCGGCAATGCCCCGTGGGCCCAGCCCTTGTCGTACTGCGCCAGGAACGTCAGGTACAGATGGTCTGATTGGATGCGCCATACGCCGTTTTCCTTGACGTACTCGTTCTCGCGCGTGCCACCGCCGATGAAGGCCTCCACGCCATACTTGCCGAGGATGGACAGCTCACGCACCCGCGCCTGCGCGGTGCGACCGTCATCGGCGATATGGATGACCGGCTGATAGAACGCATGGTCGCTGACTTCGCCCTGGTGCAGGCCCTGCGCTCCGAAGGCGTCCTCGAAGCTGGCACGAATGCGGGCCCTGCCGATATAGACGCCGCGCTGCGCCAATTCCAGCGTTCCGGCTTGCGCGAACAGCGCCGTCGCGGAGTCCCACTGCCATTTGTCCAGATAGAACCCATACGCGTTCTGCAGGTTCTCCACCGCCTCGGTATCCTGAAGCCGCATGAGTCGTTTGCTCAAGGCGGCCAGCTCCGCATTGACATCCGACACCACCGCCGGGGTGGCCTGCCGCATCGCCGGGTAGACCGGCCTGCCGGTCACGGGATTTTGGTAGTGAAGCGGCGCGACCAGGGTGCCCGGGTACATCTCGTACACAGTGGTGGGCGGCAGATCCGGCGGCAGGGTCTTCTCCGGATGGGTGTTGGGGGTCGCGAACTGCGCCCAGCCCTGCTCGAGCGTCGAATACATCTCAAAGTAGGCGTGCAGCTTGGCGATCTTCCAGACGCCATTCTCCTTGCGATACTCATTCTCATAGATGCAATCGCCGATGACACTGCTGCCGCCCAGGCCGCCACCGAACACCAGCGCCCGCCAGCGCCCTTTCGCGCTCAACCCGTCCGGTGCGACATCGACGATGGGCTGGATCTGCGTGTGGTCATAAAGCTTGCCGTCCTCGGGTTTGCCCAGCCACCGCAGATACTGCAGCACGCGTGCGCGGCCCACGAACACGCCGCGGCCGCCGATCTCCAGCGTGCCATCCTCCGTATACAGGTCCGCGATCTGCTGCCACAGATTCTTGTCGACGTAGTAGCCGTAGGTGCGCTGCAGGATCTCGATCTGCCGGTGGTCATCCAGCCGGTCAACCCGCCATTTGAGTTTGGCGAGGCGGCGCGCCGCCTCGGCCGCGGAGAGCTTCACGACCGGTACCGGCGCGGGATTCAGGGGCTGGATCGCACCGGGTCCGCCGTAGTGGTAGGGCGGCAGGGACACCGCAGGCCACGGATCGTAGACAAAGGAACTGGGCCGGTCCGGGGCCGGGAGCTTCCGGTCCGCCACGTTGCTGTGGGTCATGCGCGTCTTCCAGCCCCCCGCCACCGGCACCGTGAAGGTCTCGACCCAGTGCAGCTTGCTGATCTTCCAGACCCCGTGCTCCTTGCGGTATTCGCACTCATAAGGGCCGGTCTGCCAGCGCGCGTACTCATGGAACTGTCCCAACAGCACCAGGGCGCGCCAGCGGCCCTGCGCGCTTAAGCCATCGGATGCGATATTGATGACGGGCTGCAGCTGCACATGCTCACGCAGCTGCTGTGGCCGCAGCCCGGACTTGCCGTAGCCGATGGCATACAGCAGCGCACGCGCATGCGCCTTGCCCACGTATACGCCCGCCGGGCCGTATTCCAAGGTGGCGTCGTCGGTCAGCAGATCGACGATGTTGTCCCAGTCGGAGCGGTCCAAATAGTAGCCGTAGGCACGCTGCAGGCGCTTGACGGCCTCGATGTCGGCAAGCTGGGTCGCCTGCTGTTCAAGCTGCGCGATGTTGGGCGCCTCCTGATTCTGCGGCGTCTGCGCACCGGCAACACTGCCGGTGACGCCGGCTGCGGCCAGCACCAGCAGCGCGGGCATTACCCGATGACTCATGATTCCCCCTTCTGCTGCGACCGGATCCGTTCCAGGTCAGCCGCCGTATTCACGTCCACGCCAGGCCGCTCGGTGGCGATCGCGACCCTGATCTGCATGCCTTGAGCAAGCGCCCGCAGCTGCTCGAGCTTTTCGCGCAGCTCCAGTTGTGCGGGTGGCCATTGCAGCAGACGCAACAAGGATTGCACCCGGTAGGCGTACAGCCCGATGTGGCGCAATGCGCCCCGGAAACTGTCCGGGCCGGGCGCGCCGTCGCGGGCGCCATCGCGGTCCCAGGGTATGGGCGCACGGGAAAACAGCAGCGCCCTGCCGTCCGCGGCCACCACCACCTTGACCACATTGGGATCGAGAAACTCGGCCGCCGAGGTCACCGGGACCGCCAGCGTCGCGATATCGGCGTCCGGGTGATCCTGCAGCACACGCGCCACTTGCCCCAGCAGGGCCGGCGGCATCTGCGGTTCATCGGCCTGAAGGTTCACGATGATGTCGGTGGCCGCCCAGTTCAGTTTGCGGGCGGCTTCTGCGATCCGGTCGGTCCCTGACTGATGGGTCGACGCGGTCATCACGCAGGCCACGCCCACCTCGGCGGCGGCCGCGCGCACGCGCTCATCATCGGTTGCGACTATCACCTGCGTGGCGCCGGAGGCCAGCGCACGCTCGCAGACCCAGTGCAGCATGGGGCGACCGCCGATCGGCAGCAGCACCTTGCCGGGCAGTCGCGCCGAGTCAAAGCGCGCTGGGATGACGACACGGAACACGACCGCTAGCGCTCCAGCAGCGGATCATCGGGCGCCAGCGGCCGCGCCTCTTCCTCGAGCATCACGGGAACGCCATCGCGGATGGGATAGCTCAGCCGGTCCAGGCGGCACACCAGCACCTGTTCGCTCCTGCGGTACAGCAATGGACCCTTGCACACCGGGCAGGCCATGATGTCCAGAAGTTTGGTATCCATGGGTCACACTCTAGCGCAACGGGCGCTCACTTGAGTCAGCAGGTCCTGGGCATCCTCGGCGGAAAACTGCGCCGTGACGGGCACGAACCCCAGGCGGTCATTGGCGAAGGTCGCACAGCGCACGGCATCCTTTTCCGTCATGAGTATGGGCAACTTGCCCGGCAACTCCAGATCGCGCGCGCTGAAGGCGTGATGATCGGCGAAGGCATGCGCAATGATGTCCAGACCATGGGACCTCAGCAGCGCGAAGAAACGTTCGGGGTTGCCGATGCCGGCCACCGCGTGCACCCGCACACCGCGCAGATCCTCCAGGCGCCGCCCCCACAGCGCCTCGCCGGCCAGGGTCTGATGTCCGTCGGGGCCCCGCACCGGCTCCAGCGCCGAAGGGACCATGCGCATCAACAGCGGACGCGGCGCGCCGAGCCCTGCGAGCTGTCCAAGCAGCCCGGGCTTGGGCTCGCCATTGATGACCACGGCGTCCACGCGGCGCAAGCGGGTCGCCGGTTCGCGCAGCGGACCCGCCGGCAGCAGGCGGCCATTGCCCAGGCCGCGTGCCCCGTCGATGACCACCAGTTCGAAATCCCGCGCCAGCTTCAGGTGCTGCAGCCCGTCATCGCAGAGGATGACATCGGCGCCCAGCTCAACCAGACGCAGCGCGGCGGCGACACGCTCGGCAGCCACCACCACCGCAACTCCAGTGCGCCGCTGCAGCAGCACCGGCTCATCACCGAAGCTGCGCCAGTTTGCTGCCGGGTCGACCTGCCGCGCACCCGGTGCGACCGCGCCATAGCCCCGGGAGGCGATGCCCACCTTCCTGCCCAGCGCGCCCAGCTGCCAGGCCAGCCATGCGACCATGGGTGTCTTGCCGGTGCCGCCCACCGAGAGATTGCCGACCACGATCACGGGGCATGGCACCCGCGTGGGTACGCTGCCCCGCGCGGCCACAATCCGCCCGTACACCCACGATAACGGCGCCAGCAGGGTCTGGCCGGCCGCACCTTCGTACCAGATCCGGTTCAGGCGTTGCTGTAGCGACACGTCAGGGCCTTAGCCGTTGAACTGCAGGGCATGCAGCTGCGCGTACACTCCGCCGTGCGCCAGCAGTTGCGCGTGCGTGCCGTTCTCGACGATGCGCCCACCGTCCATCACGATGATCCGGTCGGCCTGCTCGACGGTAGACAGGCGGTGGGCAATGACGAAGGTCGTTCGGTTGCGCACCAGCTGGGCGAGCGCTGCCTGAATATGCCGCTCGGCCTCGGTGTCCAGCGCCGAGGTGGCCTCATCCAGGATGAGGATGGGCGCGTCCTTGAGCAGTGCGCGCGCGATGGCGATGCGCTGGCGCTGACCGCCCGAGAGCAGCACGCCGCGATCGCCCACCATGGTGTCCAGGCCCAGCGGCAGCCCCCGGGCAAATTCCATGACGTGCGCGGCCTCGGCGGCCCGTTCGATCGCCTCGCGGTCCGCGCCGCGACCGAACGCAATGTTGTTGCGGATGGTGTCGTCGAACAGGACGACCTCCTGGCTGACGGCGGCGATCTGCTCGCGCAGCGAGTGGAGTGTGTACTCGCGCACGTCGCGGCCATCGATGCGCACCGAACCGCGTATGACGTCATGGAAGCGCGGCAGCAGGCTGACCAGAGTGGACTTGCCGCTGCCCGAGCGCCCGACGATGGCCACCTGCTGGCCGGCCGGCACCAACAGGTTGATACCTTCGAGCGCCGCGCTCTTGCCGCTCTCGTAGGTGAAGGAGACATTGTCGAACTGCACATCCCCATGCACCCGCGCGACGGCCATGCCGCCGGTCTGCGCTTCGCGCGGCTCATCCAGCAGTTCAAAAAGATTCTGCGCCGCGGCGATGCCCTGTTGCAGTTGCCCGGTCACACCGATGAACTGCTGCAGGGGCTGGGTCACATTGGCCAGCGCGACCAGGAATCCCATCAGCTCGCTCACGGTCATGTGGTGATGAACCACCGCGGAGATCGCCAGCCCCAGCACCAATGCCATGCCAAAGGAGTTGACGGTCAGGACGATGGGATTGGACACACCCTTGGTCAGGATCAGGCGCATGTTCGAGCGGCGGAAGTGCTCGTTGACCAGGCCGAACTGCCGGCCAATATGCTCTTCGGCGTTGTAAATCTTGATCAGCCGCGGCGCCTCCAGGCTTTCCTTGGCCACGCGTGTCACATCGCCCATTGAATCCTGGATGCGGCGCGAATAGCGTCGGAAGTAGCGATTGATGCGCGACACCAGCCACGCCATGATCGGCGCCATCACCAGCGCGATGACGGTCAGCTTGAAGTTCAGGAACATTGCGTAGCCGATCGTCAGACAGATCTGAAATCCGGAGCGCGCCATCATCACCAGGGCATCAGTGGTGGTGGCGGCGATCTGTTCCACGTTGAAGGTGAGGCGCGACAGCAGGTGGCCACTGGCATTGCGGTCAAAGTACGCGATGGGCAGGCGCAGGATGGCGTCAAAGACCTGCTGCCGGACGTCGGTGACGATCCGCCGCGAGACATAGCCGGTGAAGTAAGTCTGGGTGAAGTCCCCGATGCTGCGCAGGAACAGCAGACCCACCAGCGCCAGCGGCAGCAATATGATGCTGCGCGGATCGCTGAGTATCATGGTTTCGGCGGTAAACTTGCGCGCGTAGGGCGCGAAACCAACCATGGCGGCGGCGTACAGCAGGCCGCCCGACATGCCGAGCGCAAAGGCGCCGCGATAGGGTTTGATGTAGCCCAGCAGCCGCAGATAAACGGCCCCGGGACTGGCCGATGTCATTTGCTGTCTGCCGGCGCGACATCCTGCCGCACCGTGGCAATGTTGAGCTCGGTGAATCCCAGCCGGCCCAGCACATCCATGGCCGTGATCACCGACTGGTGCGTCGTGCGCGCATCGGCGCGCAGCGTCACCCGCACGCTGCGATCGGCGCCGGCTTCCTTCAGCAGCGCGGCGCGCAGCGTCTCGGGGCTGGAATTGATGAGCTCGCGGCCATTGACCAGGTAGCCACCCTGCTGCGTGACCGCGACCACCAGCGGCTCGGCCGGTGGCTTGCCGGTGGGCAGGTCGCGGGCCTGCGGCAGGTGCACCCGAATGCGTCCCTCGTCCACCATCGAACTGGTCATCATGAAGAACACGACCATCATGAGCACGATGTCGATCAGGGAGACCAGGTTGATTTCCGGGTCCTCGACGCGGCGCGGACGCAGGTTCATCGGGTACCGGTACCGCTGACCGCGACCGGCCTGCCGGGGGCCTCCGGGGCCGGCCGTTCCTGGGCGGTTCGTTCGAGGGCTTGCCGTGCCCGCTCGAGCCCTGCCCCTTCGACTACGTCGGCCAGCTTGATGGCGTCCTTCTCCATTTCGACCACGAAGGTCTCCACGCGCCCACGCAGGTAGCGATAGGCGATGAGGGCCGGAATGGCCACACACAGGCCGGCGGCGGTGGCGATAAGGGCCTCGCCGATGCCGCCGGAAAGCATCCTCGGATCACCTGCAGCACCTGCCTGCAACGCATTGAAAGATTTAATGATACCCATTACGGTGCCCAGCAGTCCGAGCAGCGGCGAGATGCTGGCGATGGTGCCCAGGGTGGTGAGGAAGCGCTCCAGGTCATGGACCACGTGGCGGCCCGCATCCTCGAGCCTTTCCATCATGATTTCACGGCTGCGGTGGCGGCTGGCGAGCCCGGCGGCCAGTACCCGGCCCAGGGGCGAATTCTGCTCCAGGGCGGCGATCACCTTGTCAGTGACCTGGTCGGCCTCCACAAGCTGACGCACGCGGCGGATGAGGTCCCGCGGCAGCACCCGTTGCTCCTGCAGCGTCCACAGGCGCTCGAGAATAATGGCCGCTGCGCCCACCGAGCACAGGATGATCGGCCACATGAACGGGCCACCGGCCCGTACGATTTCCCACATCCGATTGCATCCCTCGCCCGCACATAATCGGCGTCACATCATACCGGAGCGCCCCCCGGGCTCAAGGCGGCTCTGCTAGAGTCGCGACCCCATGGCCCGTCGGTGGATCAAGAAGTTCACGCCACACCCGCACGCGCTCCTGCAGCGCTGGCCGCTGCGGGTGTTCGCCCCGCACCTGTCGGACCCCAAGCTTTGGACCCTGCACCGGCGCGGGGTCACCGCCGGTTTCGGGGCGGGGCTTGCGATCTGCTTCATGCCCCTGCCGGTGCACACGCCGCTGGCGACCCTGGTGGGCGTCACCTGGCGCATCAATATCCCGACCATCATCGCCACCACGCTGCTGGTCAATCCGCTCACCATGGTGCCCCTTTACTACTGCGCCTATCGGGTCGGCGCGGCGGTGACCGGGGCTCCGGTGCACCGATTCGGCTTCCGCCTCAGCTGGGACTGGCTGCAGCACGGCTTAGGACCGGTGTGGCAACCCTTCCTGATCGGCTGTCTGGTGTGCGCCATCGTGTGCGGCGTGTGCGGCTGGCTGATCCTGGAATACATCTGGCGCCGCCAGGTGCTGCACCGGCGGCGCATCCGCCACGGTCACCGCTCGCCGGGGCTGTGAGGCGTCTCGCGCAGGACGCCGCCCTCGATGGTCAGGGTCCGGTCCATGCGCGCCGCGAGGCGTGGATCATGGGTGACGACCACGAGGCTGGTGCCCCGTTCGCGATTCAGTTCCAGCATCAGGGCGAACACCTGTTCGGCATTCACCCCATCGAGATTGCCCGTGGGCTCATCTGCCAGCACCACGGCGGGCTGCGTCACCAGTGCGCGCGCAACCGCCGCGCGCTGGCGCTCACCCCCGGACAGCTGGTGCGGCCGGTGCGTCAGACGGCCGCCCAGCCCGACGCGCTCGAGGATTTCGCGCGCCCGGCGGCGCGCCTCGGCCACCGCCGTGCGCCGCACCAGCAGCGGCATGGCCACGTTTTCCAAGGCGGAGAACTCCGGCAACAGATGATGGAATTGGTACACAAAGCCTAACGAGCGGTTGCGCAGCTGTCCGCGTTCGCGCTCATCCATCTGATGGATGTCGCGTCCCGCGACCAGCACTTTGCCGGCGCTCGGGCGGTCCAGCCCGCCCAGAATCTGCAGCAGCGTGGTCTTGCCGGATCCGGAGGCGCCGACGATGGCCAGCCGTTCGCCGGGCGCAATGTGCACGCTGGCGCCGGCCAGAACCTGCAGCAGCTCCGGTCCCTGCCGAAAGGTCTTGCACACCTCGATCGCCTGCAATGCCGCCTCAGTCATGGCGCAGCGCCTCCGCCGGCGCGGTGCGCGAGGCGCGCCAGGCCGGGTACAGCGTGGCGAGCACGCACAGCGCAAAGGCCACGGCACATACCTTGGTCACGTCCAGAAGCTCCACATAGGCCGGCAGGTCACTCATGTTGTACACACTGGCATCCAGGAAATGGGTGCCGAGCAGGTGTTCCAAATCATGGACCCAGTTCTCCAGATTATGGGCCACCAGCACGCCCAGCGCCGCGCCCAGCGCCGTTCCTGCAAGTCCGATCAGCACGCCCTGGATGGCGAAAGTGCCCAGCATGTTCCAGGGCCCCGCGCCCAGGGTGCGCAGGATGGCGATATCGGAACGCTTTTCTTTGACGATCATGACCAGGGTGGCAATGATGTTGAAGGCCGCCACCGCCACGATCATCAGCAGGATCACGAACAGTATGGACTTCATCACCGTGATGGAGGCGAAGAAGCTCTCGTGGCTGACGGTCCAGTCACTGACATAGAGCCCGCCGCCCAGGCTGTAAGCCACTTTGCGAACCACGATGGGAGCGCGCCACGGATCGCGCAGCGCCAGGCGCAGCCCGGTGACATTGTCGCCCATGCGATAGATGCGCGCCGCATCGTGGATCTCCAGCAGCGCGAGCCCCCGGTCGTATTCGTACATGCCGGAAGTGAAGATGCCGGTGATGGTGAAGCGCCGGATGCGCGGCTGCAGCCCGGCGGGCGTCGCGGTGGCTTCCGGGGCGAGCAGGAACAGTGAGTCGCCGACCTTGGCATCCAGCGCCGTGGCGAGCGCCGAGCCCAGTACCATATGGTAGGCGCCCGGCTCGAGCTGCCCGATGCTGCCCTGCGTGAACTTCTGCGCCAGGCCCGTCGCCGTGCGTTCCAGGTCGGGGACGACGCCGCGGATCTTCGTGCCCACGACATGCTGTCCATGCGACAGCATCGCCTGTTCCTCGATGTAGGGCACGGCCGCCAGCACTTCGGGATCCTGCAGGGCCTTGGCGCGCGCCGCCTGCCAATCCGGGAAGCTGCCCTGAAGGCCGCTGATCTCGGCATGTCCCGTGACGCTCAATATGCGGCTGCGCAATTCGCGCTCGAAGCCATTCATGACCGACAGCACGACAATGAGCACGGCCACGCCCAGCATCAGGCCCAGGACCGACATCACGGCGACAAAGGAGATGAATCCCTGGCGCCGCGCGCCACTTAAGTAGCGGGTGCCGATCAGCCACTCATAGGGGCTATTCATAGCGCAGCGCCTCGGCCGGCGACACGCGTGCGGCGCGCAGCGCCGGATAGACGGTTGCGAGCAGGGTCAGCAGCAGCGCGGCCACGCCGATCCAGACCACATTGCCGGGGTGCAGATCGGTGGGAATGGTGGTGACGGCGTAGATGTCTGGATCAAACAGGTGAAAGCCCAGCGTGTGCTCCAGGAACGGCTCGAGGCTGCCCATGTTCACGGTCAGCAGCACACCCAGTGTCACGCCCAGCGCCACACCCACCCAGCCGATGACCAGCCCCTGGGTGATGAACACGCCCATGACCGTGCGCGGGGAGGCCCCCAGGGTGCGCAGGATGGCGATATCGTTGCGCTTGTCGGTGACGGTCATCACGAGCATGGCGACGATGTTCAAGGCCGCCACCGCCACGATCAGCAGCAGGATCAGCGACATCATGGTCTTCTCGATGCGGATGGCGCGAAAATAGCTCGCGTTGTCCACCGTCCAGTCGATGATCTGCAGACTCGCGGGCAACACCCGCCGCAAGGCCTGGCTCATGGCCGGCGCATCCAGCGCGTTTGCGTAGCGCAGCCGCAGGCCCATGTCACTGGGCGCCGCGCCCATGGCGCGCACATCGGGGAGGTTCGCCAGCAGCAGCGAACCTGCCTGCTCCTGGACCCCGGCATCAAAATCACCGGCCACCCGCACCTCGTGCAGGCTCGGCGCGGGCGTGCCGTCTGCGGCCACGGTGGGTATCAGCAAAGTCAGCGTGTCCCCGGCGGAAATCCCGAGCTGCGTGGCAATGACCGCCCCGATCAGCACCCGATCGGGGCCCCCCGACAGAAGCTTGAGACTGCCCGGGCGCAGCACCTTGACGATGTCGCTGACCGAAACTTCGCTGGCCGGATCGATGCCGCGCAACACCACCGGCAGCATGTCCGGCTGATGCACCGCCAGGGCCTGGACCTCAACGTATGGGGCGACACCCATGACACCGGGCTGGGTGCGCAAACGCGCGGCGGCGGCCTCCCAGGCGGCGGGGTCGGGTGCGGCGGCGCCGGCAGCGGTGACTACCCGGGCGTGGGCACTCAGTGCCAGCAACTGATCGCGCAGTTCACCCTCGAAACCATTCATGACCGAGAGGATGACGATGAGGGCAGCCACGCCCAGGCCTACACCGAGCAGTGACACCCAGGTGATGAACGACACGAAGAATTTGTGGCTACGCGCGCGCACATAGCGCAGTCCCACGTAGGGCGCAAAGGGGTGAAACACCGGCGGCATTTAACCACAGCGTGCGCCAGTGCGGTGCAGCCTGGACCTGCGTCACAAAACCCGCCCGGCCGCCCGGACCGCCGCTTTAACAGATTGCCCGCGGTGCTATAGTTCGGCCGGTCAGATAGGGAGCTGCCATGAAAATCCATGCCCTGGTTGCCCTGCTGTGCCTCACTGGCACGGCCCATGCCGAACTCGCGGTCGACGATGGCAAGGTCACCGTGGTCCCCGCCAATACTGCGCAGCCCGCCCGTGGCGCGCTGATGAAAACCGTGGAAAAGCAGTTCGGCCCCCCCGCCACCAAGCATCCCACGGTGGGCAAGCCGCCCATCACACGCTGGGATTACGCGGGGTTTTCGGTGTTTTTCGAAGGCGACCGGGTCATTGATTCGGTCGTGACCGGCGCTTCGGCTCCGGCCAGCAGCGGCTGACGATCACCCTGCTGCAGATCCTGCGACCCAATAGCGGCCGCCGGCATGTCCGCTGGCACCAGCTGCACGGCAGCGCTACCGCCCTGGCCCTGGCGGAGTGCATGCACAATGACTCCCGGCTGTACGTGGTGGTCACCGCGGGCGCGCGCGAATCGGAGCGGCTGGCCGCCGAGATAGCCTTCTTCCAGGGTGGGAAACGCGCCACCCAGGCGCTGCTGCCCCTGCCGGATTGGGAAATCCTGCCCTACGACCTGTTTTCGCCCCACCCTGACATCACCTCGAGGCGGCTTCAGACCCTGTTTGAGTTGCCGGACGCACGGGGCGGCTGCCTGATACTGGCGGCCGACACGCTGCTGCAGCGCCTGCCCCCGGTCGCATACGTGCGGGGTCGCGCCTTCGACCTTAAGGTCGGCCAGGCCTTGAGCGTCGAGCCGTTCCGGCAGCGCCTGGCCGATGCCGGCTATGCCAGCGTGGGCCAGGTCACCGCCCCGGGAGAATTCGCGGTGCGCGGCTCGCTGCTGGACGTTTTCCCCATGGGCGCCGAGGCGCCGCTGCGCATCGATCTGTTCGGTACCGACATCGAGGCCATCCGCCGCTTCGATCCTGAAACCCAGCGCTCCCTGGA
Organism: Steroidobacteraceae bacterium; assembly: GCA_049792815.1. GTDB lineage: Bacteria > Pseudomonadota > Gammaproteobacteria > Steroidobacterales > Steroidobacteraceae > DAIDKA01. The sequence goes on along the minus strand of JBARBG010000149.1, from coordinate 28,076 downwards.
TTCGGTCCAAAGCGTGCGCCTGCTGCCGGCGCGTGAAGTGCCGCTGGATCCGGAGGGCATCAAGAGCTTCAGACGCCGCTACCGGACCCGCTTCGAAGGTGATCCGACACTGTCGAGTGTCTATCGCGCGGTGAGCGAGGGTCTTGCGCCGCCCGGCGTGGAGTTCTACCTGCCCCTGTTCTTCGAGGGCACCGCCTCGCTGTTCGACTACCTGCCGCGTGATGCGGTGATCGTGCACGACAGCGGCGCGGCGGCGGCGCTGCAGCAGCTGTGGAACGACATCGCGCAGCGCTACGAGGAGCGTCGCCACGACATCGAGCGGCCGATCCTCGCACCGTCGGAGCTGTTCCTGACGCCGCAGGAGCTGTCGCAGGCCGCCGAGCCGCTCACCAGCATCACGCTGGACGGCTTCAAGGCGGACCTGGAACTGCATCCCGACGACAGTGCCGTCAACTTCCCGACCGTGAACCCACCGCAGCTGCGCATCGATGCGCGCGCCAGCGAACCCCTCGCGCCGCTCGCCAGTTTCCTGGCCGGCTTCGACGGTCGGGTGCTGATCGCGGCAGATTCCCCGGGGCGCCGCGAAGTGCTGCAGGACATGCTGCGGCCCCATACCACCGCCGTGACGGCGGTGCCGGACTGGGCCACCTTCGCCGACGGCGAGATGCCCCTGGCGCTTACCGTGGCACCCGATATCGGCGGCCTGCAGCTGCAGGTGCCACGCATCGCCGTACTGTCCGAGGCACAGCTGTTCGGCGCGCGCGTCAGCCAGGAGCGGCGCCGGCGCCGTAGCGCGGCGGATCCGCAGGCCATATTGCGCGACCTCACGGATCTGAACCCCGGCTCCCCGGTAGTGCATGAAGAATATGGCGTCGGCCGCTACGTGGGCCTGATGGCCATGGAAGTGGCGGGCAACCCCGGAGAGTTTCTGGTCCTGGAGTACCAGGGCGGGGACCGGATCTATGTTCCGGTGCACGCCCTGCACCTGATCAGCCGCTACACCGGCAGCGCCCCGGAACATGCGCCGCTGCACAAGCTCGGCACGGACCAGTGGGCCAAGGCGAGAAAGCGCGCCGCCGAGCAGATCCGCGACATCGCCGCGGAACTTCTGGATCTGTATGCACGCCGCAAGGCGCGGCAAGCCGCCAGCCTGCAGCTGCGCGAGATCGAGTACCAGTCCTTCGCCAACGCCTTCCCCTTCGAGGAGACCCCGGACCAGTCCGACGCGATCCGCAAAGTGCTCGAGGACCTGGCCAGCACTCAGGCCATGGATCGCATCGTCTGCGGCGATGTGGGGTTCGGCAAGACCGAGGTCGCGATGCGGGCCGCATTCGCCGCCGTTCAGGCGGGTCGGCAGGTCGTGGTGCTGGTGCCCACGACGCTCCTGGCGCAGCAGCATCTGGGCAATTTCCGCGACCGCTTTGCCGACTGGCCGGTGCGCATCGAAGCCCTGTCGCGCTTTCGCACCGCCAAGGAGAGCGACACCGTCATCGAGGGCATCGAGCAGGGCACGGTCGACATCGTCATCGCGACCCATCGGTTGCTGCATGCGAACGTGCGTTTCCGCGAGCTCGGACTCATCATCATCGATGAGGAGCACCGTTTCGGGGTCCGCGACAAGGAGAAGCTGAAGGCGCTGCGCGCCGAAGTGCACGTGCTGACCCTGACTGCCACGCCCATCCCGCGCACGCTGAACATGGCCCTGGGCGGACTGCGCGATCTGTCGCTCATCACGACCCCGCCCACGGGGCGCCTGACCATCAAGACCTTCATCAGCGAATGGCACGATGCCACCATCCGCGAAGCCGTGATGCGCGAACTGCGGCGCGGCGGACAGGTGTATTTCGTCCACAACGAAATCCGTGACATCGAGAAGATCGCCGCTGCCTTACGCGAGCTGGTGCCGCAGGCCGATGTGCGCATCGGTCACGGCCAGATGCGCGAGCGCGAACTGGAACAGCTGATGGTGGATTTCTACCACCGGCGCTTCAACGTCCTTTTATGCACGACCATCATCGAAAGCGGCATCGACGTCCCCACGGCCAACACCATCATGATCAACCGCGCCGACCGCTTTGGCCTCGCGCAGCTGCACCAGCTGCGCGGCCGCGTCGGTCGCTCCCATCACCGCGCCTACGCCTACCTGATCGTGCCACCGCGCAAGCAGCTCACGCCCGATGCCATCAAGCGCCTCGAGGCCATCGAGTCGCTGGAAAACCTGGGAGCGGGTTTTGTCCTGGCCACCCACGATCTGGAGATCCGCGGCGCCGGCGAACTGCTCGGGGAGTCCCAAAGCGGTGAACTGACCGAAGTGGGGCTTACGATGTTCCTCGACATGCTCGAGCACGCCGTCAGCGCCCTGAAGGACGGCCGTGAACCGGCGCTGGACAAGCCGCTGGCGGCGGCCACCGAAGTGGAACTGCATGTGCCGGCCTTCCTGCCGGATGACTACGTGGCCGATGTGCAGGTCAGGCTTGGCCTCTACAAGCGCATCGCCGCCGCGGATCCGGCGGGGCTGGACGAACTCACGGCCGAACTCGTTGACCGTTTCGGGGAACTGCCGACCGCGGCCGCGAACCTGCTGAGCGTGGCGCGGCTGAAGCTGCGCGCCCGCGAACTGGGCGTGCGCCGCCTGGACTTGGGCGCCGGCGGCGGCTACGTCCTGTTCGAGGAGAAAAACGCGCTGGATCCGGCGCTCATCATCCGCCTGATCCAAAAATCGCCCCGTGAACTGCGCCTGGAGGGCTCGCTTAAAATACGCGTCACCTCGCAGCTTGCCGCGGTGGAGAAGCGCTTCGACTACGCCCGGGATCTGCTGCAGCGCTTCAGCGGCCGCAGTGCGTGATACGATTCAGTGATGAGACTGCGAGACCTGGTCCTGGCGGCCTGCCTGCTCTCCTGCCCGCTGACCTGCGCCCTGGCGCAACAAGCCTCATCCGCGCCTGGCGTGGCGCCCGTACCCGAACCGCATCCGCTGCCGGCCGCGGCGCCGGCGGGCGCCGGCGTCTACAACATCGAGATCATCATCTTCCGCGCCAACTCCACCCTGGGAAGCCCTGAGAATTGGACCACTGAGGTCAGCCAGGCCCCGGCCATCCCGGTCAGCGCCGATGGCGAGACCGCCACCCCGGTGAGCGAGCCGGTGGCGCCGACGCCCGGCGGCCGCCTGGTACGGGTGCTGACCCCGGCCGAATTCCAGCTGGGTGATCTCGAGGCGCGCATCAGGGCCAGCGCCGCGTATGCAACAGTGGCGCACATCGGCTGGGCGCAGACCGCCAGTCCCTGGGGCACTCATGAGAGCATGAGCCTGCAGCAACTCGGGCTCGACAACCCGCTGCTGTCCGGCACGGTGACCCTGGAACGCGGCGAGTTCCTGCATCTGGGATTTGCGCTGGACATGACCATCGCCAATCCGCCCGCCGCGCTCGGCGCCGCGCCGCAAACGACGTTTGTGTTGAGCGACAACCATCGGGTGAAGTTCTACGAGCGTAATTACTTCGATTCGCCCGCCTTCGGTGTGATCGCGCTGGTGGTGCCGGCGCAGGGCGCGCGCCGTGCGGGACGTTAACGTCCCTGGCTGGCAGAACCCGCGGCGCGGTTCTGAGCGCCGGAATCACCGGTTTGCTCAAAGTCTGCGGCCTCGGTGGCGCAGGCGGTGTTCTTCCCCTGCCCCTTCGCGCGCTGCATGGCCAGCGTGCAGGCGCCGATGAAAGTCTGCAGCGACAGTTCCTGCGCCGGCACCAGCGTGCAGGCGCCGGCGCTCAAGGTCACGTAGCGGCCGCTGGCCGTAGCCCTGGGGTGATGGATCAGAAGCTCGCGCACCCGTTGCAGCACCACGCGCGCATAGTCATGCGCCGAGACCGAGGTGTTGGCCTGGGTGAGCACCGCGAAGGTACCGCCGTTCCAGCGGCCGACCAGGTCCCCGCTGCGCCGATAGGAGGCGGTGATGACCCGTGCGACCCGGCGGATGCAGGCATCGCCGCTGGCCTTGTCGAAAATGTCGTTATAGGTGCCCAGGTCATCGATGTCGAGGAAGGTCAGGCCGATCTCGTGACCGTCGCGCTGCGCGACATACCAGTCCCGCAGCAGCAGTTCTTCAAAATAGGCCCGGGAATGCAGCCCGGTGAGACGGTCCTCGCGCATCCACGCCGGCAGGCCCGCCAGCGCCAGCTTCTCCGGCGTGCGCAAGCGCTCGCGCGTATCACGGTGATAACCGATCCATTGCACCAGCTGGCCGGCCGCATCACGCACCGGCTGGATCAGTATTTCGTTCCAGAACTGGGCCCCGTCGGGCCGGTAGTTGCGCATCAGCACCCGACATGCTTCACCCCGGGCGAGCGCTTCACGCAGTCGTTGCCGGCCTTCCTGGTCCCGATCGCTTCCCTGCAGCAGCCGCAGGTTGCGCCCCATCAGCGCACTGATGGGATAGCCTGACAGCTCCAGAAAGGCCCCGTTGGCATAGACCACCGGACAATCAGGTGCCGTCGCATCGCAGATCACGATGCCTTCCGGGGACTGATCGACGACATCCCGCCAGCCGCTTTCCGCGAGGTTGATCATGCGCCTTCCGCGCTCAGTGACAGGGCCGGGGCGGCAGCCAGACGCGTGAGCAGTTGCTGGGCCGCGCTCCACTCCTGCGCCGCGCGCAGCTGCGCGGGCGAGAGCCGTTCGCGGCCCCGCATGCGCACCAGGCGCAGCTGTGATGCCGGATCCGGGGTGACCTTCAGGCCCGCCAGCGCCTGCGAGCGCGAGCCTAAGTCATTGCAAACCAGCAGCATGTCGCAGCCGGCAAGGAGCGCCCGCTGACAGCGTTCGACGATGTCGCCACCGGCAGCCACCGCACCCATGCTCAGGTCGTCGGTGAAAATCGCGCCCTGGAAGTTCAGATCCGTCCGCAGCACGCCTTTGATCCAGCGCGCCGACAGACTGGCCGGCGCCGCATCCTCGGCCGGCAACAGGATATGCGCGACCATGACGCCCGGCAGACCGTTGGCGATCAGGCGCCGGTAGGGTGTCAGGTCTTCGGCGAGATCGGCCAGTTCGCGCCGGTCCACGGGCAGCGCCACATGCGAGTCGGCGACCACCGCGCCGTGACCCGGAAAATGCTTGGCCGTCGCCGCCATGCCGGCATCGCGCATGCCCATCATGTACGCGACGGCAAGCTGCGCCGTCGCATCGGCAGTGGGGTGCAAGGCGCGATCGCCGATGGCTTCATTCAGGCCATAGTCCAGATCCACGGTGGGCGCGAAGGACAGATCAACGCCATGCGCACGCAGCTCGGCGGCCATCAGCCAACCCATCTGGCGCGCGGCCGCGAGCCCTTCGGGGTGATCGGTATCAAACAGCTGCCCGATGCGGCGCGCCGGCGGCAGTCGTGAAAAGCCGCTGCGGAAGCGCTGCACCCGGCCGCCCTCATGATCCACTGCAATGAGCAGCGGCGGGTTGCGCGCCGCGTGGATCGCACCGGTCAGCTGCAACAGCTGCTCTGGGCTTTCGTAATTGCGCGCAAACAGGATGACGCCGCCGACGAGCGGATGCGCGAGCATGTCGCGCTCCTCCGGGAGGACCGCAGTCCCCACCAGGTCGATCATCAGCGGGCCGAGCGTCATCTCATGCTCACTCCGTACTCAATGCGGCGGTGTCAATACCGCCAGCGACTCCACATGAGCGGTATGCGGAAACATGTCCAGCACCCCGGCCGCACGCAGTTCAAAGCCAAAATCGTGAACCAGCACCGCAATATCGCGTGCGAGGCTTCCCGGATGACAGGAAATGTAAGCGACTTTGCGGGGGGCAAGATGTGCGATGGTTGGCATAACGTCCAAAGCCCCCGCGCGGGGCGGATCCAGCACCACGTGGCTGAACCCCCCCGCCAGGTAGGGCGCATGCAAAGGTAATGATTGAGTCAGATCCGCCGCCACGAATTGCGCATTGCCGAGGCCATTCAGGAGCGCATTATGTCGTGCGCGCTCGACGAGTGCCTTATCCGCTTCAATTCCCAGCACCACCCCGGCATGACGGGCCAGCGGCAGGGTGAAATTCCCCAGTCCGCAGTACAGGTCGAGGACGCGTGACTGGGGAGTCAGCTCCAGCAGCGACAGCACGCGCGAGACCATCGCGGCATTGATTGCGGCGTTGATCTGCACGAAGTCGGTCGGCGCGAACTCGTAGGCCACGGCAAACTCCGGCAGCGAGTAGCGCAGCGGCACAGGATCAGCCGTGGCCTCGAGGGGGGCGACGGAGTCCAGCCCACCGGTTTGCAGGTAGATGCGCAGGGCGTGCTGCCGGCCGAAATCCCGCAGCGCAGCAATATCGCCCTCCGGCAGCGCGCGCAGCACCCTGAACACCAGCGCCGTGGCATTTTCCGCCACCGCCACCTCGATCTGCGGAATCGAGTCGCGGGTGCTGAGGCCCGTGAGCATCACGGACAGGGGCGCGATGAGCCCGCCAACCGGGGGACTGACCACGTCGCAGTGTTCGAGGGCTGCAATGTAGGGCGCGAGCCGCTCGCGAAAACCCACGACCACCCGGCCCTTCTTGGGGACATAGCGGGCGCCCAGCCGGGCACGGCGCCGATAGCCCCATTGCGGACCCCGCAGCGGCGGCAGCCATGCCTGCGCCTGCACCTTGGCGACCCGCTCCAGGGCATCACGCAGTTCCTGCTCCTTGAGCTCGATCTGCCGCTCCCCGGCAAGATGCTGCAATGCGCAGCCACCGCAGATACCGAAGTGCGCGCAGCGTGGTGTGACCCGGTCCGGCGAGGCCGCAATGACCTCCAGCAGCTGACCTTCATCATGCCCGCGGTGACTGCGCAGGCGCCGGAAACGGATGACCTCGCCCGGCAGTGCGCCGGCCACGAACGCAGTCTTGCCCTGACGGATGATGCCTTCGCCGTCGTGAGTCAGCGCCGCAACCGTTCCCTGCTCCGGCGGTGCCGCAATCCGGGGTCGCCGGCTCATGCTCCGAGCGGCGCGGCCGACGCCTCCCACGCGCGCAGGAACTGACCGAAATGCGGCTCAGGTCCCGCGGCCAGCAGCGCCTTCACCCGCGCCACTTCCTCCGCGTACAGCTGCGCCGTGAAGCGGCCGCGCATCAGCTCGAATCGCAGGTAGATGAGGTAGGTGTTCAGTACATCGGTCTCGCAGTACTGGCGGATGCGCACGATCTGTCCGGCCTGCCACGCATCCCAGACCTGCGCGCCCGAAAACCCGAGCTTGCCCGGAAGGCCCAGCAACGTCGCCACCTCGACCAGCGGCGCGCGCGCCCGGCCCTGGAAGCCCGACAGGATGTCCATCAGATCCATGTGCCGCCAGTGAAAGCGCGACAGGTAATTGTTGTAGCGGAATGCCGTGTCGGATTCGCCGGTCTCCCAGTAGCGTTCGGCGCGGATGCCGGCGCGCAAGGCACGGTACTGCAGCACCGGCAGATCAAAACCGCCGCCATTCCAGGACACCAGATCCGGCGTATAGCGTTCAAGACCATCAAAGAAACGGCGGATCAGTTCTTCCTCGGCGGCCTCAGGATCGCCCAGGCTCCACACCCTGAGCCCTTCACGACTGCGCAGCACGCAGGAGATCGCCACGATGCGCTGCTGGGGGGGCGGCAGAAATTCGCTGCCGGTGTCCTGGCGGCGCAAAGTGAACATCGCCTTCGCGACATCCGCATCGGGCAGACCCGCAAGCCCATGCAGGCGGCGCCCCAGCTCGGTGTCCGGCACGGTTTCGATGTCGAAGACCAGGACGTTCACACGCGCGCCGCCAGCATCAATGCCTTCATATCGCGTACCGCACTGGGCAGTCCGGTGAACAGCGCACGGGCCACGATGGCATGGCCGATATTCAGTTCAATGATCTCGCGGATGGCCGCTACCGGCTGCACGTTGTGATAGTGCAGGCCATGGCCGGCATGCACCGACAGGCCCAGGCGCGCGCCCAGCTGCGCACTCGCCAGCAGCCGCGACAGCTCGCCAGCCTGCGCCGCACCCGAACTGTCAGCATAGGCGCCGGTGTGCAGCTCGATGGCGGGCGCACCGATGCGCGCCGCGGCCTCGACCTGGCGCGGATCAGGATCAATGAACAGTGACAATCGAACGCCGGCGCCCGCCAGGCGCTGGGCCGCCTCCTGCAGGCGCGGCATCTGCGCGGCCACATCCAGGCCGCCTTCGGTGGTAACTTCCGCGCGCTTCTCAGGGACCAGGCAACAATCCGCGGGCTTAAGTTCGCAGGCGAGCGCCAGCAGCTCCTCGGCGAGCGCCATTTCCAGGTTCATGCGGGTCTGCAGCAGGGTGCGCAGACTGCGCACGTCACGGTCCTGAATATGCCGCCGGTCCTCGCGCAGATGCACGGTGATGCTGTCGGCGCCGGACTGTTCGGCCAGCAGCGCCGCATGCACCGGGTCCGGGTACGTGGCGCGCCGGGCCTGCCTGACGGTGGCCACGTGATCGATGTTGACGCCCAGGCGGATGTTTGAATGATTCATGATTTGGGTACCAGTGCACTTCCCACACAGGCCCGCGCAACCGCGCGCGTGACGATCGGTCGACCCTCAAGACAGTGTTCCAGGGCCGCCGACAGCACCCGGCGGGCATCGGCGAGCTCCCCGGACCCGCGCAGGGTGCCGGCGGCCAGATTCAGCAGCGAGCTGCCCAGGAGCGCCCCGGAATGCTCGGCGGTGGTTGCGATGAGGCCGTCGGCCGGGCGGAAATGATAGTACCCCTGTGCGCTGACCGGGCCACCGGCCACAGTGTGGGTCAGGTCCAGCCCATAACCCAGCTCCTGCAGCAGGTGCAGTTCGAAGCCGCGCAGGGCCGGCTCCAAGGGGGCGCCGGACGCCAGGGCCTGCAGGGTGCGCTGGTAGCCGTCGAACAGAGCGCCGTTCGGATCATGGCGGGTGGTGAGCTTCAGCAACAGCTCATTGAGATAGAACCCTGACAGCAGCGCCGCGGGCGGCAGGCCGCAGCGCGGGCCGCCATCGCTTTCGGCATCGATCAGCTGCGCGGCCTCCCCGCGCGAGCTGAAGGACAGCAGCAAGGGTTGGAAGGGTTGCAGGAGCGACGCCAGGCGCGCCTTGGGGCCGCGCACGCCGCGGGCAAACACCGATACCCGGCCCTGCTCGCGCGTGAACACCTCAAGGATGCGGCTGGTGTCCCGGTACGCGAGGGCGTGCAGGACGTACGCCTGCGCCAGCAGCGTCCGGCGCGTCTTCATGGCGGGTTCATTCGAGGCCCAGTTCCGTGAGCGCCCGGGCGCTGTCCGCCCAGCTCTCACGGACCTTGACCCATAGGGTCAAATGCAGCCGCTCGCCCAGCACATGGTTGAGCTCCAGGCGGGCCTTGCGTCCGACGCGCTTCAGGCGCTCGCCGCCGGCGCCGATGACAATGGGCTTCTGGCCGGCCCGGTCCACCCAGATGGCCGCGGAGACATTCAGCTGCCCCTCATCCTCGCCCATGGCCTCGATCTCCACAGCAATGCCGTAGGGCAGCTCCTGATCCAGCTCCAGCGTCAATTTCTCGCGGATCATCTCGCTGATGCGAAAGGCCAGGTCCCGATCGGTGACCTGGCCGCTGGGGAACAGCGGCGGCGACACCGGCAGCAGTCGCGTGATGGCGCCCAGCAGCGGCTCGAGGTTCACTTTTTTCGTGGCGCTGATGGGGATGATCTCGGCGAATGCATGGCGGTGCGCGAGCTCGGCCAGAAACGGCAGCAGCCGTTCACGCGGATGGACCTTGTCGACCTTGTTGACCGCCGCCAGTACCGGGCGGCCGCTGCGCACCAGGTGCTCCAGCACCAGATCATCTTCGCGGGTCCACTGCAGCGCCTCCATCACGAAGACGCCGACATCCGCATCGGCCAGCACCGTGGCCGCGGTGCGGTTCATGGCGCGGTTCAGCGCCCGCTTGGCGCCCTGGTGGATGCCCGGGGTATCCACGAAGGCAATCTGGGCCGAGGCATTCTCGTGCACTCCCAGCACCCGATGCCGGGTGGTCTGGGGTCGGGGTGTGACGATGCTCAGCTTCTGGCCGATCAGCGCATTGAGCAAGGTCGACTTGCCGACATTGGGTCGGCCGACCAGGGCGGCAAAGCCGCAACGAAAATCATCATTCATGGTCGACATCCAGAATCTCGCGCAGCACCAGCGCGGCGGCCTCCTGTTCGGCGCGCCTGCGGCTCAGGCCCTGGCCGGTGGCTTCCCGACCCAGCGTGTTCACTTGGCAACGCACCCAGAAAGTCTGGGCATGGATCTCTCCTTCCGTACGCACCACCTCGTAGGCCGGCAGCGGCAGCCCCCGGGACTGCAGATGCTCCTGCAGCCGGGTCTTGGAATCCTTGAGGTGATCAGTATCCGGCAGATTCGCCAGACGCTGCCCGAAGAGCGCAAATATCACGCGCTGCGCCTCGCCCAGTCCGGCATCCAGGTAAATCGCGCCGAACAGAGCCTCCAGCGCGTCGGCCAGGATGGATTCGCGCCGGAATCCGCCCGTCTTGAGTTCACCCGAACCCAGTCGCAGCACCTCGCCCAGGCCGATCTGCGCTGCAGTTTCGGCCAGCGGCGGACTGCTCACCAGCCACGCCCGCAGGCGGCTGAGGTCCCCTTCATTCGCCTGCGGATTGCCGCGGTACAGATGCTCGGCAATGCTCAGGTTGAGCACCGCATCACCGAGGAACTCCAGCCGTTCATTGTGCGGGCGCGCCGCGCTGCGGTGAGTCAGCGCGGCGCTGAACAGCGCCAAATCGCGCACTTCGTAGTCCAGCCGGTCCCGCACCCACTGCACTGGCCAGTCCATTTGCTGCGGCATCAGCCTATCTTGCCGACCTTGTCGAAGTCGACGACCATGGAGATGTTGCCAAACAGCGGCGCCGAATCCTCAAACTTGGCCTCGATGGTCCAGCCAGTGCCGTCACGGGTGACGGAGACATCCTTGATGTCCGGAAAGCTGATGCTCTCGATGTCAAAGTGCTTGGCGAGCGTGGCGCGGATGAGCAAGGGAGTGAGAGTCGCGACATCGTCGGACTTCATTTCAATCGCCGTCTGCTCCACCGAGTGCGCCACGCGCATGTAGTTCAGGTAGATCGGCACCAGGCGGATTCCCATGTAACCCAGAACGGCTACGGGAATCAGCAGGATCAGCCAGCCGATGAATGTGACGCCGCGTTGTCGCCTGATCATGTGACCCTCCTAGTCAATGCGAGTGCCTATTCGGCTCCAGACCGGTCCGCCCTTGCGGTCCCAATCCCAATTGAACCAGATCCGGGTCGCTTTGCCGACCAGATTCGCCTCCGGCACGAACCCCCAGACTCGCCCGTTCTGCACGTTGTCGCGACCGTCACAACCCTGGCCACCGGCACCTTCATCGCACCAAAACCGCCCGTCCGAGCTGTTGTCGCGATTGTCACCGATCATCAGGTAGCTATGCGGCGGTACTACCACGACCGATGTATCGCCCTTGTCCGGCATGCCCGGGATCTGCTGCGCCACGCAGACGTAGCTGCGGGGCGGGGTACGGTTGCAGGTGGGCAAGGGATCGGAGTTCATGTCTGCCGGGGTCGGGCAGAATATGAAGGAGTGGACGTGCTGCCCCAAATGCTCGGAGGCCAGATGCAGGCCCTCATAACAGCCGTCATCGAACAATCCCAGGTCCGCCGCCGGCACCGGCTGGCCGTTGATGATGAGCTTGTCATCCTTCACCTGGACGCGGTCTCCGGGCAGGCCGACCAGTCGCTTGATGTAGTTGACGCTGGGATTGGGCGGGAAGCGGAACACCACCACGTCCCCGCGCTGCGGTTCACCGATCGACACCACCTTGCGGTTGATCACCGGCAGGCGCAGCCCGTAGGCAAACTTGTTGACGATGATGAAATCACCGTCCAGCAGCGTCGGCATCATCGAGTCTGAGGGAATGCGGAACGGCTCGAATATGAAGGCGCGCAGCAACAGCACCGCCAGCGCCACGGGAAAGAAGCTGCGCGCATAGTCCACCGTGCCGGGCTCGGGAATATCCCCCAGACTCTTGCCCTGCGCCTGCGCGGCACGGGCGCGAAGCGGCTGGAACAGCACCACATCCACCAGCCAGATGAATCCCGTGACCACTGCGATGAGCAGCAGCACCGCGCTGAAATCCAGCTCTTCGGCGCTCAACAGGCGCACCACTGCGGCGATGATCAGCACCGGCAGCGAGTAGTACACCGCGGTAATGAACGGTGGATCGCGGGCCATCTGCGGCGCCAGCGCCAGCTGCCGCCGCGGCCGCAGATACCAGTCATCCACCACGGCGATGAGGGTCGCCGGAACGGCGATCCAGGCCAATACTGCGATTATTTGCATCAACATCGAATGATGATTCCTATTCTTTGCGCCCGATCTGCAACACCGCGAGGAAGGCTTCCTGCGGGATTTCCACCGATCCCACCTGCTTCATGCGCTTCTTGCCCGCCTTCTGCTTTTCCAGGAGTTTGCGCTTGCGGCTCAGGTCCCCGCCATAGCACTTGGCGAGGACGTTCTTGCGCAGCGCCTTGACGGTGGCCCGGGCGATGATGGCGCCACCGATGGCGGCCTGAACCGCAACTTCGAACATCTGCCGCGGAATGAGCTCCTGCATCTTGTCCACTAGTTCCCGTCCGCGCTGATACGCATGGTCACGGTGCACGATGATGGACAGTGCATCGACCTTTTCGGAGTTGATGAGGATGTCGAGCTTCACCAGGGGCGCGCTCTCGAAATGACTGAACTCATAGTCAAAGGAGGCATAGCCACGGCTGACCGATTTCAAGCGGTCGAAGAAGTCGAGCACCACTTCGGCCATGGGCAGCGCGTACTGCAGTGACACCTGGGTGCCCAGGTACAGCATCTTCTTCTGCGCGCCGCGCTTGTCGTTGCACAGCTTCAATACCGCTCCGACATAGTCAGGGGGCACCAGGATATTGGCGAGAATGACCGGCTCGCGCAGGTCCTCGATCTCATTGGCCACCGGCAGTTTCGCCGGATTGTCAACGTACACCAGTGTGCCATCGGTGCGCGCCACCTCATAGACCACGGTCGGGGCGCTGGTGATGAGTTCCAGCTGATATTCGCGCTCCAGGCGTTCCTGCACGATATCCATGTGCAGCAGGCCGAGGAAGCCGATGCGAAAGCCAAAGCCCAGCGCGCCGGAGACTTCCGGTTCGTAGTGCAGCGCCGAATCGTTCAATTTCAGCTTTGCCAGCGCATCGCGGAAAGACTCATAGTCCTCGGAGTTCACCGGGAAGACCCCGGCGAACACGCGCGGCTTGATCTGCCTGAAACCAGGCAGCGGCCCGGACGCCTGGCGGTGCTCCAGGGTGATGGTATCCCCCACCGGCGCGCCATCGATTTCCTTGATACCGGCGATGACGAAGCCCACTTGCCCCGCGGCCAGTTGCGGCAACATCACCGACTTGGGCATGAACCGGCCGACCTTGTCGGCGGTGTGGCTGCGGCCCGTCGACATCACACGGAATTTGTCCCCGACCTGCAGCGTGCCGTTGACGACGCGCACCAGCGACACGACGCCGACATAGTTGTCGAACCACGAGTCCACGATGAGCGCCTGCAGCGGGGCCTGCGGATCGCCCTTTGGCTGCGGGATACGCCGGATCAGGGCCTCCAGCAGCTCCGGCACACCCTCGCCGGTCTTGGCGCTGACCCGTACGGCGTCGTCCGCCGTGATGCCGATGATTTCCTCGATCTCCTTCACCACCCGGTCCGGATCGGCCGAGGGCAAATCGATCTTGTTGATGACGGGGAGAACTTCCACTCCCTGCTCGATGGCGGTGTAGCAGTTGGCGACGCTTTGCGCCTCCACACCCTGGGAGGCATCGACGACCAGCAGCGCGCCATCGCAGGCCGCGAGAGAACGGGACACTTCATAGGAGAAGTCCACGTGGCCCGGGGTGTCGATGAGATTCAGCTCATACCGCTCCCCATCACGGGCGTCATACAACAGGGTGACGCTCTGCGCCTTGATGGTGATGCCGCGTTCGCGCTCCAGGTCCATGGAGTCCAGGACCTGCTCCTGCATCTCACGGGCATCCAGGCCTCCGCACAACTGTATGAGGCGGTCTGCCAAGGTGGATTTGCCGTGGTCAACGTGCGCAATGATGGAGAAGTTACGTATAAGCCGCATGAAAAGATGACTGTCCGCCGCGCGGAGGGTCTTGCGGCCGGGGCGCATTATATAGAGGGACAGGCCGCCGTGCCGGGCAGCCTACCGGGGGCGCAGAATCCTCAGCAATTCAGCGGCATCGAGCCGCTGGCGGCACACCACGGTGCCGTCCAGCAGCAGCACCGGAACCTGCAATCCGTGGCGGCGCTGCAGTTCCGGGTCGGCGTCCACGTCCAGCACTTCCAGCGGCGGCAGTGACTCGCGCCGGCCCAGGGCCGACAGTTCCGCCACCATTTGATCGCACAGCTCGCAGTCCCGGCGATGCACTATTGTGAGGCGCACCGGGCCGCCCCTATTTGCGCGGCTGGAGCGCCAGTGCCTGGCTCGCGGACTGTTGCATCAGTCCATCGATGATGAAGCGCACGGTCGCGGGAGGCACTTCGCCCAGGGCCACGAATTTGTGCCCGGAGCGCACCGAGGTGAAGGCGGAGGAGGATCCCACCTGGGTCATGGCGGCTCCCACCTGATTCGGCGCGTCGTGAAAGACCTCGGTCTGGATGAACACCGAGACGGTCGCCACCCCATCGCTGAACACGAGGTGAGTCACCGGCACGGCAACCCCCGGCATCATCTGGGCGGTCTGGGCCGCCAGGTGAAATCCGGGGGGCAGGGGCGCGTTGTTCCACACCCCCGGACCCTCGGCAGTGACCGCCGGCGCGGCATCATCGCGCAGCCACGCAAAGCCAGTAGTCACCACCTGCGGCTTGAATTCGTCATCGGCAATGTGATGTCGCAGGGACAGGCTCGAGAACACCATTTCCTCAATGATCTTGCCATCGGCATCGATGAGCTCGGTCCTAAGGGGCATGCCGGAGGAGCGCTGGATCCACAGCCGGTAGCCGTAGCGGTAGCCATCGCGGGGCGTGACGGTGATCAGCTCGGCCTGCTGGCCCATCTGGCGCATGGTGCCTTGCATATCCAGCTGGTAGAAATCCGCCGTCGTGGCATCGAATTTGGGCAGCCAGGCCGGCATCAGGCTCTGCGGCGCCTTCTCCACCAGAACCGTGCGCTGATCGGGCAGGTAGCAGGTGAGCTCGGCGCCATTGCGCACAATCTGCCGGCCTGAGCCATCAAGGGACTCCAGCCGTTCGGTCACCGCACCGTCCATGACGCGATGGACGATCCGCAGGGTCTCGACGCTGCCGTTCTGCCAGTGGGAAAACACCCCTTCGTAATTGCGGGTGGTGAGTGCCGCATTCATGCGATCCAGCCAGGATTGCGGCGTGTCGGCGGCGAGCGTCGTGGCGCTTGCCATGGACATGGCGAGCCACAGCAAGGGCTCGCACGCCGCACGCACCCGAGTCATTTGCGAGTCACGACCGCGGGTATGGGTTGAGCGGTGCCCTGTGGCACCGCGGAGTCCCCCGCAACCAGCGCCGACAAGGCATCGCGCCGCATCAGGGGCCCGGAATACGCAGCGTGGGCGACGATGTAGTTGGCAAGCTCGGTGGGCGCCACCAGGGCCGGGGTCTGCACCAGCGACGGCGTCACATAGCTGTCCGGCTCATGCGACTGCCGCACCCGGGCTGCGGGCGAAACCGAAGCCAGCAGTGGCGCAGGCGCCGGCAGCGTCGGGACCACCGCCTTCGCGCCGGCGGGATTCTGAAGCGGGGCGTTGTGAGCCACGAGGCCCGGTGCCTGGGCGCGCATCCACAGAATCGCCACGGCGGCCACCGCCGCCGCCGACGCGAGGCCCGCCAGCGAGGTCACCCAGGGGGTGAACAAGGCGCGCCGGTGGCGGTCCGCGGCGGGCGCCCCGTTCTGGGCACTTTCCTGCTTGAGGGCGGCGCTGACCTTGCCGGCCAGGGTGGTCTGCAAACGCACCCCGGGCTCGCCACGGATACAGGCGCCGATGGCCGCGTAGCGGCCCCAGCGCTCCCGCAGCTGTTCATCGCGCGCCAGGCGCCGCGCCAGAAGCTCGCACTCCGTGGCCGGCAGTTCGTCGTCGAACATCGCCGAAAGTTGGCTTTCCAGCTCTTCCTTGCTCATCCGATTTCCTCCGCCCGACCCAAGCCACCCTCGAAGACTTCGCGCAGCCGGCTGTCGATGGCCTCGCGCGCACGGAAAATTCGCGACCGGACCGTCCCCACGGGGCAGTCCATGGTCGCCGCAATCTCTTCATAGGAGAGGCCTTCGAGCTCGCGCAACACGATCGCCGTGCGCAGGTCATCCGGCAGGTTGGCGATGGCGGCATTCACGGTGGTGCGGATTTCGTCCGTCAGCACCAGGGCCTCGGGGGTCTCCGAATCCTTCAGTCTGCCTTGCATCTCGTAGGACTCGTCGTTGTTGGTCATGTCCAGGTCGAAATCCACCGGGTTGCGATCGCGCGCGACCACGGCGTTCTTGGCGGTGTTGATGGCGATGCGGTACAGCCAGGTATAGAACGCGCTGTCACCCCGGAACTGGGGCAACGCCCGATACGCCTTGATGAAGGCGTCCTGGGCGATGTCCTCGGCTTCGGCGGGGTTGCGGACATAACGCATGACCAGCTTGACCACTTTGTGCTGGTACTTGAGAACCAGCACATCAAAAGCCCCCTTGTCCCCGCGTTGCACACGTTGGACCAGGCTCAAGTCGCTTGCGTCGGCAGTCATTCCCTACACTTTACTCTCGTGCCGCTTACGGGACAGATTGCCTCGCCGCGCCTGGATAGACTGGCAAGGATCCGGAAAGTTCACTGGCCGATCACCAGGCGGACCACCGCCGCCAGGTCCGCATCAGGGGGGGTAGCGTCGCCGAGCAGGTAGTCGGCGATCTGCGGGTCGGTGAGCGCCAGGAGGGCTTCGAAGGCGACCTGCTGGGCGGCCGGCGCCGCGGGGTAGCGGTCCTTGACGAAGCGCGTCAGGAGTTCGTCCAGTTCCTTCATGCCCCGCCGGCATTGCCACAGCAGGCGGCGCTGGCGAACATCCGGCGCCGCAGCATCCGCGTCCGCGGCGCTCAGTGCTGCCGCTCCAGCATTTTTTTCTTGATCTCGGCAATGGCACGCGCCGGATTGAGGTCCTTGGGGCACACGTCGGTGCAGTTCATGATGGTGTGGCAGCGATACAGCTTGAAGGGGTCGTTGAGCTGATCGAGCCGTTCGCCCGAGGAGTCATCGCGGCTGTCGACTATCCACCGGTAGGCGGCCAGCAGCGCCGCCGGCCCCAGGTAGCGGTCGCTGTTCCACCAGTAGCTGGGGCAACCGGTCGAACAGCAGGCGCAGAGGATGCAGGCGGCGGGGCGATCAATGAGGACCTGATCCTCCTTGGACTGCAGCCGCTCGCGGTCGGGCGGGGCGGGAGTACGCGTCTTCAGCCACGGCTCCACCGAGGCATACTGCGCATAGAAATTCGTGAGATCCGGTACCAGATCCTTCACCACCGGCAGGTGCGGCAAGGGATAGATCTTCACCTCGCGGCCCAGATCACCGATGGCCGTGGTGCACGCCAGGCAGTTCAGGCCATTGATGTTCATGGCGCAGGAGCCGCAGATGCCCTCGCGGCAGGAACGCCGGAAAGTGACTGAGGAGTCGATCCTGGCCTTGATGTGGATCAGGACATCAAGAACCATGGGCCCGCAGGCCTTCGTGTCCACCTCGAAGGTGTCGATGCGCGGGTTCTCGTCCGAATCCGGATCGAAGCGGTAGATGCGGAAGGTGCGCACCGCGGCGCCACCACTGGCGGCCTTGTGGACCCGGCCATGGGGATTGATCTTCATGACAACCTCTTTCAATACGTGCGGGCCTTGGGTGGAATCACCTCGACCTCATCGGTCATGGTCCGCATGTGCACCGGGCGGTAGTCGAAACTCACCTTGCCGCCGCCATCCACCCACACCAGGGTGTGCTTCATCCAGTTGCCATCGTCGCGCGTCGGGAAATCCTCGCGGGCGTGCGCACCCCGGCTCTCGGTGCGGTTCACGGCCGAGTTGATGGTGGCCGTCGCCTGCTGCAGCAGGTTCTCCAGTTCCAGCGTTTCCACCAGGTCCGTGTTCCAGACCAGGGAGCGGTCCGCAATCTTCACATCCGCCAGGGAGGCGCAAGTGGCATTGAGCTTGGCCGCGCCTTCGGACAGCGACTGTCCGGTGCGAAACACCGCCGCGTCGGTTTGCATGATGCGCTGCATTTCCAGACGGATCTCGGCCGTGGGTCGCGAACCGTTTGCCTGACGGCTCCGCTCGAGGCGCGCGACGGCCGGCTCGGCGGCATCGGGTGCGAGCGGGCGCTGACGGGCGTTGGGTTCGAGGACTTCGGCGCAGCGTCGCGCCGCCTCGCGGCCGAACACCACCAGGTCCAGCAGCGAGTTCGACCCCAGGCGATTGGCACCATGAACCGAAACGCAGGCTGCCTCGCCCACCGCCATCAGCCCGGGCACCACCGCTTCGACGTTGCCGTCACGCGGACACAGCGCCTCACCGTGATAGTTGCAGGGAATGCCCCCCATGTTGTAGTGGACCGTCGGCAACACCGGAATCGGCGCCTGCGTCACGTCCACGTCGGCGAAGATGCGCGCGGTCTCGGCAATCCCGGGCAGACGCTCGTGGATGACCTCAGGTCCCAGGTGTTCAAGATGCAGGTGGATGTGATCCTTGAGCTCGCCCACGCCGCGGCCCTCGCGGATCTCGATGGTCATGGCGCGACTCACTACATCGCGCGACGCGAGGTCCTTGGCATTGGGCGCGTAGCGCTCCATGAAGCGCTCACCCGCGGCATTGGTGAGATAGCCACCCTCGCCGCGCGCACCTTCGGTGATCAGGCAGCCCGCGGTGTAGATGCCGGTGGGATGAAACTGCACGAACTCCATGTCCGACAGGGGCAGCCCGGCGCGCAGCACCATGGCATTGCCATCGCCGGTGCAGGAATGTGCGGAAGTGCAGGAGAAGTAGGCGCGGCCATAACCGCCGGTGGCGAGGATGGTGCGCTGAGCCCGAAAACGGTGCAGCTTGCCCTCGTTCATGTCCAGCGCCACGACGCCGCGGCATTCGCCGTTGTGCATCATCAGGTCGATGGCGAAGTATTCGACGAAGAAAGTCGCCGCATGCCGGATCGACTGCTGGTACAGGGTGTGCAGCATCGCGTGCCCGGTGCGATCCGCCGCCGCGCAGGTGCGCTGCGCCGTGCCCTTGCCGAAATGGGTGGTCATGCCGCCGAACGGCCGCTGGTAGATGCGGCCCTGGTCGGTACGCGAGAACGGCATGCCGTAGTGCTCAAGTTCGATGACGGCGGCCGGCGCCTCCTTGCACATCAGTTCGATGGCATCCTGGTCCCCGAGCCAGTCGGAGCCCTTGACCGTGTCGTACATATGCCAGCGCCAGTCATCCGGGCCCATGTTGCCCAGCGCCGCGCTGATGCCGCCCTGGGCCGCGACCGTGTGACTGCGCGTGGGGAAGAGCTTGCTGATGCACGCTGTGGACAGGCCTGCCTCGGCGAGGCCCAGGGTGGCGCGCAGTCCGGCACCACCGGCGCCCACGACCACCACATCATAGGTGTGGTCGATGAATTCATAGGCACTCACAGCGGGCTCCCGAATGCGATGCGCAGCACGGCGAAGATGCCGACGGCAGCGAGGACGGCGTGGGTGAACCCCGACAGCACCAGGGTCAGGGTCTTAAGACCCGCGTCATGCACATAGTCCTCGAGGATCACCTGGATACCAAGGCTCGAATGCCAGCTGGCGATGAGCACGAAGAGCGTGAGCAGGCTCGCGGTCCAGAGGCCCGCCATCCAGGACACCAGGGTCACGAAATCCAGCGCCGGCAGTGTCAGCAGCGACACCAGCAGCCACACCGCGAGCGGCACCAGGGCGAGCGATGTGAGACGCTGCACCCACCAGTGATGCACGCCGTTGCCGGCGGAACCCAGCCCGCGCACCCGGCCCAGCGGCGTCTGCAGGCTCACTACAGGCCCTCCCGCGCACGAAATGCCCACAGCGCACACAGCACGGTCAGCACGGCGGCGGCGCCGATGACCAGCCAGGCGCTGCGCTGCGACTGTGACTTCTCAAGGCCGCGGCCCGTGTCCCAGATCAGATGGCGGATTCCGGCCACCAGGTGGTAGCAGAAGGCGGCGATGACGGCGAGGTAGATGAGCTTGGCCGCGCCCGATCCCAGCACCTCCTGGGCGCGGGCATAGGCGCGGGCACCGCGCGCCAGCGCCGTGAGCCAGTAGATGAACACCAAGAGGCCCGCACTCAGCGCCGCACCCGTGACGCGATTGGCAATCGAGCTGAGCATGCTGTACCGGTACATCCGGTAAATCGTCAAGTGGGGGGACAGGGGTCGGGCGCGCATGAGTGCTCCTGCGACCCGTGCGGAACGGGCCGCGACAATCGCGGTCAATCAGAAATCAATGCAGCGACCCTTGCGCTCCCAGTCGCCGTAGCGCGTGGGTTCAGGGCCGGCCGGGCCACCGATTTCACGCGGGGGTGGCAGCGCTGCGGCGGCCACGGCGCCGGCAACCGGTTCAGGAGCCGAGGCGGCAGAGGTCGCGGCGGGGAATTCTGGGGTAGCCTGCATGGACGTACGGAAGTCTGCCAGAATTCGCCTCAACTGGCCATGCAAGCCCCCATAAAAGCCCTAGGGAAAACAGGATCATGCACAGTGGTTGGCGGCTCGTAACCGACCTCGGCTTAGGCGTGCTGCGCGCCCGCGGTGCGGACGCGGGCTCTTTCCTGCAGGGCCAGCTCTCCAATGACACCACCCTGCTGCGCGCCGGGCAGCTACAGCTGTCCGGCTACCACACGCCACAGGGGCGTACCATCGCGTTGCTGCGCCTGACGCCGCTGGCCGTCGATGACCTGCTCGCCATCCTGCCGCTGGAACTGATTTCCATGGTGGTGGCCAGGCTCAGCCGCTATGTGCTGCGCGCCAAAGTGCGGATCACGGACGACTCGGCGGCCTGGCAGCTGCTGGGGTACCAGGGCGCAGCGCCGCAGCTGCCCGGCACGGCGCTGTCGCTGCCCTATGGCGGCGCGCGCCATCTGGTCCTGGTTCCAAGGCCTGAGATTGCCGCGCTTGAGCATGCCGCAACCGGCACTCGGGATGACTGGGTGGCCCGCGACATCGCCGAAGGTCTGCCCCAGGTGTATCTGGCCACCAGCGAGGCCTTCGTGGCGCAGATGCTGAACCTGGATATCCTCGGGGGCATCGCGCTGGAGAAGGGTTGCTATACCGGCCAGGAGATCATTGCCCGGGCGCACTACCGCGGCCAGGTCAAGCGGCGCATGCTGCGCTTTGCATCGGAGGCGCCTTGCGAGCTGAAGCCCGGGCAAAGCGCTGTGTTGAGCGATGGCCGGGCATTCAAGGTCGTGCAGGTCGCCGCCACGGCCGCGGGCCACTGCGAGTTCCTGGCCGTTACCAACCCCGTGGCAGGGGCGGACACCGTGGCGGCCGAAACGCCGCCTCCGGTCGCCGCGCGACAGCTGCCGTTGCCTTACGAATGGCCTGCGCAGCGGCCATGACACTTGTATCTTAGCCACGATGGCCCCTGTATCTCGGCTGGGTAAGCAAATCGCCGAAATCACTACCGCTCTGCAACTGGTCGGGGCTCGGTACGCCCTGATCGGTGGTCTTGCGCTGGCCTCTCACAATGTCGTTCGCGCGACGCAGGATGTCGATCTGCCGACCGAGATTGAGAAGGCCGATGAGATCGAAGCGGAACTGCTCAAACTCGGATACCACCGCCTCCACCGCAGCGACGATGCGGCGAACTACTCCCGTGGCGACGAGCGAGTGGATTTGCTTTATGCCCAGCGGCCGATCGCGCGCCGCCTGTTGGCGGCGGCCGACAAACTGACGACCTCCCTGGGCGAACTGCGCGTGATCAGCACGGAGGGGTTGATCGGCTTCAAGCTTCAGGGCCTGGTGAATGATCCGCGTCGCACGCAGGATTTGGAGGATATCCGGGCACTGTTAAGAGCGAATCGAGCCGAACTGGACCTGACCGAGGTGCGAGAGTATGTCCATCTGCTCGAACAGCCTTTCGCAGGCAATGGCGGCATTCAGTCACCGCCAGATCCCCCGGAGGACCCATTCCAGGCGCTGGATGACCTGATGGCAGCCGTCGAAGCTTTGTGCCCGACCTGGCCGCAGCCAGAGACCTTCCGAAATATGGACGCCATGCTCCTTTAGACTACAGATCGATCACTTCTATCCGCTGCGCATCGATGGCGCGCCCCAGGAAGCGGCTGCCGACGCGCGCGAAACGCTCCGCACCATCGGTGGCGATGAACTGCACCGACTGCGCGCCGGCGCTGCGCACGGCGCCCGCGGCCAACAGCTGCTCGCGCACCGCCACTGCTGTGGTCAGCGCGGAATCGACGATGCGCACCTGCGCGCCCACCACGGCGCGTATGGCCGGCGCCAGTGGCGGAAAATGCGTGCAACCCAGCACCAGCGTATCGGGCGGGTCCTGGGCGAACAGTTGCCCCAGGTAGTGCGTCACGACACCCGCGACCACCGGCCCCTCCACCAGCCCTTCTTCGGCCAATGCCACCAGCAGTTGCGCGGGCAGCTGCACCACCCGGGCATCGGCACGACGCTGCAGTATCGCCCGTTCATAGGCGCCCCCGCGCACGGTGGCTTCGGTGGCGATGACGGCGATGTGGCCAGTGCGGGTGGCGGCACAGGCAGCCTGTGCGCCCGGTTCAATCACGCCGATGACCGGCAGGCCGCCGGCCCGCGCACGTACCGCGTCCAATCCCACCGAGGACGCGGTATTGCAGGCCACCACCAGGCACTTGACGCCCCGCCCCAGCAGCGCCTGCGCGGCCTGCACGGCGTAGCGCGCCACGGTCTGCGCGCTCTTGGTGCCGTACGGCAGGCGCGCCGTATCGCCCAGGTACACGAAGCGTTCGTGGGGCAGCGCCTGCAGTAGCGCGGCCAGCACCGTCAGGCCACCGATACCGGAGTCAAAGACGCCGATGGGCGCCTCCAAGTCAGCCTTCCGGCCGCAGCTGCGGGAAGGCGATCACATCGCGGATCGAGGCCGAGTCGGTGAAGAACATGACCAGCCGGTCAATGCCAACGCCAAGACCCGCGGTCGGCGGCATGCCGTATTCAAGGGCGCGCACATAGTCGGCGTCGTAGAACATCGCCTCCTCATCGCCCTTGTCCTTGCGGGCCACCTGCGCCAGGAAGCGCGCGGCCTGATCCTCAGGATCATTTAACTCGGAGAAGCCGTTGGCGAGCTCACGGCCGGCCAGGAAGAATTCGAAGCGGTCGGTGATGAACGGGTCCTGGTCATTGGCGCGCGACAGCGGCGAGACCTCCACCGGATAGGCGTACACGAAGGTCGGATCGATGAGGTGCTGCTCGACGGTCTTTTCGAATATCTCGATCTGCAGCTTGCCCGCGCCGTCGCGGTCGCTGAAGGGAATCGCCAACCGGTCGCAGGCCCGCCGCAGTGCGGCGAGGTCACGCAGCAGGGCCGGATCCAGTTCCGGATTGCGCTCCATGATCGCCTGCTCCACCGTCACGCGGCGGAACGGTTTGCCAAGCTCATAGTTGCGGCCCTGGTATTCGACGCTGTCGCGGCCCTTGATGGCCTGCGCCATGCCGCGCAGCGCCTTCTCGGCCCAGTCCATCAGGTCGCGGTAGTCACCGTAGGCCAGATACAGCTCCAGCATCGTGAATTCCGGGTTGTGCCGCGTCGACAGACCTTCGTTGCGGAACACGCGGTTCAGCTCGTACACGCGCTCGAAGCCGCCGACGACCAGGCGCTTCAGGTACAGCTCAGGGGCGATGCGCAGGTAGGCATCGATGTCCAGCGCGTTGTAGTGCGTGACGAAGGGCCGGGCGGCCGCGCCACCGGGAATCGGCTGCAGCATCGGCGTCTCCACTTCCAGGAAGTCGAGCGCATCCAGGAAGTCGCGCAGGTGGCGCACGATGCGCGCGCGGGTGCGGAACACCTCACGACTGGCCTCGGTCATGATGAGATCGACATAGCGCTGGCGATAACGGGTATCGACATCGACGATGCCATGCCACTTGTCCGGCAGCGGCCGCAGCGACTTCACCAGGGTGCGCAGTGCCGTGACCCGCACCGAAAGCTCGCCGGTCTTGGTCCGGAACAGCACCCCTTCGGCGCCCAGGATGTCGCCGACGTCGGCCGCCTTGAAATCCTCGTAGCCGCTGCCGAGGCTTTCGGCCTGCAAGAACAGCTGGATCTGGCCGGTGCGATCGGCAAGCTTGGCGAAACTGGCCTTGCCCATGACGCGCTTGAACATCATGCGGCCGCCGACTTTCACCGGCGTCGGGTTCGCGACCAGCCAGTCATCGTCGCGCCCACCGAAGGCGGCGTGCAGGTCCCCGGCCAGCGCGTCGCGCCGGTAGTCATTCGGAAAGGCCACACCGCTGGCGCGCAGTTTCGCAAGCTTGGCGCGCCGTTCGGCGATCAGCGGGTTTTCATCGTCCATCAGTTGACACCGGCCTTCAGGGCCGCCTCCAAAAACGGGTCCAGGTCGCCGTCGAGCACGGCGCCGGTATTGCCGACTTCAACGCCGGTACGCAGATCCTTGATGCGCGACTGATCCAGCACATACGAGCGGATCTGGTGTCCCCAGCTGACATCGGACTTGGAGTCCTCGAGCACCTGGGCCGCCGCATTGCGCTTGTTGACCTCGAGCTCATACAGCTTGGCCTTCAGCATCTTCATCGCGGTCGAGCGATTCTTGTGCTGGCTGCGCTCGTTCTGGCAGGCCACGACGATGCCGCTGGGGATGTGGGTGATGCGTACCGCCGACTCGGTCTTGTTCACGTGCTGGCCGCCGGCGCCGCTGGAGCGATAGACGTCGGTCTTCAGGTCCGCCGGATTGATGTCGATTTCGATGTCGTCGTCGATTTCCGGCGAAATGAACACCGAGGCGAAGGAGGTATGACGGCGATTGCCGGAATCAAACGGCGACTTGCGCACCAGGCGGTGCACGCCGGTCTCGGTGCGCAGCCAGCCATAGGCGTACTCGCCGGTCACCTGCACCGTCGCGCTCTTCATGCCGGCGACCTCACCGGGGTTCGAGTCGATGACTTCGCAGCCGAAACCGTGCGCGGCGCCCCAGCGCAGATACATGCGCAGCAGCATCTGCGCCCAGTCCTGGGCTTCGGTGCCGCCGGCGCCGGCCTGGATGTCCAGAAAAGCTGAATGGGAGTCCATCTCGCCGTTGAACATGCGCTTGAATTCTAGCTGGCGCACCTCGGCATCCAGGCGCTGTGCCTCGGCGTCGATGTCACCGGCAGCGGATTCATCGCCGTCGGCCTCCGCCAGGTCCAGCAACTCGACCGCCTCGGCGATGCCCAGGGAGGTACGGTCCAGAGCTGCGAGCTCCGCGGTGAGACGCGCGCGCTCCTTGCCCAGCTCCTGCGCCTTCGGCGGCTCCTGCCAGATCGCCGGATCCTCAAGCTCCAGGCTTACCTCCTCCAACCGCTCCTTCTTGCGGTCGTACTCAAAGAAACCCCCGAAGAGAGCCGATCCGCTCCCCTAGGTCTTTGAGCTGGCGCTTGAGCTGATTAAGTTCCATTGCGACGCGGATCCTGCGAAAAAAGGACGCGCATTCTAGCAGCTGGCGCCCACCGGCACCTAAGGAGCGAGGATCTTGTCCACCAGCAGCTGCAGGCGCCGCTGGTTCTGGTATTCGTTCACGTCCAGCCGGTACACCAGCCGTACCTCCCCGGCCGGCAGCTGCGGGCTGGCGCCATCCGTGGCGGCATCCAGGTAATTGAAGGCGATGGCGTCAAAGGAGCGCCCGGTGTGCGGCACTTCCACCCACATCTTCACATGCCGTTCGCCGACGATGCGGGTGTTGCGTACGCTGAAGACGCCATCGAAGCTGGGCTCAGGAAACAACTGTCCCCACGGGCCGCCGGCGCGCAGCGCGGTCGCGGTCTCCAGGTGCAGTTCGGCCACCGACAGCTCCCCGTCAGTCTCGATGCAGGTCGAGAACCCGGCCACCTGCGCCCAGCGGGTGACTTCGGCATCGAATTCACCCGCGAACTCATCGAGGTGCGCGGCATCAAGGGTCATGCCTGCCGCCATGGCGTGACCGCCGAAGCGCGCGATGAGCGCGGGCTTGCGGGTGGCGATGGCATCCAGAACGTCGCGGATATGCAACCCGGGAACCGAACGCGCCGAGCCGCGCAGCACCCCATCGCCGGCACGGGCGAAGGCGATCACCGGGCGCCCGGTGCGATCCTTGATGCGGCTCGCGACCAGTCCGACGACGCCCTGGTGCCAGCTCTCATCAAACAGACACAGGCCGTTGCGCTGCGCCGCGCGACTCAAAGGATCATCCAGTCCGCGCAGGGCCGCCAGCGCATCCGCCTGCATGCGCGCTTCGATCTGACGGCGTTCGCGGTTGATGCCATCCAGTCGGCCCGCCAGAGCGGTCGCGGTCGCAGGATCGTCCGCCAGCAGGCACTGGATGCCGATGGTCATATCGTCCAGCCTGCCGGCGGCATTCAGCCGCGGCGCCACCGAAAACCCCAGGTCGCCCGCGGTCAGGTCCGCGCGCCGGCGCTGGGCCACTTCCAGCAGCGCGGTGATGCCCGCCACGCAGTGCCCGGCACGGATGCGGCGCAGGCCCTGGGCCACGAGCACGCGGTTGTTGGCATCCAGCGGCACCAGGTCAGCCACGGTGCCAAGCGCCACCAGGTCCAGGAACTCGCTCACCGCCGGTGCGCCCGAGGGTGCGCAGTGCCGCTCATCCAGCGCCCGTTTCAAGGCCGCAAGCACATAGAAGGCAACGCCGACCCCGGCCAGGCACCGGCTCGCGAACCCATGCTCGGCATTGGGATTGACGATGACATTGGCCTGTGGCAGCTCCTGGGCCGGCAGGTGATGATCGGTGACCAACACATCAAACCCCAGCGCCCGGGCGCTTGCGACCCCGGCGAGACTTGAGATGCCATTGTCAACGGTCACCAGCAGCGTGGGTTCGCGGGTGGCCGCCACGGCGACGATTTCCGGGGTCAGGCCGTAGCCGAATTCGAAGCGGTTCGGCACCAGGAAATCAACGCTGGCGAAACCCCAGGCGCGCAGCGCCCGCAGCATCAGCGCCGTGCTGGTGGCGCCGTCCGCATCAAAGTCCCCGACCACCAGGATGCGACCGCGTTCACGATGTGCCAGCAGCAGTTCAACGGCGGCGGCCACCCCGCCCAGCGTGCCCACCGGCAACAGCCGCGACAGGTCGGTCGAGAGTTGCTCGGGCCTGACGATGCCGCGGGCCGCATACGCGCGCCGCAGTACCGGGTGCAGGCCGGCGCCCAGGGCTTCGGCATCGCCGGTCACGACGCGCCGCCGGATCTCCTGCGTCACTGCAGCACCGCCCAGGGGCCGCGCGAGCGCCGCCAGAAGCGCAGGCCATTGCGTGCCGTCAACACGCTGCAGCGGTCATTGGCCACCAGCGTCAGCTGACGGATCACCCCGTCCTTGAGCGCCGTCACCACCGGCGCGAGCACCCGCTCATCCAGGTGCTGCAGCAGATCCAGGAGGCTCGCAGGCTGTGGCTTGTCGCTGTGGAACAGCTCGATGACCGCCGCGGTGCGCGCCGCACCGCTGTTGAGAAGATCGTGGGCGCTGACGGCCGGCGGGCGCAGGTGCGCCCCGCTCAGCGCGCACAGTCCCGCAGCCACCGAGTCCTCACCGAACACCGTCATGAAGGTGGCCGCCTCGTGGCCCGCGGCAAGTGGCGTCATCGGTCGCGGGCCCGGCTCCCCACCGCCCCACAACCACAGCGTCGTCAGCGGCGCTTCACGATGGCGCGCCCGCGCCGCGTTCAAGGGATGGGCATGCAGCCACATTTCAAGTTCGGCGCCCAGCGTGAGCAGGCGCGCAGCGCCCGGCCCCTGTACGGTGCTGCCGGCGATGCCGCCGCCCAGCAGTCGGGCGGGGTCGCGCGTCATGGGCAGTGCTTCGAAGCGCGGGCCACTGGCC
>JBARBG010000148.1:0-4412 GCA_049792815.1 Steroidobacteraceae bacterium | reverse complement strand
TGGCAGGCCTGTTTTCGGCGTCCACCACAACTGCCAGCTGCTCGCCGCAGTCGGGCACTCGCTCGCCGCGAGGGTGTTGTTACAGCTCACCGGTCCACCGGTAGACGGTCCCGGTGGGCCAAAGAAGCTGCGTGTATCCAGCATCAAGGCCATCTGCCAGGGCACCGGGTGCTGGGCGCCCGCGGCGCCGTTGGCGATGAAACCCGGGTTCGTATACGCGTTGGCCGTCGGATTCGCAGCGAACGCATTGTAGATGGCGGTCAGCTGCGCCACGGTCGAGCCGGCATTGATAGCCGCCGGATTGATCGGGCTGTCCGTCGCCTCATTGAACGGAATGGCCGCTCCCCAACCACCGATGACGCTGGGCGGGGCGGTCAGATAGGTATGGGTCAGGCTCTGCTCAAAGCGAGCGTTGGTGTAGAACTGGATCTTGTCCGTGATGTCGAAGTTGCCGTTGCTGAAGAACGAATAACGCGTCTGCGGCGAACTCGCATAGGCCGTCAGATCGCTGCGCTTCACGCCCTGGACGATGTTCGGCGCGCCCGCGGGATTCTCGGAAGGGTCGTACTCGTTGTAGAGGCCATAGCCACCGGTGGTGGTGGGGCCGTTCCAATTGCTGGTCTGATAAGGCCCGGTCACGCCCCCGAGACTGCACTGGCAAACGGTACCATCCGCGTTGAAACCGTAAAAAGCGAATACCGAGGAGCCAAGATAGCCATAGGGCGAGCCGCCCGCCGCAATGCGGTTCGCGAAGATGGTGCTGATCGAATTGGCGCTCGGCGGGGCCAGTTCGGTGAAGATGGAGGCGATGCCACCGCCGTTGAAGAACCCGTTGGTGATCGAAGTACCCGGATCGGTAAAGGATTCGGTGAAGAACTTGCGGTTCTTCTGATACGCCGCATCACGATTGTAGTACTCCATGCCCATGACGATATTGCCGCGGCCGTCGGCAATCTTGGAGCCCATCAGTGTCGAGACGCGCGTCTCGTTGCCATCGCCGGCCTGGGTGATGCTGTCCTGCACGTCGACCGATGCGCCCTCGATATTCTACTTCATGATGAAGTTCGTGACGCCGCCGATGGCGTCGGCACCGTACACGGCCGAGGCGCCGCCGGTGATGATCTCCACGCGGTCGATCATGGCGGCGGGGATGCTGTTGATGTCCGTGACCATCTGCAGATTGATGGGCGTGGAGCGGTGCCCATCGATCAGCACCAGGCTGCGGTTCGCGCCGAAGCCGCGCAGTGAGATCGTCGCGATACCGACGCTGTTGACCGGCGTGGCCTGCACGTCCTGGTTGGTGAACAGGTTGGTCGGCGTCAGCGCGGGATTGAACTGCGGCAGCTGGCTGAGGTATGACTCGATATTCAGGCCGGCGCGCTGTTCGAGCTGTTCCGAATCAATGGTGACGAGCGGGCTCGTTGAGGTGAGGTCCTTGCGGCGGATGCGCGAGCCGGTAACCGTGACCTCCTCAAGCTGCTGCGAATCAGCACCGGTTGCATTGTTGACCGTTTGATCGGCGTCAGCGGCCCGCACCTGTGGCGCGAGCGCAATGGCCGCGACCGAACCGAGAGCGATCGCCACGGCGATCCGCACGGCATTAGAACCATGAATCTTGGCAGACATTAAGGAGACCCCCTGAAGAACAAGACCCGTTATTGACGCTTTAATTACTGTCATGACACCCAAAATTGTCATGACTTGTAAACTTGTGTCCGGCATTGTCACTTTTTCTGATCGAAAAGCAAGTGTTGTAATTGCAACAACAGCGCCTGGAGCGATCCGATGTCGTGCACAGGACTTGATCTTTCTACCGCGGGTCTGCCTTGACGATGGCTGCGCCCTCCCCGCTGCTCCATCGATGGCGCCACCGTGGCCGCCGCCCACGCTCGATAGCGGTGCACCGCGAAGGCCCACCACGTGCGGCACGACTGGCTGCCGAACCCCCTGCCGAAACGGCAAGCAAATGGTAGCGATATCATTTAGTTACGTGCAATCATGCAAGAGCGTTGTGGCGCCGTAGCGCGCGCTCAGGAGTGTCGATGGAGCCCGTACGCGCCACGCATTTTCCGCGCGCCAGCGCCGGCACCGGCGGCCACCGCTCAAGGTGCTATCGGAGGGTGTGGAGCCGGCGCATTTGGGTC
This sequence comes from Steroidobacteraceae bacterium, assembly GCA_049792815.1. GTDB lineage: Bacteria > Pseudomonadota > Gammaproteobacteria > Steroidobacterales > Steroidobacteraceae > DAIDKA01. The sequence continues at coordinate 2,268 of JBARBG010000148.1, read as the reverse complement.
CCCTGGACGGGATCGATTGTTGCCCTGCAAAGGCGCAGCCGGCGCCCGGCCGACAGCGGTGCTGGCGCGCGACAGCAGTTCGCTATACTGAATTGAAGGGGGATATCCATGTTGATTCAGCTGCGCCGTCGTGCCGGCTGGGGTGCCGGCGCGATCGTCTTTGGCGCGCTCGTCTGGCTTCAGGTTCAGGCGCAGGACCTGCCGGCGCCGGCCTTCACGCCGCAGCAGCTCACGGCGCTGCCCGTCACGGACTGGGTCACCAATGGCGGTAATGTATTCAATGAGCGCTATTCGCCGCTGACCCAGATCAATCGCGACACCGTCAAGACCCTCAAGGCGCAGTGGCGCACGCATCTGGATGGCTCGGGGGCCGGCCCGCAGTACTCGGGTCAGGGGCAGCCCCTCTTCTATCAAGGCGTGCTGTATGTGGTCACCGGCGCCGATGACGTCTTCGCGCTGGATGTGAAGACCGGCGCGCATCTGTGGACCTATGAGGCCAGGCTCGACGCGGCGCATGTGCGGGCGTGTTGCGGCTGGGTATCGCGGGGCCTCGGCCTGGGTGCCGGCAAGATTTTCCTGGGCCGGCTGGATGCCAGGCTCATGGCCCTGGATCAGAAGACCGGGCAGATCCTGTGGTCCATCCAGGGCGAGAATCCCAATCTCGGCTACTCGCTGGTCAGTGCGCCGCTGTACTACGACGGCATGGTGATCGTAGGGTTCGCGGGGGGCGACATGGGCATCCGCGGCCGAGTCAAGGCCTATGACGCCAACGACGGTCACCTGCTCTGGACGTTCTATACCATTCCGGGCCCCGGTGAGTTCGGCGCCGACACCTGGCCCCACGACAATGACTATTACAAATGGGGTGGCGCATCGGTGTGGCAGACCCCGGCGATCGATCCGGCGCTGGGCCTGATCTATTTCTCCACCGGCAATGCGGGCCCCGACTATGGTGGTGCCAAACGCGCCGGTGACAATCTCTTCACCGCATCGATCGTGGCGCTGGAGGTCAAGACCGGCAAATACCGCTGGCACTTCCAGCAGGTGCACCACGACATCTGGGACTACGACTCGCCGAACCCGGTGGTGCTGTTCGATGCGCCCTATGGGGGCCGGATGCGGCAGGGCCTTGCGGAGATCTCCAAGACCGGCTGGGTGTATCTGCTGGACCGCGCCAACGGCAAGCCGCTGCTGGGCATCCCCGAGCGCCCCGTGCCGCAGGAGCCGCGCCAGAAGACCGCGGCGACCCAGCCCTACCCGGTGGGCGATCCGCTGTTTCCGCAGTCGGTGGACATGGCGCCCGAGGGCTTCAAGCTCATCAATGGCGGCCGCATCTTCACGCCATTCTGGGACCAGCCCGTGGTCTATCGGCCGCAGATGGCCGTGAACTGGCCGCCCAGTTCCTACGATCCGAACAGCAATTACTTCTTCGTCTGCGGCATCGACAACATGGCCGTGTCCTCACACGATACCAAGGACTTCGCCGGTCCGACCTTCGAAGGCAATTGGTTGCAGAACGGCAAAGTCGCCAAACTCGATGCTCCGCGGCGTGGCATGTTCGCGGCTTTTGACTTGAAGACCAACAAACTGGTGTGGGAGCACTCCTGGCCGCAGGGCTGCTTGAGCGGCTCGCTGGCCACGCGCGGCGGGCTGGTCTTCACCGGCCGCAGCGACGGCCGGCTCACGGCGCTGGACAGCGCCACGGGGGATCTGCTGTGGCAGTTCCAGACCGACGCCGGCGTCAACGCACCCGCGACCACCTTTGAATATAAGGGCACGCAGTACCTGGCCGTCATGTCCGCCGGTACGCTCTACGGCGCCGCCAGGAAGGGTGACAGCATCTGGCTGTTTTCGCTCAATGGCAGGATGGAGTCGCTGCCCGCCCCGGCGGCGGCGGCGGCGGCGGCGGCGAATGCGCTACCGGTGGTGTACGCCCCCGGTGCGCCGGATCTGGCCGCCGGCAAGGACTTGTACGCCCGTTTCTGCGAGGCCTGCCATGGCGAGGCAGGGCTCGGCGGTCATGGCGGCGGGGCGCCCTTGGGTGAGGCGGCGCATGACATGAAGGTCATCATCGCCACGGCCACCAACGGCAAGAACCAGAACATGCCCGCGTTTCGCGGCGCGTTGCAGCCCGAGGCGCTGCGCGATGTCGCGGGATTCATTGCCCACGACCTGTTCAAGCAGCCGCTGCCGAACTGAACGGTAGACGGTGGCCTACTGCGCGTGGTTCTGCGCGGTCTCGGTCGTCGAGGCAGCACCCTGCACGGC
>JBARBG010000147.1:0-17982 GCA_049792815.1 Steroidobacteraceae bacterium | reverse complement strand
GGCGACGCCGCTGGCGGGTGGCTGGTTGGACAGTGCACCGGGCACGCCGCCGCCTTGCGCAGCGTCACGGCTGGTGCTCTGGGATTGCTGTTCGCTGCGCACGATCTGGCTGCCGGGCTTGTAGTCCTCGGTGGCCTGTTCGGTGGTCGAGGTGTCAACCTGCGCCACGACCTGCGCGCGCACCCGCCCGACGCCGACGATGGGCGTGACGATGGATTCAATGCGCTGCTCGTAGTCATCTTCCATGCGCTGCACGACCTGGAAGCGCTCCTCGCGCAGCGATGAGTCATCGGTGCCCTGCGGCGCCGTCAGCAGATGTCCCTGCTGGTCGATGACCGTGACCTGGTTGGAATGCAGGTCCGGAACACTGGAGGCCACCAGGTTGACGATGGCCTGGACCTGCTCCTGTTCAAGCCGGCGTCCCGGCTTCAACTGCACGAACACCGAGGCGCTGCCGTCGCGCTGATCGCGGACGAAGGCGGATTGACGCGGCACTGCCAGGTGCACACGGGCGCCATCCACGGGCCGCAGGCTCGCGATGGTGTGGGCGAGCTCGGTCTCCATGGCGTGCTGGTAGCGCGCGTTCTCCACAAACTGACTGACGCCCAGGCCCGGATCCTTGGTCATCATCGAGAAGCCATTGTCGTTGTCCGGCAGTCCCTGGCCCGCGAGCTTCAGGCGCGCCTCGCTCAGGCGGTCGGTGGGCACCATCAGGGCGTTGGAGCCGGCCTCGAGCCGGTAGGGGATGGTGGCCGAATCCAGCGCCTGGGTGATCTGCGCCTGGTCCTCGGCCGCGAGGTTTGCGTAGAGCATGCTGTAGTTGGGGCCGCGCGACCACAGCACCACCGTGACACCGGCGGCGACGGCCGCGGCGATGCCAACCAGCAGCAGTATGGGACGCAGACCCTGGGTCCAGCGCGGATAAACCACTTCGGCAGTCGTCGCCGTACTCACGGTGAGCTCCGGGAATTCTCAGTTTTGAAAGTCATGGATCGCGAATCGCTTTATGGTTACAGCTGCATGTTCATGATGTCCGTGTACGCGCTGATCAGCCGATTGCGTACCGCGTTCACCGCCTGGAAGGACACGTTGGCCTTGTTGGCCTCGAGCATGACCGTGGGCAGATCCACTCCCGGTACGCCGCGCTCGAACTTGTCCGCCAGATCGTTGGCACGCAGCTCCGACTGGTTGACCTGGTCGAGGCCGCTTTTCATCAGGGTCGCGAAGCTGCTGCCGGTGCCTGCAACCCCGCCGCTGGCGGACGCCGCAGCCGCATCGCTCACCAGCCCGGCGGGTTTGATGGCCGGGACTTGCGTCTGGGCCGCGAGGCTGCGGATCTGGGACAGGACCTGATCAATCTGTATCTGGCTCATGTGTTGGCTCCGCGGTTCAAACGGCAGGAACATCGACGCCCGCGGCGCGCAGCCGGGCGAGCTTGTAACGCAGGGTGCGGGGCGAGATGCCGAGGCGCTCGGCGATCTCGCGGCGCGTGCTGGCGCCATCGCGCAAGGCTTCGAGCAGTACATTGCGTTCGGTCTGGCCCAGTGAATCGGCAAGCGAACCGCGCCCATCGTCGGTGGCGGCGGCGCGGTTCGTGGCTTGTGTTTCGGCCGGGGCGGTGTAGCCGAGGTCAGGGGCCGGCGGCGCGGTGACGGCCGGCGCCGGTGCCGGTGCCGGCGCCGGGGCGTTCACCGGCACATCGGGCGCGGGTTCAAACTGAATGTGTTCGCGGCCGATCACCGGCCCGTTGACCAGGATCATGGCCCGCTGCAGCAGGTTGTCGAGCTCGCGGACATTGCCCGGCCACGGATAGGTGAGCAGCAGTTGTGCGGCATCGGCGCTCAGCGCCGGGATCGGTTCACCGACGCGCGAGCGCAGTCCCAGCAGCTGCATGGCCAGGGGCAGGATATCGTCGCGACGCTGGCGCAGGGGCGCAAGCCCGAGGGGAAACACATTGAGGCGGTAGTAAAGATCTTCGCGAAAGCGCCCGGCCGCGACTTCCTCGCGCAGCCGCCGATTGGTGGTGGCCAGCACCCGCAGTTCCAGGGCAATCGGGGTGCGTCCGCCGAGGCGTTCCACTTCGCGTTCCTGCAATACGCGCAGCAGTTTGGCCTGCAGGCTCAGGGGCATTTCGGTGATCTCATCAAGCAGCAGGGTTCCGCCCTGGGCCTGTTCAAACTTTCCCGGATGCGCGGTGTGCGCACCGGTGAAGGCGCCGCGCTCGTAGCCGAACAGAATGGCCTCCAGCATGTTCTCGGGAATGGCCGCGCAGTTGACCGCCACGAAGGGGCCGTTGCTGCGGGTCGAGAAGCGGTGAATGAAGCGCGCGAGCACTTCCTTGCCGGTGCCGGACTCCCCGACGATGAGCACGGTGCAGTCGCTGGCCGCGACGCGTCGCGCCAGCTCCAGCAGCTGCTGTGAGGATTCGGCGCTGGCGACCGGTTGCGGCTCAAGGGCGCGCCGGGCGTTGGCTGAAACCGTGCTTGTGGAATCCTGGACCATTCAAACCCCGAACAGAAATGCTGTTGCGGGGGGAGTGGTGCAAGAGGCGTGCCCGGCGGCGAATTGCCGTCAAAGCGTGATGGCCTTCACACGAGGCGGCATGAATCTGCCGCTCGCCGTCAATCTTCCGTCGCGGTTTCCGTATCAGCGCTCACCAAACCGAGTTTGCGCAGCTTCTCAACCAGCGTGGTCCGCCGCAGGCCGAGGAGGCGTGCGGCGTGCGCCACCGTGCCGCCGGAACGCTCCAGCGCCTGCTCGATGAGGCGCCGTTCAATTTGTGTCAGATGTGCGCGCAGGTCGATGCCGGCGGCCGGCAGGGCCGTTATGCCTGATTCGGCCGGGTCGGAGCTTTCCAGCAGGGCGCCGGCACTGAGCAGTTCCGGGGCCCCTTCATCGCCGAAAAGAAATTCCGGCGCCGTGGGCACATGGGAGTGCTGCTCGGCGGCGGAGATCTGCGGTGGTTCGGTGACGGCCGTCCAGTCAGACGGACGGTACTTGGCGGGCAGGTCCCCGACGTGGGCGACGCGTCCCGAACACACGATCGAGAGACGCTCGATCAGGTTGCCGAGCTCGCGGACATTTCCGGTCCAGCGATACAGCGACAGCGCCGCCAGCGACAGGGGTGACAGCTGTACCTGGCCACGTCCCTCGGCGATGTTGTGCGCAATGAAATCACGAACCAGCAGCGGCAGATCCTCGATGCGGCTGCGCAGCGCCGGCATTTCGATGGGGAATACGTTCAGCCGGTGGTACAGGTCCTCGCGAAATGACCCCTGGACGATGGAATCTTCGAGGTTGCGATGGGTGGCGGCGACGATGCGCACATTGCAGCGTACCTGGACGTGGTTGCCGACGCGCTCGAAGATCCGTTCCTGCAGAACCCGCAGCAGCTTCACCTGCATGGTGGGGCTCATGTCGCCGATCTCATCGAGGAACAGCGTGCCGCCCTCGGCGATTTCAAAGCGGCCCTTGCGGGTCGCCACGGCGCCGGTGAAAGCGCCCTTTTCATGGCCAAAGAGCTCCGATTCCAGCAACTCAGCCGGAATGGCGCCGCAATTGACCGCAACAAAGGGCCGCTGCCGGCGCGGACTCAAGTCATGGATGGCACGAGCGGCCACTTCCTTGCCGGTCCCCGACTCACCGAGGATGAGGACGGTGGAATCGTGCTCGGCGACCTGGCGGATCAGCGAGATGACATCGCGGATGGCGAAGGAGGTTCCGGTCGGCAGCCGCACCCGCGGGCGCTCTTCTGCGCGTGGCATCATGTGTGGTTCACGGGCCTCTGCCCGGTGTAGTCCCGGGATCACGGCCATTTCGGGCGCCGCCATCGAATCTCCCTACATATGCCCGCCAATATAAAGAACCGGCTGGCCCGGTGAGTATCCGGCGCTCCCAAGCCGTGACTCCATTCACACTTGCCCGGTGAGGAAACGTGATGTGGCCCGGGTGCCGGCACGCAGCGTAGCACGGGGCCTTGCGGGTGGTGCTCAGTCGCGGCGCGGCTGGCGGATGCCGGCGACCTGGCGGCGATGATGGCGGAAGATCAACCGCTCCAGCAGATCCGCGAGCGGTTCGCCCACGGGCGCGAAGCGCACCGTCACCTCACCGTCGGCGCTGACCTGGGTGAGGGTGCCCACCAGGCGCAGGGGTTCGGCGAGGAAGTCGCGCAGTTGAATCTCCGCCACGCCCAGCGCGCCGGGCGGCGGCAACGGGGTGGCAGCGTGCCACCGGGCACCCTGGGAGTTGAAGCGAATGGCCACCGCCGCCGGACGCGGGCGGTTGGCGACGACCAGCTGGCCGACCAGGTCCAGCAGCAGGTTGATCTTGAAGTCCAGGCGCGTCAGATCCGGTGCCGACTCGTCGGGCTTGTCGGAAACACCGTGATCTTCGATGGCCGCGAGGGCCTGCAGCAGCCGCACATTGCGCTCGGTGAAACTGGCGGCAACGGCCGCATCCATGCTGCCCGACAGCGGGGCCCAATTGACGGGCAGGACTTCCTCGTAGGCCAGTTCGTTATAGAGAACTACTGTATCTGCGCCATCGAACATGGACCGGGGCTCCAGATCTGCAGGGCTGTTGCGGGGCGGACGGCCTTCATGCGGGCCGCGGCGGGCAGTGCAAACCACGCGGCCCGCACCTCCTTGAGCAGGTGCCAGACCTCATCCAGGGGTGCCCGGCACTTCGCGGCGGCCGCGAGGCCCACCTTCTGGCCTGCATAATCGTACAGCTCGGCGAGATTGGCGGCGAGCGGATCCCCGCCCAGCACATCGACATTGTCGCGCAGGGCCTGCAGCAGCTGGCAGGTGGCAAGGATTTGCCGTGCCGCGTGCTGCCACTGGCCCTCCACCAGCGAGGCGCGACCCATCTCAAGGGCCACGATGGCCCCATCCAGGACCGCGACCATGACATCAGCGCCGGCCTGCGCGGCATCGGCGGCGGCCTGGCGAAGCTGGTGCGTGCTGGACGGGTTCGGATACGCGACTGACATGAACGGCAATCCGTGCGGGAGTTAACCCGTTAACGGCGCCGGCAGGGGCAACTTGAGGTAGCCGGCTCAGGCCGGCTGCTGGCTGGCGTCACGCAGCGGCATGAGCGTTTCGGCGGTCTCGTCCGCCAGGAACTTGCGCATCAGCAGTGCCTGCTGCAGCCGTCCGCGGCGCACGTAGGCCTCGTAGAGCAGATCCTTCATGACTTCCAGAACCACCGCCGCGCTGTTGGCATCCAGCGCCGGTGGCTCCGGATTGGCGTCCGACGCGGTACCAAAAATCACGGCCTTCAGCAGCTGAAAGGTTTCCGTATCGATGGCCACCAGGTTACGCACCTCGTTGAGCTGATCAAACACCCGCAGTTTGCCCGACTCACCCAGGTCCGCGAAGGCGGCGCGCGCCGTCCGGCGGCACATCGAGGCGAAGGCATTGTAGGCGCCGCTTGAAAAGCACAGCAGCGACTCGCGGAACGCCTGTTCGATCTGCGCCGGCAGGTGCGTGAAGGAAAACTTCTCGCGTGGCCGTTCTATCTCGGTGAACTGCGCCGACAGTTCGATACGGTTGCTGCGGTACATGCGCACCGGAAAGCGCAGGAAGATCGGCGCGTGACAGGCATCGCAGCGTGCCACGACGCCCACCGCGCGCGGTTTGTACTGCTGCAATTGCGCAAAGTCCGGGACGGCGCTGATGGCAATATGGGACGTCACGTCGCAGTGCGGGCACTGCAGCACCAGATTGCGTTCCTGCTCGTAGATCAGCCGGCCCGTGGCGTCGATATAAGCGGACATGGTCCTGTGCCCCGTGCGCCTTGGTTGGTATCGGATCTGGTGGCGCATCCTTGGCGGGGCAATATTAACCCAATTGCCGCACCGGGGCAGGTGCGTGGACTTGACCCGGGGGGTCTTATGTCACGCCGCGCCAGATGCGCCGGCTATTTGACGAAGAGTTCCTTGATGCCGCCGGCTATCAGGACCGACACGTCCACCAGGATCAGCGGCAGACCGACGCCCCCCGGGGCCACCAGATATTTGGGCTCCCAAGTGGGATGGAACTTGGCCTTGTAGCGGCGCAGGCCTTCAAAATTATAGAAATGTTCGCCGTGGCGGAATATGAAGTTCCCGATGCGATGCCAGGCCGGCGCCAGCGGGTGGCGCTCGAGGCCGGCCAGGGGGGCCACGCCCAGGCTGAACCAGGCAAATCCCTGATCGCGCGCCCACAGCATCAGCTCCACGAACAGGAAGTCCATGGCTCCGGGAGGCGCATCCGGGCTGAAACGCATCAGATCCACCGCGACTTCCTCGCGCCCGGCCGACTGCCACAGGTTTGCGAAGGCGACCGGCTCGCCGTCGCGCCGTACCAGTGCGATGGGAAAGTTGCGCAGGTAACGCTCGGAGAAGGAGCCGACCGAGAAGCCCTTCTCCGCCGTCGCCTTGTCCTTCAGCCACGCGGCCGAGATCGAGCGCAGTGCCGGCAGGATCTGCGCCACCTCGGAGGGTCGAACGACCTCAAAGGTGGCCCGATCGCGCTCGCCGCGCCGCCGTGCCGTGCGCAGCTCGGCGCGGATGCTGCCCTCCAGCGAGAAGTTGGCCAGCGGCACGCGGGCTTCCTCGCCGATCTTCATGGCGGCAAGCCCCAGGTCGACATACAGCGGCAGGCATTCGACACTGGATTGATAGAACACGACCCGCCCGCCATGCTCATCCGACAGCTCGCGGAAGCGCCACACCAGCTCTTCAGCCTCGCTGCGCGGTCCCACCGGATCCCCCAGCGCAATCCAGCTGCGTCCCTGCACCTGGTACATGATGAACGAGCGGCCGCTTTCGCTGAACAGCAGGTGCTTGTCGCCGGTGAGCACGGCGTTTGAAAGCGTCGAGGGCGACTCATTCAGCACCCGCCTGATATTCTCGAGTTCGGGTTTGCGGGTGAGTTCGGGTACCGGTCGCGCCGGTCGCAGCAGCGTCACCAGCAGCACGCCGGCCGCCAGCACGCACACCAGCAGCGAAGCGCGCAGCATGCGCGGCGCATTGGCATCGAAGGCGAAGGTCCACCACAGGTCGTTGGAGTATTCGATATGGCGGTTGACCAGCAGGCCCACCCAGACGCTGGCGGCGATGACCCCGACGATGCTGGCCGCCCAGACCGGCGTGAAACGCTGCTGCAACAGCGAGGCGCGCCGGTAGAAGGAAGAGTGTCCGAGCACCAGCATCCCGAGCACCACCCACAGAAACAGCGCTTCCTTGAAGATGCCGCCCTTGAGCAGCGTCAGCACCCCGCCGGCGACCAGCAGCCAGAAGCTGATGTGATAGGCGAGCTGGATGCGGCGAAACAGCGCGCGCGCCAGGATCAGCAGCCCCAGACCCACCGCGCTGCCGGCCAGATGTGAGATTTCCACCACCGGCAGGGGCAGCAGCCGCGTCACGGAGGCAATGTCGGCATCCACCTGACGCGTGGCGCCGGAAAACAGCAGCTCGGTGCCGGCGATGAAGGTGAGCGCCCCGACCACTGAAGGCACGACCGGGCCGATGAAGGCCGCCGCACGGGCCCGCGCCTGCGCCAGGCGCGCACGCTGCGCGCCCAGTTCCTCGGCCGCGAACATCACCGTGGCGACGCCCAGCGGCGCCAGGTAGAACACCGCACGGTAGGCCAGTAGGTACCCCAGCAGCGCATCGGCGGGGATCTCGGGCACCGCGATTACGATGACGGTCTCGAAAACCCCCAGGCCGCCGGGTACGTGACTGATGATGCCCGCGGTCACCCCGACCGCGTAGGCGCCGGCGAAGGCCACGAAATCCACATGTGCCGTCGGCGGCAGCATCAGCCACAGCACGGCGCAGGACATGCCCAGATCCAAAGTGCCCGCGATCACCTGCGTGGCGCCGATGGCCGCGCCGGGCGGGCGCAGCAGCCAGCCGCGAAATTCCAAGCGCGCTCGGCGCGAGCAGGTCCAGACGAAATAGGCGGCCACCCCCCCCAGCAGCGCGAGGCCCACCAGCAACAGCCAGCCGGCATGGCTGCTGAGGGTGGCGTTGCCCAGTTCGGGGTGGCGCAGAAATGAAACGCCCGCGAGCACCGCGAGCCCCAGGCCGCTGGTGATGCTGGTGAAGCCGGTGACCGTGGCAACGTCGATGGCGGTCAGGCGCGATGAGGCGTACAGCCGCAGCCTGAAGGCGCCGCCGGTGAAGGCCGCGAACCCGAGATTGTGGCCAAAGGCATTGGCGATGAAGCTGGCCATGACTACCCGACTCAGCGGCACCTTCTTGTGCAGGTAACGCAGCGCCAGGTAGTCATACAGGCACAGGGTCAGGTAGCTGCCACCGGTGAGAGCCAAGCCGATCAGCAGCGTCGCGGAGGGAATCCCCTCCAGGTGCTCCAGGATGTCACGGACATGGATCTGATCCAGTTCCCGGTGCAGCAGCCACGCCATGACCGAGAACACCAGCAGTACGGCCACCGGTCCGACCCACAGGCGTGATCCGCCGCCGAGCGAGGCTTGTGGGTCAGCAGAGGGCTTTGCCGACACCTTCAAGACCCTCAGCGCGCGAGGGGCTTGTAGCGAATGCGGTGCGGCTGCGCGGCATCCTCACCCCGGCGCCGGCGGAAGTCCTCGGTGTATTCCTGGTAGTTGCCTTCAAAGAGGATGACTTCGGAGTTACCTTCGAAGGCGAGGATATGCGTCGCGATGCGGTCCAGGAACCAGCGATCGTGCGAGATCACGACGGCGCACCCCGGAAAGCTCAGCAGTGCCTCCTCCAGCGCGCGCAGCGTTTCCACGTCGAGGTCGTTGGTCGGCTCATCCAGCAACAGCACGTTGCCGCCGCTCTTGAGCACCTTGGCCAGGTGTACGCGATTGCGCTCGCCACCTGAGAGCTCGCCGATCAGCTGCTGCTGCTGGGTGCCGCGGAAGTTAAAGCGCCCGACATAGCCGCGCGACGGGGTCTCGTAGTTGCCGACCTTGATGATGTCCAGGCCACCGGAGATCTCCTGCCACACCGTCTTTTTGTCATCCAGCGCCTGGCGCGACTGATCCACATAGGCGAGTTTGACCGAGGGCCCGATGCGTATTTCGCCCGCGTCGGCCGCTTCGCTGCCGGTGAGCATGCGGAACAAGGTGGTCTTGCCGGCGCCGTTGGGACCGATGATGCCGACGATGCCACCGGCGGGCATGTTGAAGGACAGATTGTCGATCAGCAGCCGCTCGCCGTAGGCCTTGCGCAGTCCCTTGACCTCGATGACCAGTTCGCCGAGCCGCTCACCGGGCGGGATGTAGATCTCATTGGTCTCGTTGCGCTCCTGGAATTCGCGCGAGGAGAGTTCCTCGAAACGCTGCATGCGCGCCTTGCTCTTCGCCTGGCGCGCCTTGGGGTTCTGCCGCACCCACTCCAGCTCACGTTCCAGAGTCTTGCGCAAGGCATCGCGCTCGCGCTCTTCGACGCGCAGACGCTGCTCCTTCTGCTCAAGCCACGAAGAGTAGTTGCCATGCCACGGGATTCCATGTCCGCGGTCGAGTTCGAGAATCCATTCGGCCACGTTGTCGAGGAAGTAGCGGTCGTGGGTCACGGCAATCACGGTGCTGGGATATTCCTCAAGGTAGCGCTCCAGCCAGCCGATGGACTCGGCGTCCAGGTGGTTGGTGGGCTCATCCAGCAGCAGCATGTCCGGGGCCGACAACAGCAGGCGGCACAATGCGATGCGGCGTTTTTCACCACCCGACAGCCGCTCCACCAGTGCCTCCCAGGGCGGCAGCCGCAGGGCATCGGCGGCAATATCCAGCTTGCGCTCCAGCTCCCAGCCACCGGCGGCATCGATGGCATCCTGCAGCTTCGCCTGCTCTTCGAGCAGGGCGCTCATTTCATCGTCCGACATCGGTTCGGCGAAGCGGTCGCTGATTTCATTGAAGCGGGCCACCTGGCGAAACGCCTCGCCGACACCTTCCATGACGACACTGCGCACGGTCTTGGTCGGATCCAGCTCCGGCTCCTGGGACAGGTACCCCACGCGGATGCCGTTCTGCGGTCGGGCCTCGCCATCGATGTTCTGGTCGATGCCCGCCATGATCTTCAGCAGCGTCGACTTGCCCGAGCCATTCAGGCCGAGCACCCCGATCTTGGCGCCGGGAAAGAAAGACAGGCTGATGTCGCGCAGTATGGTGCGCTTCGGGGGTACCACTTTGGATACCCGATTCATGGTGTATATATACTGGGCCATAAGATGTCGGCTGGTTGAAAGCTCGAGTTTATATGAACAACCCGGTTGCAGTGGTGATCGGCGAGCGACTGGCCCGCTATGGGTTTCCGGACGGGCATCCGTTTGGTCCGGACCGCCACGCCGCATTCGTGCGTGAGTTTGAAGCGCGCGGCCTGCAGCGCAGCGTGCAGGTGCTGGAGCCGCGCGAAGCCACCTACGAGGAACTGCTGGCCTTCCATACTCCTCGCTACGTGGACTTCGTGCGCGAGCGTTCGCACACCGGCCAGGGGTTTTTGGATGGCGGGGATACGCCGGCATTCAGGGGCGTGTATGAAGCCGCTGCCACGGTGGTAGGCGCCAGCATCACCGCCGCCGAAGCCATCATGAGTGGTGCCGCGCGCAGCGCCTTCGTGCCCATCGCCGGACTGCATCACGCCGGGCGGGACCACGCCGCCGGCTTCTGTGTCTTCAACGATTGTGGGGTGGTCATCGAGCTGCTGCGCCGCCGCCATGGTCTGCAGCGCATCGGCTATGTCGACATCGATGCGCATCATGGTGACGGGGTGTATTTTGGCTTCGAGGATGACCCCGACGTCATCTTCGCCGACATCCACGAGGATGGCGAAAGCCTGTATCCGGGCACCGGCAGGGCCGAGGATACCGGACGGGCCGCCGGCGCCGGCACCAAGCTGAACCTGCCGCTGGTCGCAGGGTCCGGGGACCGCGCCTTCCAGGCCGCCTGGGCGCGGGCGCTGGACCATATCGCGCGCTTCGAGCCGCAGTTCCTGCTGCTCCAGTGCGGTGCGGACAGCATCGAGGGGGATCCCATCACGCATCTGCGCTTCAGTCCCGCCTCGCATGGGCGCGCGGCGCATGACCTGGTGGAGCTGGCCGGTCGTCTGGGCCATGGGCGGGTGCTGGCGCTCGGCGGCGGTGGCTACAACCGCAGCAATCTGGGCAAGGCCTGGTCCGAAGTCGTCGCCGGGCTGGCCTGAGATACAATGGTGGAATGTTTAAAAAGACGATGACCATCGCGGGTTTCGACCCCGAGCTCGCCCGCGCCATCGCCGGTGAGCAGCAGCGCCAGGAAGACCACATCGAGCTCATTGCTTCGGAGAACTACACCAGTCCCCGGGTCCTGGAGGCCCAGGGTTCGGTGCTGACCAACAAGTACGCCGAAGGCTATCCGGGCAAGCGCTACTACGGCGGCTGCGAATACGTCGACATCGCCGAACAGCTGGCCATTGATCGCGCCAAGAAACTGTTTGCTGCGGCCTACGTCAACGTGCAGCCGCACTCCGGGTCGCAGGCCAATGCCGCGGTGTACCTGGCGCTGGTACCGCCCGGCAGCACCATCCTGGGAATGAGCCTGGATCACGGCGGCCACCTGACGCATGGCGCCAAGGTCAATTTCTCCGGCAAGCTGTATCGCTCGGTGCAGTACGGGGTGCGCGGCGAGACCGGCGAGATCGACTATGAGGAGGTGCAGCGCCTGGCGCAGACCGAGAAGCCGGCCATCATCGTCGCGGGATTTTCCGCCTATTCGCGCGTCATTGACTGGCAGCGCTTCGCGCAGATCGCCAAGAGCGTCGGCGCGCTGTTCTTCGTGGACATGGCGCATGTCGCAGGCCTGGTGGCCACGGGCCACTACCCCAACCCACTGCCGTACGCGGATGTCGTGACCACCACGACGCACAAGACCCTGCGCGGGCCGCGCGGTGGTCTGATCCTGGCGCGCGAGAACCCGGAAATTGCCAAGAAGCTCAGTTCCATGGTGTTTCCGGGCACCCAGGGCGGTCCGCTGATGCATGTCATCGCGGCCAAGGCGGTGGCGTTTCTGGAGGCGCTGCAGCCAGAGTTCACGGCCTACCAGGCCCAGGTTCTGGCCAATGCGCGTGCCATGTGCGCACGACTCACGGCGCGCGGTTTCAACATCGTCTCCGGTGGCACCGACAATCACCTGTTCCTGATGAGCCTCATCAACCGCGACATCACCGGCAAGGATGCCGATGCGGCACTCGGCCAAGCCTTCATCACGGTGAACAAGAACGCGGTGCCGAATGATCCGCGCCCGCCCACGGTCACCAGCGGCCTGCGTATCGGCACGCCGGCCTCCACCACCCGTGGCTTCAAGGAGCCGGAGATCACCCGCGTCGCGGACTTCATCGCCGACGTACTGGACGCCAATGGCGATGCGGCCGTGATCGAGAAGACCCGCGGCCGGGTGGTGGAGCTGTGTCGCGCCTTCCCCGTTTACGGGGCGTGATGGGTCGCGCCGGGACGCAGCATGTACTGTCCCTTCTGCAATCACGTCGAAACCAAGGTCATCGACTCACGACTGGCCGGTGAAGGCCGTCAGATCCGGCGCCGGCGCGAGTGCCTGTCCTGCGGCGAACGCTTCACGACCTTCGAGGCCGCCGAGCTCATCATGCCCATGGTGGTGAAGAGCGATCGCACCCGTGAGCCCTTTGATGAGACCAAACTGCGCGCCGGCATGACCAAAGCCCTCGAGAAGCGGCCCGTGGCCCTCGAAGCGGTGGAGGAGGCGGTGAGCCGCATCGGCCACAAACTGCGCAGCCTCGGGGAGCGTGAAGTGCAGTCGCGGACCATCGGTGAGCTGGTCATGGACGAGCTGCGACATCTTGATGAGGTGGCGTATGTGCGCTTCGCCTCGGTCTATCGCAGCTTCCAGGACCTTGATGCGTTCCGTGATGAAATCGACCGGCTGCGGCACCGTCGGCTGCGTCGCGATCCGGCCCGAGATCCCGGTGGCGTGGATCAACTGCCGCTGCTCGGCCCCGAACCTGCGCCACCGAAGGCCCGCAAGTGAGCGCATTCGATGCGGCCGATCATGACTTCATGGCGCGCGCCCTGACCCTTGCCGCCCAGGGACTCGCCAGTGCGCACCCTAACCCGCGCGTAGGCTGCGTGCTGGTGCGCGATGGGGCGGTGCTGGCCGAGGGCTGGCATGAGCATGCCGGCGGACCGCACGCCGAGGCCGCGGCGCTCGCCAATCTACGCGTGCCGGCCACCGGCGCTACCGCCTACGTGACCCTTGAACCTTGTAATCATCACGGCCGTACACCCCCTTGCAGCGAGGCTTTGATCAGGGCCGGCGTGGTGCGCGTGGTCTACGCGGTCGGCGACCCCAATCCGCTGGTCAACGGCGCCGGCGCCCGGCGTTTGCGCGAAGCCGGCGTGCGGGTGCAGTCGGGGCTGCTCGAGAGTGCCGCGGTCGACCTGAATGCCGGGTTCATCAAGCGCATGCGCCAGGGTGTGCCGCTGGTCAGAGTGAAACTGGCCATGAGCCTGGATGGCCGTACTGCCTTAAGCGATGGCCGCAGCCAATGGATCACCGGCGAAGCCGCGCGCCAGGATGTCCAGCACTGGCGCGCCCGCAGTTCCGCGATTCTCACCGGCATTGGCACGGTGCTGGCCGATGATCCCAAGCTCTCGGTGCGACCCCCGGGTGCGGGAGTGCGCCAGCCATTGCGCATCATTCTCGACAGCCAGCTGCGCACCCCGCCTGGTGCGCGCGTGTTTGCCGACACGGCCAAAGGCGGCGTGTGGATCTTTACCGCAAGCCCCGACCGGCAGCGGATCATGGCGCTCGAGGCGCGGGGTGCGCGCGTTGAGCAAATCGGGGAGGCGGCGCGGCTGGATGCTGCGCAGGTGCTGCGGGTGCTGGGCAAGTCAGGCATCAACGAGGTGCTGGTGGAGGCCGGGGCGACGCTCGCCGGCGCGCTGGTGCAACAGCAGTGCGTCGATGAGCTGTTGCTTTATGTGGCTCCGGTGGTGCTGGGCGATCGCGCCCGCGGCCTGCTGAATCTGCCCGAGCCCCTGTCGCTCGCGCAGGCGCGGCGCTTCGAGATCTTTGAGACCCGTATCCTCGGCCAGGACCAGCGCATCCGGCTGCGGGTGCCGAGCGCCTAGCGATCACAAGGAAACCAACCAGACATGTTCACCGGAATCGTCCTGGACCTGGGCACAGTCGCCTCGCGCGCCGAGCGCGGTGGCGATGTTCGGCTGGCCATTCGCGTGAACCGATTGGACCTGTCCAAGATTGCGGTGGGTGACAGCCTCTGCGTGCAGGGTTGCTGTGTCACAGCAGTGGCGCTGAGCGCGGATGGGTTCGAAGCCGACCTGTCACGCGAGACGCTGGGGTTGACGACCCTGGGCGCTTTGGCGGTCGGTTCGGCCGTCAACCTGGAGCCGGCACTGCGCGCCGGGGATGCCCTGGGCGGACACCTGGTATCGGGCCATGTGGATGGCGTCGGTAGCGTCGTTTCCCGGACCACCGACGCCCGCTCCACGCGCATGGTGATCGAGGCGCCGGCCGCCCTGGCACGCTTCATCGCCCGCAAGGGCTCGATCACGGTGGATGGCGTCAGTTTGACGGTCAACGAGGTGGAGGGGCGACGCTTTGGCATCAACCTCATCCCCCACACGCTTGAAGTGACCACCCTGGGCGCACTGCATTGCGGGGCCACCGTCAACCTGGAGATCGACCCGGTGGCGCGCTACGTGGAGCGGCTGTTGCGCAGCGCATGAGGATTTATCCTTCAGAAAACAGGTAGTTAAGCCCAGGTGGCTCAAATTGGCGCGCGCCTTGGAGCGGCTGCTCGCAGCGCGGTACGATAGGCGGCTATGAGCAAGATTGTGAACCTGCCGCCGCGCTCGGGCGCGGAAGCCCCGGAGGTCGCTGACAGCGCCGCGGGATCCGACTTCAGCAGCATTCCGGACGTGGTGGCGCAGCTGCGCGCCGGGCGCGTGGTGCTGATTCTTGACGATGAGGACCGCGAAAACGAGGGCGACCTGATCATGGCCGCGGAGCATGCGACGCCCGAGTCCATGGCCTTCATGATCCGGCATTCCAGCGGCATCATCTGCGTGCCCATGGAAGAGGAGCGGCTGCTGCGGCTGGAGCTGCCGCAGATGGTCGGCAGCAATAACGACAGCTACCGCACCGCCTTCACGGTTTCGGTGGACTACCGTCACGGCACCAGCACCGGGGTGTCGGCCGCGGATCGTGCCGCGACCATCAAGGCGCTGGCCGACCCGCAGACCGCGGCGACCGACTTTGCCCGCCCCGGACATATCTTTCCGCTGCGGCCGCGCCGCGGCGGCGTGCTGGTACGCGCCGGACATACCGAGGCGGCCGTGGATCTGTGCGTGCTCGCGGGCCTGAAGCCCGCAGGCGTGCTGTGCGAACTGATGAACGATGACGGTTCGATGGCCCGTCGTGCCCAATGCGAGGTGTTTGCCCGCCGGCACAACCTGGCCATTGGCACGATCGCGGACCTGATCCGCTATCGGCTGCGCAATGAGCGCTCCGTGGAGCGGATCGCGGATCAGCCGGTACAAACTGAATTCGGTGAATTCCGCCTCTGCGCCTACGAGGACCGCGTCAGCCACGCGGTGCATCTGGCCCTGGTGCGTGGCCGGATGGATGGGCCCGAGGCGCCTCTGGTGCGGGTGCACGTGGCCGACACGCTGCGCGATGCCCTGGGGATCACCGGGGACGGACGTACCTGGACCTTGCGACGTGCGCTCGAGCGGGTCGCCGCCGCACCCAACGGCGTCGTGGTGATCCTGCGTCAAGCCGAGGCGGCGTATGACCTGGGGGCCGCCCTGCAGGCGCTGCAGCGCACGGCCGTACCCGGCAACGACTCCGGGCCGAAGCCGGCCTTGAGCGCGCAGGCGATGGTGCTGCGGACCTTCGGCGTGGGCGCCCAGATCCTCAAGGACCTGGGAGTGTGCCGGATGCGTGTGATGTCCCAGCCCAAGCAGATGCACGGGCTTTCGGCGTTCGGCCTGACGGTTGAATCCTACCTGGGAGCGGACTCCTAGGTGGCCGGCTCCAATGCGCACATCCCGGCGCCAGCGCATGTCGTGGAAGGCGAGATCAGCGCGCGCGGCCGGCGCGTCGCCATCGCCGCGGCGCGCTTCAATGACTTCATCGTCTCGAGCCTGCTGGAAGGTGCAAGCAGCGCCTGGCGCTCCCACGGCGGCGCCATTGATGACCTGCTGATCGCACGCGTGCCGGGAGCCTTCGAGCTGCCGGTCACGGCGCGCAAGCTCGCGGTCAGCGGCCGGTTCGAGGCGGTCGTGGCCCTGGGTTGCGTCATTCGCGGGGACACGCCGCATTTCGACTACGTGGCGGGGGAGTGCGCCCGGGGCCTGACGTTCGCGGGCCTGGAGACCGGTGTGCCGGTGATATTTGGCGTGCTGACCGTGAACACCACGGAACAGGCGCTGGAACGTGCGGCGATCAACGGCATGAACAAGGGTGGCGAGGCGCTGGAAACCGCGCTCGAGATGATCAGCCTGTTCCAGCGCCTGGAACAACGGGCTTAAGTGATGCATGCCCAGACAGACCGCCGGGCCACCAATGCCCGCTCGGTGGCGCGGCGACTCGCGGTGCAGGCGATTTATCGCTGGCAACTCAATCACGGTACGTGGCAGGACCTGCTGCTGGAGTTCGCCGACGCCGCGGACATGCCCAAGGCCGACCGCGAGTATTTCCGCGAGCTGATCGAAGGGGTCTGCGGGGCGAGCGCGCAGCTGGACAGTGACATCGCGCAGTGGACGGATCGCCCGGCGGCCCAGTTGGACCCGGTGGAGCACGCGGTGCTGCTGGTGTCGGTATTCGAGCTCACCTCGCGCCCCGATGTGCCCTTCCGTGTGGTGCTGAATGAGGCGGTGACGCTGACGCGCCGCTTCGGCGCCACCGATGGCCACAAGTTCGTGAACGCCGTGCTGGACCGCGCGGCGCGTATCCTGCGCACCAACGAACACTAAAGGCGCCAGGGCAACATGCCGCTGTCGGAATTCGATCTCATCAGCCGCTTCTTCAGTCAGTGCGGTGCGCAGCGTGATGATGTGGTCCTGGGCGTGGGCGATGACGGCGCGGTGCTGCAGTGCCCGCCGGGCGTGCAGCTGGTCGCCGCCATCGACTCGCTGGTCGAGGAGGTGCACTTTCCCAAAGGCTCTCCCGCGCGTTCCATCGGTCATCGTGCGCTGGCCGTGAATCTCTCGGATCTTGCGGCCATGGGCGCACAACCGGCCTGGGCGCTGCTCGCGCTGGCGCTGCCGGCCGCCGATGAGGCATGGCTGAGCGAGTTCAGTGCGGGGCTCGATGCCCTGGCGCGCCAACATGACGTGACACTGGTGGGTGGTGATACCACCGGCGGCAAGCTGTGTGTGACGGTGCAGATCATGGGCTTCGTGCCGCCCGGCGCGGCGCTGACCCGCCACGGCGGTCAGCCCGGTGATGCGGTTTTCGTCAGCGGTACGCCGGGTGACTCGGCGGCCGGCCTGATGCTGGAGCAGTCGCGTCTCAGGGTGGCAGATGCCGCGCACGCGCAGTGGCTGCTCGAGCGCTTCCGTTATCCCACGCCGCGGGTCGCACTCGGGCAGGCCCTGCGCGGCCTTGCGAGCGCCTGCATCGACGTTTCGGACGGCCTGCTGGGCGACTGCGCACGCCTCGCCGAGGCCAGTGGCTGCGGGGTCAGCCTGGACTACGCCTCACTGCCCGTGTCGCAGGCGCTGCGCGCCGCGGTGGGCGAGGAGCGGGCGCGGGAGCTGGCGCTGACGGGCGGCGAGGACTACGAACTGTGCTTTACCGTGCCTGCAGGAAAGTACGAGGAATTCGCGGTGCGTTGCCCGGCCGCGCGCTTCGGCTGGAGCCGGATCGGGGCCTTGCGGCAAGAGCGCGGCGCGATCGTGCAGCGCGGCGCTTCGGTGATGCAGGTCTCGCATCGCGGATTTGACAACTACGGCTAACTGACAAATCCGCACGGCCGCGCGC
>JBARBG010000146.1:0-11584 GCA_049792815.1 Steroidobacteraceae bacterium | reverse complement strand
GCAGCGCCTGGCGCAGCGGTTCGCCGACGAGCAGCAATTCCAGCAGCTGGCGTTGGGCGGGCGCGCGCGCGAGTTTTCCGGCTCTTAGTGCCGCGATGCCTTCCGGTGCCGGCCGCCAGATCTCCTCCAGCGCGATGCTGCTGGCGCCGCCGCGCAGGGCCTTGGGCAGCGCGCTGGCGATGACTTCGCCGATGGGATGGTGATAGTAGTCACTGGCCCAGCGCACCAGGTCGAGCACGTCCGGGGCCAGCACCGGGACGGTATCCACAACGGCCGCGATGGGCTTGAGCCGCTCCGGCGGTACTGGGGAAACCTCGGCGAGTTCAAGAACAAAGCCGATCAGGTTCTGGCGGCCAAAGGGCACCCGGACCCGGGTCCCGGGGAGCGGTGCTGCACCGCACTCTGGAACCCGATAGTCGAAAAGACGGCGCAGCGGGACATCCAGGGCGATGCGGGCGATGGGTGATGTGCCGCCCGGAAGCGCTACCGTGGTCATGCCGAAAGTCCAATAGGTTTATTCAAATCAATGGGTTGCGCGATGTCGGCAAATCGCCCCTGGCGGGTCAACCCCGGGCCAAGTCCACGCGTTGTTATACGCATGGGTGCCTTTGCTAGTCTTGCTTCGCCTTATAACATGCCGGCCACATCGCGCGGCGACACCCTATTGAATGACACTGCCGAGGCCAGATCGCGAGCGCTCAACCAGTTTCTGGCGAGCGTCGAGCTGAAGGCCTACAAGATCGCGCAGGCCGGCCTGCGACATCAGGACGATGCGCTGGACGCGGTGCAGGACGCCATGCTGCAACTTGCGCGTGCCTATTCGAACCGGCCGGAAGAGGAATGGAAGCCGCTGTTCTACCGGATTCTGGAGAATCGGATTCGCGACATGCAGCGCCGCCGCACGGTGCGCGGGCGCGTCATGGCATGGCTGCCGTTGCGCCGCGACGAGGATGATGAGGACGTCGACCCCATCGCACAGGCGCCGAGCACCGATCTGCAGCCGGTGGCGCGTTTGGAGCTCGACGAGGCCATGACCGCCCTGGACGGGGCGCTGGAGGAACTGCCCCACCGACAGCGTCAGGCGTTCCTGTTACGTAATCTCGAGGGCCTGGACGTCGCGCAGACCGCGCAGGCCATGGGTTGCTCTGAGGGCAGCGTCAAGACACACTATTTTCGCGCCCTGCAGGGGCTGCGACAGAAACTCGGAGACTTCGAACTATGAACGCCGGTGAGGGCGATAGCGGGCTGGAAGTCCGGTCGCGCCTGATACTTGAAGAGGGACTGTCGCGCATTGACGCGCGGACGCGCTCGCGGCTGAACCAGGCGCGACAGGCCGCGGTGGCGGCGGCGGCCAGGCCTTCCTTGCTGGCGCGGCTGCTCGGACCGCTCGGCCGTCAGGCGCTGATGCCGGCGGGCGCGGCGGCGGTGGCCGTGCTGGTTGCAGCCTTCATGATCAGCGGTGGGCTTCATCTGACCACGTCGGCGGCCGACAATCCGGCCGGTGCGCTCGACGTGCTGGACCTGGTCACGGACGACGATGCCATGAATCTGCTGGAAGACAATGACAGCTCCTTCTACGAGTGGGCGGCGGCGCAGGGCGAGGGCACCGGCCAGAGCGCGGGCCAAGCTGCTGGTGGAGCGACGACCTGATGACAACGCCCGGCGGGCCAAGGCCCGTCCGTGCATGGGCTTGCCTGGGAGTGCTGCTCGGCGTCGCCTGGCAGCCGTTGCTGTTGCGTGCTGCGGATCCGCCGGCGAAGACGGTAGAGCCCGCCGATGCGGATTTGATCGAGTTTCTGGGGTCAGTGGATTCCGACGACGAGGGATGGAAACAATATTTGGCGCGGACGGGAGCGCAAAGGCCAGTGGCAAAAAAGCCGCCGCCACCGCCGCCTTCCAGCAGCGCGCCTGGGAAAGATGTTGCGAAAAGTGAGAGTTAATCCGGGCCTGATCGGGGGACTGTTGCTGGCAGCATTGCTGTCGGCTGGTGTGTGCCTGCCGGTTGCCGCGCAGGTGGCGGCCCCCGGCGTGAGCGCGCCGCAGCCGGGCGCCGCAGTGCCGTGGAGTTCACTGTCGTCGGATCAGCAGCATCTGCTGTCGCGCCTTTCAGGGCAGTGGGACCAGCTGCCTGCGCAGCGCCAGCAGGCTCTCGCCAGCGGCAGCCAGCGCTGGCTGGGCATGACACCGGATCAGCGCGGCCAGGCCCGTCAGCGCTTCAATCAGTTCCAGCAGCTGCCCCCACAGCGTCGCGACCAGCTGCGTCAGCGATGGGAGGAGTTTCGCGCCCTGCCGCCGTCGCGCCAGCAGGCGGCGCGCGAGAATTTCCGCAAGTTCCAGCAGTTGCCGCAGCAGCGGCGCCAGCAGCTGCGTCAGCGTTGGCAGAGCGCTACGCCATCAGAGCGCCAGAACATGATCGCGCGCGCCCGCGAACGCCGTGCCCGCAATCCGAAACCGCGCTAGCGCCAGGCTGACATCCGACTGCAATGCAGGACATAATGCATGCCAACGAATCCGTGGAGGCGCCCATGACCAAGTACGTACTGCCTGAGCTTGCCTATGACTACAACGCTCTGGAGCCGCATATTTCGGCGCGCATCATGGAGTTGCATCACGGCAAGCATCACAAGGCCTATGTGGATGGCGCCAACAAGACCCTCGAGCAGCTGGCCGAGGCGCGGCAGAAGGGTGCTCTGGACGGCGCCGGAGTGCTCGAACGCACGCTGGCGTTCCACATTTCCGGCCATGTCATGCACAGCATTTTCTGGCAGAACCTCAGTCCGAAAGGCGGCGGTAAGCCCACCGGCGACCTGGCCGCGGCCATCGACCGGGACTTCGGCAACTTCGACTCATTCAAATTGCAGCTGAACAAGACGGCGGCCACCATTCAGGGATCGGGCTGGGCCGCGCTGTACCTTGAGCCGCTGACGCAGCAGCTGATCATCGGTTCGGTGCATGACCACCAGCAAAGCGGCTTCCAGGGATCGCTGCCGCTCATGGTCATAGACGCATGGGAACATGCGTTCTATCTGCAGTACGTCAACGAGAAGGTGAAGTTCTTCGATGCCCTGTGGAACATCTGGAACTGGACCGACATCGGCCAGCGCTATACGTCAGCGAAGAGCGCGAATCTGAGCCTCAAGGGCGCGAGCGCCTGACATCGAGGAGTAGTGAGCCGGTAGCTAGAGAATGTACCGGCTCAGATCCTCATCCTTGACGAGGTCCCCGAGGTGGCCGTCGACATACGCGGTATCCACCGTGACGTCGCGCCGTTCGGCACTCGTCGCCTCGTAGGACACGGTTTCCAGCAGTTTTTCCATCACGGTGTGCAGGCGTCGCGCACCGATGTTTTCCGTCCGTTCATTCACGTGAAAGGCGATCTCCGCCAGCCTGCGTACGCCGTCGGCCGCGAAACTGACGGTCACACCCTCAGTGGCGAGCAGGGCCCGATACTGCGCCGTCAGCGACGCGTCAGGCTCGGTCAGGATGCGCATGAAGTCATCAACGGTCAGTGAATGCAGTTCCACGCGGATCGGCAGCCGACCCTGCAGTTCGGGAATCAGGTCCGAAGGCTTCGACAGATGAAACGCGCCCGAAGCAATGAACAGCACATGATCGGTCTTCAGCGGACCGTACTTGGTGGACACGGTGGAGCCTTCGACCAGCGGCAGCAGGTCACGCTGCACGCCCTCGCGTGACACGTCAGCGCCGATGGTTTCCCCGCGCCGCGAGACCTTGTCGATCTCGTCGATGAACACAATGCCGTTCTGCTCGGCATTGTGCAGGGCGCGCACCTTGAGCTCCTCCTCGTTGACCATGCGACCGGCCTCGTCCTCGGCCAGCAGCTTCACGGCTTCCTTCACCTTGACCTTGCGCGGACGGTTGCGTTGGCCGCCAAGGTTGGCAAACATCGATTGCAGCTGCTGCTGCATTTCCTCCATGCCCGGCGGGGCCATGATCT
This sequence comes from Steroidobacteraceae bacterium, assembly GCA_049792815.1. Taxonomy (GTDB): domain Bacteria; phylum Pseudomonadota; class Gammaproteobacteria; order Steroidobacterales; family Steroidobacteraceae; genus DAIDKA01. The sequence continues at coordinate 7,626 of JBARBG010000146.1, read as the reverse complement.
CGACCCCCGCGGGCATCGCGCGCAGCTCGATCTCGATTTCACGTTCGTCGAGATCGCCTTCGCGCAGCCGCTTGCGCAGCTTCTGGCGGGTCTCCGCGTCGCGCGGCTGTGGCGGCTCGTCGGTGGAGAAACCCATGACACGCGCCTTGGGCAGCAGCGCATCCAGCACCCGCTCTTCGGCGGCCTCGGCGGCGCGCTCGCGCACCTTGCCCAGCTCCTGTTCGCGGGTCATCTTGACCGCAACATCGGCCAAGTCCTTGACGATGGATTCCACGTCGCGCCCGACGTAGCCGACCTCAGTGAACTTGGTGGCCTCGACCTTGACGAATGGCGCGTTGACGAGCTTGGCCAGGCGCCGCGCGATCTCGGTCTTGCCCACGCCCGTGGGACCAATCATCAGAATATTCTTCGGCGTGATCTCGTGTCGCATGGGTTCGGGAATCTGCATCCGGCGCCAGCGATTGCGCAGGGCGATCGCCACCGCGCGCTTGGCCGCGTGCTGGCCCACGATATGCTTGTCCAGTTCCTGCACGATCTCCTGCGGCGTCATATCCTGAGGAGCCACGACCTGCGCACTCGGGACTTCCGGGTGCAGGGCCTGTACCGCGTCGGGTGAAGGATTCGCCATTTACTTGATCTCGTCGATGTGCAGGTTGCGATTGGTGTAGATGCAGATGTCAGCGGCAATGTTGAGCGAGCGCTCGACAATGCTGCGGGCATCCAGATCCGAGGACTCCGCCAGGGCGCGCGCGGCGGCCAGGGCATACGAGCCTCCCGAGCCGATGGCTGCGACATCGTATTCAGGCTCGATCACATCGCCATTGCCGGAGATCACGAAAATCTTTTCCTTGTCACCCACCAGCAGCAGCGCCTCAAGGCGCCGCAGATAACGGTCGGAGCGCCAGTCCTTGGCCAGTTCGATGGCGGCGCGGGTGAGGTTGGCGTGTTTTTCGAGTTTGCCCTCGAAGCGCTCGAACAGCGTGAAGGCGTCGGCCGTGCCCCCGGCAAAGCCGGCGAGCACCTTGTCGCCATACAGGCGGCGCACTTTGCGCGCGTTGCCCTTCATGACGGTGTTGCCGAGGGTGACCTGACCATCGCCGCCGAGGGCGAGGGCACCGTTGCGGCGCACCGCGAGGATGGTTGTTCCGTGGGGATCGAAGCTGTTGCTCATGCGTCCTGAATTACGCCTTTCTACGCGCGCGGGGGTGGGTAGCGTCGTAGATGCGGGCCAGGTGCTGGAAATCAAGGTGCGTGTAGACCTGGGTGGTGGAGATGTCAGCGTGACCGAGAAGCTCCTGGACGGCGCGTAATTCTCCACTGGATTCAAGTAGATGCGAAGCGAAGGAGTGCCGGAAGAGATGCGGATGCACGTGCATGGGCAGGCCCTGGCGCAGGCCCCAGAACTCCACGCGCTTCTGGATGGCGCGGGCGCCGAGGCGCCGCCCCGTCACGCCCACGAACACGGCCTGGCTGTCCTCCTTCGCCAGGCCGCCGCGCATCCTGAGCCACGCCGCGAGCGCCGCCAGGGCCTTGCGGCCCACGGGCAGCACGCGCGTCTTGCTGCCCTTGCCCAGCACCCGCACCGTCCGATCGGCCACGTTGAGATCGTGAAGATCAAGACCGACGAGCTCCGCCAGTCGCAATCCCGAGGAATACAGCAGCTCCATGAGGGCGCGATCCCGCACCGCGAGTGCGTCCCGCCCGGGAATCTCCAGCAGCCGCGCCATGGAATCAGCGTCCAGGGTGCCGGGCAGGCGCTTTGCGCCCTTGGGCGCGCGCACTTCCACCGCGCAGTTACGCTTGAGGAGGCCTTCGCGGATGAGGAAGTTCAGGAAGCTGCGCACCGCCGACAGGCGGCGCTGGACGCTGCGCGGCGCGAGACCCGCCGCGTGTGAGCGCGCCGCGAACAGCCTTACCTGGTCATGCTCGAGTGCGGCCCAATCGGTGATGCCCTGCTGGCCGCAGAACCGGACCAGCGCCGCAAGGTCGCGCGCGTAGCCGCTGTCGGTATGGCCGGAGAGGCGCCGTTCCCTGGTCAGGTACTGGCGAAAGCGCGCCAGCTCATCGAGGGCGGCCGGATTCACAAGCGGCCGGCCGCATGGCTACGGACGGGACAGCACATCCGAGATCAGATCGGCCAGGCGCGCCAGAAAATCGGTGCTCATGCCCGGGTGGAAGCGATCCCGATCGGTACTGCCAAGGGCCAGAAGCCCCAGTGACCCATGCTCTCCCAGCGGCACCAGGGCCACCGAGCCGATGTCAGGGGCATCGGCGGCGAACAGGAATTCGCGCTGCGAGTCACGGGCCTGCCCGCAACGCGGCTTGCCGCTGGTGAACAGCGACTCGAAGGACTTGAGGTTCACATCCTCGCGGTCGACCAGGCGCACGAAGCGCTGCGGCACCACGCCGTCGTGCCCGCCGACCAGCACCAGGACCGAATGAAAGGAGTCGAAGTCCTCACGCAGGCTGGCTTCAAGCTGCTCGATGGCGCTTTGCCGGCTCTGCGCCCGCAGCAGCCGGCGCGTGAAGCGGTGCAGTTTTTCGGCCACCGCATCGTTGGCCCGCGCCACGGTGACGAAGTCGGCCAGCTTCTGCTCGAGGCTGGCGTGGCGCTCGCGCAGTACCTCGACCTGACGTTCCACCAGGGAAATGGTGGAGCTGCCGCGCGCATGCGGCAGCCGCAGCCGTGCCAGCAGTGGCAGGTGATTTTCAAAGAACTCCGGATTCTGCTGCAGAAAGTGAGCGACGGTCTCCTCCTCGCTCTGCGGCGCCTGGACTCCCCGAGCCTCTCTTGTGCTCATGTGGCTGCATCCCTCATTTCAAAATGGCCTTCGAAGGCGACCTCGGCCGGACCCGTCAGCCAGACAGGCTCGCCCGGCCCCGCCCAGTCTACGCGCAACTCACCGCCGCGCGCGCGCACGCGCACCTGCGGATCCAGCAGACCCTGCTGACGGCCGACGACCACCGCGGCGCAGGCGCCGGTGCCGCAGGCCAGCGTCTCGCCGACACCGCGCTCATAAACCCGCAGACGGATGTCCGAGCGGTCGACGACTTCCATGAAGCCCACATTGACCCGTCGCGGAAAGCGCCGATGGCCCTCGATGGCGGGCCCCAGCCGCTCCACCGGCGCCGAATCCACGGCAGGGACCTGCACGACGGCATGCGGATTGCCGATCGAGACCGCGCCGATTTCAACGGTGTCATTGCCGGCCTTGAGCGCATATCGCTCCTGGCGCTCGGCTGCGTCAAAGGGCAGCGCGGCCGGCTCGAACGAAGGCACGCCCATGTCGACCGAGACCAGCTCCTGCGAGGCCACGCGCGCTCGCACCGGGCCTGCGCAGCTATCCATCACAAACTCGCCGGCCGGTGCCCGGCCCTGGCGGTAGAGCAGCGCGGCAATACAGCGGGCGCCGTTGCCACACTGCTCGACCTCAGCGCCGTCGCTGTTGAAGATCTGGTAGTAGATGGTCGTGCCGGGGCGTCGCGGCGGGTGCAGGACCAGCGCCTGGTCAAAACCGATGCCGGTGAAACGATTTGCCAGAGCGCGAAACTGTCCGGCGGTCGGTAACGGTGCGGTGCGTGGTGCGTCGAAGACAATGAAGTCATTGCCCGCGCCGTGCATCTTCGTGAAGGGGATGCGCATTGCAGCCAAGAATACCGCAAACTACCGGCGCAAATGGCTGCAAATCACACCGTTCGCATCATCCCCCACGGGCGCAGCATCAGCGTTCCGGAGGACCTTCCGGTGCTGGCGGCGGCGCAGCTGGCGGGGCTGCCGCTGCCCCACAGCTGCCGTTCCGGGCGCTGCGGTTCATGCCGCGCGCGGCTGATGAGCGGGCGTATCGAGTATCCGGCAGGCCCCCCGCCGGGTCTGTCCGCACAGGAGAGCCGGCAGGGCTACGTGCTGTTGTGCCAGGCGCTCGCCCGCAGCGACCTGGTGGTGGAGGCGCGTCCGGTGCAAAGCGCCGCGACGGCGGAGATCAAGACCCTGCCCAGCCGCATCGCCCGCCGCGTGCAGCTGGCGCCGGATGTCATGCAGCTGGTGCTGCGTGTGCCCGCGGTGGAGTCCATGGCGTTTCTGGCAGGCCAGTACCTGGATGTGCTGCTCGATGGTGGACCGCGGCGCAGCTATTCAGTGGCGAATGCGCCGCACACCGACGGTCAGTTCGAGCTGCATGTCGGGCACGTGCCCGGTGGTGCCTTCAGTGAACCCGTGTTCAGCACTCTGAAGGAGGGCGCGCTGCTGAAGGTCGAAGGCCCGCTGGGCCGGTTCATCTACCAGGGCGGCCCGGGACCTGTGCTTTTCATCGCCGGTGGTACCGGCTTCGCGCCCATCAAGGCCATGCTGGGCCAGGCGCTTTCTGAGGGCTCCGCGGCCGCCGTGCATCTGTACTGGGGCGCGCGCGAGCCGGCAGGTATATATGAAGAGGCGCTGGTGCGGGACTGGGCCGCACGCCATCCGCGCCTCGAGGTCCACACGGTGCTGTCCGCGGCAGCCGCTTCGGGACCGCATCGCGCGGGCTGGGTTCACGAGGCGGTGCTCGAGGATCATGCGGACCTCGCCGCGTTTGCCATCTATGCGGCCGGACCGCCGGCGATGATCAATGCCATCCGGGAGAGCTTCCCCGGCCAGGGTGCAGACCCGGAGCGGCTGTACCTTGACTCATTTGACTACGCCACGCCGCCCTGAGTCGTACCATCCCCGCATGCGCATCCTAGTCGTGGAAGACAATGATCTGGTGGCCGATGCCATCACCCTGGGACTCTCCACGGCCGGCTTTGCCGTGGATCGCAGTGCCAGTGCCGAGGCCGCCAGCACGGCGCTTGCCACCGAGCATTTCGATCTGCTGGTCGTGGACGTGGGACTGCCGGGCGAGGATGGGTTGTCACTGGTGAAACGCCTGCGCAGTCGCGGCGCCACCCAGCCGGTGCTGATCCTGACGGCCCGTGACACTCTGGCCATCAAGGTCGAGGCGCTGAATCTCGGCGCCGATGATTTCCTGTTGAAGCCCTTCGAGCAGGACGAACTGGTCGCGCGCTGCCGGGCGCTGATCCGCCGCGCAAACCTGTACGCGGGCGAGCAGGTCAACCTGGGAAGGATGCGACTGGATGTCGCTGGGCGCATGCTGCGCATCGATGAGGCTGTGGTGGAACTCACCGGGCGTGAGTGGCTGGTGCTGGAATGCCTTGCCCTGAACGCTGGACGGGTCGTCTCCAAGGAGCGCCTGCAGCAGGCGATCACCACCTTCGACCAGGCACTCACGCCGAATGCCGTGGAAGTCTATATCTCACGGGTGCGCGCCAAGGTCGGCGACGCTGCCGTCATCCGTACCGTCCGTGGCCTGGGATACCGCTTGGATGAACCGCGCAACTGAGTCGGCACCCTCCGTACAGCGCCGCCTGCTGTGGTTTCTGCTGCCGCCGCTGGCGGCGCTGATGCTCGCCGGCGTCTACGCCAACTACCGCGCGGCCACCGCCTTCGTGGAGTCCGCCTACGACCAGCGCCTGGGGGATGTCGCCATGTCACTGGCCGGCAGCCTTATCAGGGACGGCCACCGGTTGCGCGTCGACCCGAGCGCGGTGCCGGCGACGGCCCATCGCGCCGATCATCTCGTGGCCCTGCGCTACGCCATCGTCAATGCCAGCGGCGAGCTGCTGGCCGGCACCCGTGAGGTGCCGGCAGCCGCCGCCTCGATGACGACGAATCCGACCTTTGCCGATGTCGTCGTCGGCGGCGAGCGCCTGCGCGTCGCCAGCTATCGGGTCGCCCTCGATCGCGACCTGGCCGTGATCAGCGTGGCGGAGTCGGCCGCACAGCGCGCGGTACCGGGACGATTCATATTGGCGAGCACCTGGCTGATGGACTTCATCCAGCTGGACGTGACGCTGCTCATCGTGTGGCTGGGTGTGCATTTCGCGCTGAAGCCGCTGCTGTCGCTGCGTCGGCAGATCGAGGCCGGGTCGCCGCGCGAACTCAATCACCTGGATGCCACGACGGTTCCCGCCGAGGTCAAACCCCTGGTCGAGGCCCTCAACCTGCTGTTTGACGTGCTCGCCGAGGCGGCGCGCTCCCAGCGGCGCTTCGTGGCCGACACTGCCCACCAGCTGCGCACGCCCATTACGGGCCTGCTCGGCAATCTGGAACTGCTCATGAAGGAGCCGGCTGCCATGGCACTGCGGCCGCGACTTCAGGCGCTGCATGCGGGCATGGAGAACCTGGCGCGCTCGGCGAACCAACTGCTGGCGCTGGCGCGCGCCGATCCTTCCACCAGCTTCGCCGAGCAGTTCGAGGGCGTCGACCTTCAGGCCCTCGCGGGGCGCATGGTGGAAGTGAGCGTGGACCGCGCCCTGCACGCCGGCCTTGACCTGGGTGTCGAGGCCGTGCCGGTGGCGGTGCGGGGCAATGTCCGCCTGCTCGAGGACCTGCTCGGGAACCTGATCGACAACGCCATCCATTACACGCCTGGCGGCGGGCATGTGACCGTACGGGCGGGGCTGCGTGATGGGCGACCTTTCCTGGAGGTCGAGGACGATGGACCTGGGATTCCAGAAGACCAGCGCAGTCGGGTCCGGGAGCGCTTTTACCGTATTCCCGGCACGGCCGGCCACGGCTGCGGTCTGGGGCTGGCCATCGTGTCGGAAATTGCCGAGGCGCACGGCGCGCAATTCACCTTGGAACCCGGCGCCGCGGGCCTGGGCACCCGGGCCCGGGTGCTGTTCAAGTCCCCGGCCCCCACCCCAAGTGTGATGCAGTTATCAGTTTGAGAGGATAAGACGCCGCCAAGGCACGCCCGGCGGGGTCGTCAGATTCACGCAAGCTTGCGTGCTTACTGTCGCCGACCATGTGTAACGCCGCCGCAGCCCGATTGTCCGCCATGCGCCCGCGCCGGATCGCGGGCGTCTCTCTGATTGAGCTGCTGGCCGTGGTGGCGGTCGTCGCCATCCTGATGGGCGTAGGCCTCACCTCTTATCAGGGGCTCACCATCTCCAACCGCATTACGGGCGAGATCAACGGCCTGCTGGGCGACATGCAGTACGCCCGCTCCGAAGCCATCAAGCAGGGCCAGAACGTCGTCGTTTGCGTGTCCACCAACGGCACCGACTGCTCGGCGATGAACACCAACTGGAACCTCGGCTGGATCGTGTTCGTCGATCCCACCAACACCAAGACCACCGGCGGCAATGCCGCGCTGGTGCTGCGCGCGCAGCCGGCGTTCACCAGCTCCGACACCCTGACCGATGGTGCGACCAGCGTGGTCTCCTTCGATCGCGAGGGCCTCGCGCTGGGGCTGCTGACGACCATGAGCGGCAACGGCGGTGCGGTCATACCGCTGCATGATGCGACCAACAACGCCACGCGGACGCGCTGCCTGGAGATCACCAACGTCGGCAACGTCTCCGTGCAACAGACCACAACCCTGGCGACATGCACATGAAGACTCACACCACAGCGCATTCGCCACGCCCGGCGCGCCAGCGCGGCTTCAGCCTCATCGAGGTCATGGTCGCGGTGATCATCATCGCGGTCGGCATGCTGGGCATCGCGAAGATGCAGGCACTGGGCCTGTCAACCACCGAATCCTCGGGTGTGCGCTCGCTGGTGGCGATCGAGGCGGCCAGTCTCGC
>JBARBG010000145.1:0-7467 GCA_049792815.1 Steroidobacteraceae bacterium | reverse complement strand
CGCCTGGCCCGCGGCCAGCGCCAGGGCGCTGAAGGCGCGCGCCAGCGTGCGCATGGCGATGGGCCGCAAGCCGTAGCTTTGCGTGACCACCTGACCCTGTTCGGTGATCCGCAGCACGGTGTTGATCGCGCCGGGGGGCGCGGTGCGCACCAGAGCGTCGATCCTGCCGCCGCCCAGGGCGATGCTGCCGCCGCGGGCGTGCATGATGACGGGATTGGCGACCACACCCTTGAGCGCCTCGGAGAGCGCCGCCTGGGCGCGGTGTATGGCATAGCGGGCATTGCAGATGCCGCCCTCCTTGCTGATGTCCGCATGACCCAGTACCACGCCCTGCCGTGCGCCGCGCGCGGCCAGGTGGCGCTGGTAGGTGGGATCCGCCAGCAGCAGCCGCATCAGATCCGCACCGCGCTCCAGGGTATCCAGGCATTCAAACATCGGCGCCACGTCCACGGCGGCCTCGCCGGTGCGCTTGTCCCAGGCTTCGGCCCAGCGCGCCAGCAGCAGCACCGCCAGCACGTCATCGATGCCCAGCACGCCGCTCACGATGTAGTAGCCGATGGCATCAGGACCGTAGCGGTGGCGGCCCTGGACCATGGCCTCGAACACGCCACGGCTGCGGCGTCCCTGTGGATCAAGCTCCATGCGCGGACCCTGATCGCGCGCCAGGGCGCCGCTGAGCAGTTCCTGGCGCTCAAGAGCCGTACGTTCCTGCCAGATCGCATCCGCCAGTCCCTGCGCGATGACCTGGTGGTGGACCGAGGTATGCTGGCGCACATCCAGCGTCGCCATGTGAAAGCCGAAGGTCTGGATCCGGCGCAGCAGGCGCTGCACCGAGTGATGGCCGGCGTTCCAACCCTTGTTGGCGCGCAGGCTGTCGCTGATCAGGCGCACGTCGGATTCGAATTCGCGCGCCTGTTCATAGCCGTTGGGACGGCCCTCCAGGGCATTGCGCAGCCGCGTGCCAAGCTGCGCCAGGAACACCCGGTAGGGCATGCGATCGTGGCGCGCCGGGGTGATGGCGCGGGAGCCTGGCACCAGGGTGTTGTAGTGCTCGATACGCTTGGCGAGACCCGACGACACACTCACACGGCTGGCGCTTTGCGACAGCTCCTGCGCCAGGGTCTGGCACTCCTCGACGTAGGCATTGAGGATGACGCGGTTCTGCCGGTCGAGGGTTTCGCGGATGGTCTTGCCGTTGACGTCCGGATTGCCGTCCATGTCGCCGCCGACCCAGGTGCCAAAACCGATGATGCGCGGCAGCTGCACCGCCTCTGCGTCAACGCCGTACAGCTTCTCAAGCGCCTCGGCGACCTCCTGGTAGAAGTCCGGCACCACCCGGTACAGCACCTCCCCCAGATAGAAGAGCACGTGCTCACGTTCATCGGCGACCGTGAGTCGTTCGCGCGGGTGATCCTCGGTCTGCCAGGCGGTCGTGATCTCCGCGCGCACCCGATTCCACACGGCGCGTGATTCGCCCGGGGTCAGGGTCGGATCGAGCCGGTCGAGCAACAGCTGCGCCACGCGCTGCTGCTTGCGCAGCATGGTGCGTCGGGTCGCCTCGGTGGGATGCGCGGTGAACACCGGCTGGATCTGCAGCTGCGGCAGAATCGCCAGGACGTCCTGCAGCGTCGAGCCCGCCGCCTTCAGGGCCCCCAGAGCGTCCTCGATGCCGCCAGGCTGGGGCCGGCCGCCGTCCTTGAGAAAGTACTCACGCCGGCGGCGGATCCGATGCACCTTTTCCGCCAGGTTTACCGCCTGGAACCAGGCCGAAAACGCCCGCACCAGGTCCCGCGCCTGCGCGGGCGGTCGGCCACGCACCCGGGCCGCCAGGTCACTGTCCGCCGTGGCATCGCCTTCGCGGCGGTTGATGGCGGTGACGCGGTCCTCTTCCACGGTGGCCAGCAAGGCAACCCCGCCCTGCTCGCGCAGCACGCTGCCGATGAGCTCCCCGAGCGCGTGCACGTCCTCGCGCAGCGCCTCGTGCTTGGGTGGAAAATGGATCTGCTGCCGTTTCAGGGTGGATTCTCCTCTTACCCCGCCAGCAGCACGCCTTCGGCGTGTTCCAGCGCCTCGGGCTGACCGCAGATCAGCACCAGGTCGCCTTCGCGCAGGCGGGTGGCGCCTTCGGGCGCTTGGCCCAGTATCCCGTGTCGGCGTATCCCCGTGAAGGCCACCTGTGCGCCGCGCTCGCGGGCCTCCGCGACCGAGCGCCCCACGGCCCAGGCGCCCGGCGGAATGACCACGGTTCGGATCTCTTCGCGCTCGGCGAGCAGCTCCGCGGGCACCGCTGAGTCGCTATGCTGGCGCACATTGCGCAGCAGGGCGTAGCGCGTATCGCGCACCTGACCCAGCGTCTGCACCACCCGCGCCACGGGCACGTTCAGCGCCCGCAGCGTCGCGCCGACCAGGTTCAATCCCATTTCAAAGGTTTCCGGGATGATCTGCGTCGCGCCCGCGGCGGAGAGGTCGGCGGCGTGCGCATCATCCACCGTGCGCACCAGGATCGGCACGTCGGCGCGCAGCCGCCGCACGGTGCGCACGATGGCCAGTGCAACTCCCGGGCTTGAGAAGCTGACGATGACGGCGCTGGCATGATCGCAGCCGGCGCTGACCAGCATGTCCTCATTGGCCGAATCCCCATACAGCACCGGCTCGCCCGCCTGGCGGGCGGCGCGTATGCGTGCCGGATCCAGGTCCAGCGCGATGTATTCAAAACCCTGCGACTCCAGCACCCGTGCCACGCTCTGGCCCACCCGGCCATAACCGCACAGGATCACGTGTTCGCGCTGGGCGATGGTGCCGGTGGGTCCGATTTCGGCCGGCCCCAGCGGCGTAGGCTGCGGGCGCCGCTCGCGCAGCAGCAGGCGTGCGAGGCGTGCGTTGTTGGTCAGGATGAAGGGACTGAGTACCATCGACACCACCACCGCGACCAGCAGCGGCTGGGCGATCCGCACCGGCACCGCCCCGCTTTGCAGCACCAGGGTGAACAGGGCGATGCCGAACTCCCCGCCGATCGACATGACGATGCCGGTGCGCACCGCCTTGAAGGTCGAAGGCTCGAACATACGCGTCGCAAGCGCCGCCACTACCGCCTTGATCACCAGCACACCGACGAGCAACGCCGAAATAAGCACGAATTCAGTCGCCAGCAGTCCCAGGTCCAGCAGCATGCCGACGCTGATGAAGAACAGGCCCAGCAGGATGTCGCGGAAGGGCCGGATCACGCTTTCGATGTGGTGCCGGTATTCGGTTTCGGCGAGCATCATGCCCGCCAGGAATGCGCCCAGTCCCAGCGACAGCCCCGCCAGGTGCGAGGTCCAGGCCGAGGCCAGCACCACCAGCAGCACCGCCAGCGTGAACAGTTCGCGCAGCCGGCTGTGTGCGATCTCGTGAAACAGCGGTCGCAGCAGCCAATGGCCCGCGGCCAGCACCGCGGCCACGGCGGCCACACCACCGGCCACGGCCACCGCCACTGCCCCTGCCGAGAACTCGCCGTGATGGCCGCCGGCGAGCGCTGAGGCCAGGGCCAGCAGCGGCACGAAGGCGATGTCCTGGAACAGCAGCATGCTGAAGGCCAGCCGGCCATGGGTGCGATTGATTTCGCCACGGTCCGTGAGGGTGTGCAGGATGATGGCCGTGGAGCTCATGGCGATGGCGCCGCCGACCAGCGAACCGATCAGCCAGGGCAGCCCGAAACCGCGGGCAATGACCGCGATCACCGCCATGCTTGCGCCCACCTGCAGCGCGCCCAGGCCAAAGACCTCGCGGCGCACCGCCATCATGCGCGGCAGTGAGAACTCCAGCCCCAGGGTGAACAGCAGGAACACCACGCCAAGTTCGGCCAGGTCGCGCGTGGTATCCGCCGCAGTGATGAGCCGCAGCGCATGCGGCCCCAGTGCCATGCCGACGACCAGGTAACCCAGTATCGACGGCCAGCCGATGCGCCGCGCCAGGGCCACGACGAACACCGACGCGGCCAGCATCATCAGGACCTGGGTAAGCGGCTGCTCAATCAACAAGGGAACACCGTCCGCTCAAGCGGATCAGTTGTTCATCAGGATGGTGGTATCGAAGCTCTCGAAGCCCTGGATGGCGCGCTTGTAGGCATTGAATACCAGGCGTTCGGCGACCTTGTCGGCGCGGGTGGACAGCAGCATGCGCAGCACGATGTCATCGGGAGGCCGCGCGGCGTCCTCCGCCATCAACTGCTCGATGACGCGGGTCAGACGATGCACCAGTTCGTTCACGAACCGCAGGTGCGCCGTATCGAACACCTGTTCGCTGCCCGGCCCGTAGGTGGTACGCGCTTCCTCGGCCAGTTCGTGCAGGAACATGGTCAGCAGCCGCGCCTTGTCGATCAACCGCAGCTCGGTGAAATATTCGATTTCGGACTGCAGATTCATGGCAACTTGCCCTAAGAGGGGAAGAACTCAATCGGCTTGGTGGTGGTGATGGTATCCACGTCCTTGGCCTCGAAGCGGTAGGCTCTCACACGCTCCACGATCTTGCTCTCCAGCTCCGGATTGTGCAGTTCGGAGGAGACGACCCGGCACATTGTGACCTCTCCGGAGGGTGCGATGGTGAATTCCAGCACCAGTTTACCCTGAAGCTCGGGATGTTCACGCATCGCCCGTGCATACAGCGAGAAGATGCCCCCCTTGTTCTTGTCGAACACCAGCTCGATTTCCTCACGGCTGCGCTCCGCCTTGCCATTGCTGCCGGTGCGTACGGCACCACCATTAAGCCCGGAGTGCGCAATCGCCGAGGTCACGGTCGCGGTTTCATGGCCGGTCAGCGATCCCGCGCCACTGCCAAAGCCACGGCTGCTGGTGGAGGTGATGCCGGCGCTGCCGACGCCCACCTTGGAGGTGATCATGGAGCGCTCGGCCTTGGAATCCGCGCCGACCACGCCGGTCAGGTTCTTGGTCTGCCCCTCCTCAATGGGAGTCTTCTCGCGCAGGTCGGCGAGGGCGTCCTTGAATTGATTGACCGCTTTTTCCGCCTTCTTGCGCGCCTCGGCCACCTTGTCGATCGGTACCGGGGTCGGCACGGGCTTGACCTCCTGCACCGGCTTCACTTCCGGCTTCGGCGGTGGTGGCGGCGGCGGGGGCTTGGGTTGCTCCTCGATCATGATACGCGCCAGCTGCGGGGGCACGCTGACCTGACCCGGCGCGGTCCGGGGTGGCGGCAGCAGCGCGATCAGCAGCGCCAGGGCCAGCAGCACGATGAGGCCGACCCGCAGGATGCGCCGAAAGCGCGCCTGCGCCTCCTCGTCACCCTCCCAGGCCAGCTCAAAAGTACGGTAGTAAGGTGCCAGCATGATTTGCTACGCCGACGGAGCCCGGGCGAGGCTCACCGGCTTTTCTTTCTGCAGCACGGCCAGGGAAATCTTGCCGTAGTCCGCATCGGTACAGGTTGCCATCACCTTCTTCAGAACCTCGTAGGGCAGTGACTTGTCGGCCATGATGGTGATTTCCCGGGCCGCAAGCGCCGCTTCGGAAACGTCCCGGCCGACCAGCAGCGGCCGCTTCAGCGCGGCGCCGAGCGCCACCAGCGTTGCGCCCTGATCCGCCTGCACGTCCTTGATGGTCTCGATGAATTCGCCCTGCACGAACAGGTCGGTCTTGGTCATCATCACCACCACCGAACGATCCGGCGCCATCTGCGCGATGGATTGCGGGATTTCGATGCCTTTGCTGTTCTGGATTATTTCCACTTCCGTGGAATAGACCAGCAGGAAGGACACCATCACCGAGAGGATGTCGATGAGCGGGATCAGGTTCAGCTCGAACCCGGCCTGGTGGCGCTGGTGATGCACGGCCATGCGCCGCGCGCGTTTGGACATCATGGCGGCGCATCTCCCACGGAAATGGCCGGGAACAGTTCCGCCTGCGTCGTGGCGAAGCCATTGGTGGCCTCGAATACCCGTACGTGATCCATCACCTGCACCAGGATGTCATAGGGAGTGTCCTTCTCCAGCAGCACCGAGGCGTCGGTCTTGGTCGGAAACTTCGCCTTCACCATCTTGAGAAAGTCCGTCAGGCCGTCGAAGTCATAGCCCTGGGCGGTGTTGGGTATGTCCTTCAGCGGTCCGGTGTTGCGGTCGGCCACTTCCAGCAGATCGTGGCGCACCAGGACTTCCAGCTGCAGGTCCTTGGGCAGATCCGGCATCTGCGCACTGGCGCTGGGCAGGTTCAGCTGCAGGACCACCGTGCGGGAGAACACGGCGGTCATCAGCAGGAACGTCACCAGCACGGTGAAGATGTCGATCATCGGGACCAGCAGCAGCTCCGCAGGCCGGCGGTTGCGGCGCGCGAGCTTCCTGGCATCGTATGAACGGCGCATGTGTGTCCGGTCCGAGTGCAGTTCAGGCCGCGGCCGGAGCCGGCGCCTCGGGGCGGCGCTCGGTGACGGCGTTCAGGAACTTCACCGAGGCCATCTCCAGGCTGTCGATGAGCTCGGTGGTCTTGGTCTGCAGGAAGGCGTGGATGAAGAGCAGTGGCACCGCCGTCATCAGCCCGAAGGCCGTGCAGTTCATGGCCACCGAAATGCTGGCCGAGAGCAGATTGGCCTTCTCGGCCGGATTCACCGTGGCCACCGCGTGGAAGGCGTTGATGAGGCCCATGACGGTGCCGAGCAGGCCCAGCAGGGTCGCGAGATTGGCGAAGGTCGCGAGGTAATGCGTGCGCTTCTCAAGCCGCGGCACGACCTCCATGAGGCTCTCCTCCATGGCCTTTTCGATATCCTCGCGGCGCCGTGCAGCCTGGATGCGCGCCAGTCCGTAATTGAGGATCTGGGCGATGGCCGACTCGGATTTGGAGGTGACCTGCACCACCTGCCGGAAATTGCCCTGTGACAGCATGGGCACGATCTGATTCCACAGCTGGCGGTTACGTGTCGAGACACGCACCAGGTAGATGTAGCGTTCGAGCGCGATCGCCAGGCCGATCACCAGAACGATCGCGATGGGGAACATGAAAGTCCCGCCACCCTGAAAGAATTTGACCAGATTATCGAAGATATTCATCAGCAACTCCCGAAACAGCAAACGCGCCTAGCCAATGTCTCAACTTAAAGACATAACCGCAAAATGCTACGACCCAATTCTCAAACCGCGCGGCGGCGCGCGGGGCACCGCCCTCAATGGTCCACCGCCGGCCCCGCCGGAGGGTTCGACGGGCCCTTTTGTGGTGCAACTGTGTGGTAGTACCGCTCTTCACGGTTGAAAACGTCACGGTCTACCGGTTGCAGGATCTCATCGACCAGGCTGTTCGCCGGCTTGCCGGTGAGGTCACCCAGGTCCGAATGCTTCCACGGCACCACGTACATGACCTTGGGCAGTTCCTTGTTGCCCGTGATCTGCGTCGTGTCCAGGTCAAGGCGGTCGATGGCCTTGCCGGATTTGCCGGCCTTGCCCGCCGGCGCGACCGCCTTGGCGGCAGGGGCGGCGGAGCTGCGCGCCGTGCC
>JBARBG010000144.1:0-1690 GCA_049792815.1 Steroidobacteraceae bacterium | reverse complement strand
AAAACCCGCTGTGCATCAGGCACTGTGCTAGGGTGCCTTGGCATGTAGGACGCGCTTCGTGCCGGCCGTTCCCGCGCCGACCAGCTCCGCCACCTGGTCAGTGAGGCTCGTGTTCCGCATGCGGGCGCGCACGTGAGCTTTCACCCCAGCGATGGCGGATTGCTGCTTCATGCAGGCGCAATCACGAAATGTGTTGCATTTGTCAGCACAAGAGGCGGCGTCAGGGCATAGGCGCTAAAATAGTGCTTGACCCGGCGCGAATCGGTTTGATTCTGAGTGCAGATGCGAGACGCAGCATCTGTTTTGACAGACCAGTTTGCCGAGTTGCTGGAGCGGCTTCCCGCCGGCCTCGATCTCGATCGTCTGGCGCTGGAGACCAAGGCGATCCAACGCAAGCGTGAACTGGTTGATGGTGTGACTTTGTTGCGGATCGCGCTTGCGCGTGGGCCTGGCGGGTTGTCGTTGCGCCAGACCGCGGCGTGGGCATCCATGCTTGGGATCGCCGAACTCAGCAACCCGGGCGTCAAATACCGGCTGAACCAGGCGACGGACTTTCTCGCGGTCCTGGTGGAACGACTGCTTGCGGCGAAAGCGCCCGGCGCTGACCTGCGCTGGCCCGGCCGCACGTTGCGCCTCGCCGACGGCACCTGCGTCAGCAAGCCCGGCAGCACAGGCACCGACTGGCGCGTCCACGGTGTGTTCGACCTCGGACGCGGTGGGTTCTCGCATCTTGAACTGACCGACAAACATGGCGCCGAAGCACTTGAGCGCGGCGCCCCACACCCGGGCGAGATCCGCATCGGTGATCGCAATTACGCCCGGGCGCGGGTGTTGCGCCGCTTCCGCGCGCAGAGCGACGGCAAGGTCGACTTCATCGTGCGGCTGGGCTGGAACGCGCTGCAACTGACCAATCCGGCCGGCAAACCGTTCGACCTGATCGGCTATCTGCAATGTTTGCCGCCCGGTTCGAGCCCGCATGAGGTGAACCTGCGCACGTTGGTCGGCCGCGACGAGCCCGCGTTGGCGGTCCGGTTAATCGCGCAACGCAAGACGCCCGAGGCGGCCGAAGCCACGCGGTCGGCGCTGCGCCGTGCCGCAGCCAAAAAGGGCAAGGCGCTCGACCCGCGCAGCCTGATCGCGGCGGAATTCATGATCCCGGCGACATCGCTGCCGAAGAGCGGATACAGCGCAAAGGCCGTGCTCGCCGCCTACCGGCTGCGCTGGCAGATCGAACTCGCCTTCAAACGCTTGAAGTCGCTGCTGCATATCGACCGACTTCCAACGCACACCGAGCGCGGATCGCGAAGTTGGCTCTACGCCCACCTCATTCTTGCCTTGTTGTGTGACGACCTCAGCCAGGACTTCCTGGAATCTTCCCCCTGAGGACTTGCTCAACGCGGCCTACATCCCGTCACTTTGGGCAGTGCAGAAGACCGTACTGATGGTGCTCCTTGGCATCGTCCTCGGCTCACTCTCCCTCGGCAGCATCGTGGCGGCACATGTCATGGTTCACCGCCACCTCGCGAATGCTCCAAGAAAACGAAAACCTCACATCACATACCCCGTTCGTGACCTATTTTAGCGCCTATGGCGGCGAGCCCCCCGGCCCTAGTCTTCTTAGGAACGCGCCAACATGCGTTCCAGCCGCCGGTCGTGGCCGGCGCTCACCACGCAGATCGCGGTCACCAGC
>JBARBG010000143.1:0-9439 GCA_049792815.1 Steroidobacteraceae bacterium | reverse complement strand
GCGTACCAGCGCGCGAGCTGGCTGCGCCAGTCCTCGATCTGCGCCGCCGCGCCGCGGATGATGACGATCTGCGGCGCGTGCAACAGCTCCTCAAGAGCGGCGAGCATTGCCACATGGGCCTGGGGCCGCTGTACCAGTGCGCGCCACGCGGCCCGCAAGGTGCCTTCGGCGGCGGCCAGCCACTCGGTACGGCCCAGCAGGTGCCCGAGGCGCTGCAGAGCCAACGCCGCAATGGCGTTGCCCGACGGCGTCGCGTCATCCGCGAAGACCTTGGAGCGGTGGATCAGCTGTTCATGATCGTCGGCCGTGAAGAAGAATCCGCCCAGCTGCGCATCGTGAAACCGGTCCATCATCACCTGCGCGAGTTCGCAGGCGAAGTGCAGCTCATCGCTGCGCACCCGCACCTGCTGCAGTTCGAGGATGCCATCCAGCAGGTAGGCATAATCGTCGAGGTAGGCACCAAGATGCGCCTCATCGCCCAGTGCCGTCGCCAGCAGCCGGCCCCCGCGCCACATGTTGCGGCGGATGAAATCCAGCGCCGCGGTGGCCGCTGCGGCCAGCTCCTCACGGTCCAGGGCGCGCGCGGCGATGGCAAGGCCCCGGATCAGCAGCGCATTCCAGGAGACCAGCACCTTGTCATCGCGCCCGGGGCGCAAGCGCGTGCTGCGCGCGGCCAGCAGCGTGGCGCGGGCGGCATCGAGGTCCGCGCCGAGCTGCGCTTCACTGCGGTCGAGGTCGAGCGCGATCTCATCCAGCGCGCGCCAGACATGCAGATGCCAGCGGCCTTCGAAATTCGGTTCACGGTCCAGGCCAAAGCGGGCCGCGAAGGGCGCGAACTGCGCCGCCGGCAGCAGTTCTTGTACCTGCTGCACGTCCCAGACGTAGAACTTGCCCTCGTGGCCTTCGGAGTCGGCATCCAGACTGCTGTAGAAGGCGCCCTGCGGGGAGCGCATCTCACGCAGCGCCCACTGTGCCGTGGCGTCGGCGACGCGCGCGTAAAACGCATCGCCGGTGGCAACGGCCGCCTGGGCGTATACGGCCAGCAGCGAGCCATTGTCATAGAGCATTTTTTCGAAATGCGGAATCATCCAGAACTCATCCACCGAGTAGCGGCAGAAACCCCCGCCCAGCTGATCGTTCAAGCCCCCTTCGCCCATGCGGCGCAGGGTCAGTGTCGCCATGTACAGGGCGTGCAGGTCCGGTGAGTCGCCGGCGCTGCTGGCATGCCAGTCGCGCAACAGGCGCTCCAGCGCAGTGGCGTGCGGAAACTTCGGCGCGCCGCCAAAACCGCCGTAGTCACCGTCGAAGCTGGCGGCCATGTCGGCGCGCGCGGCGGCGAGCGGGGCGGCGCTCAGCGGCTCATCGGCTCCGACCGGCGGCGGCACCATCTCCTTGAGCACGCGCACCAGTGACTTGCCCTGGTCGCGCAGTTCATCGAGGTGGTCGCGGTAATACTCCAGCACCCGGTTCAGAACATGGGTGAAGGGCGGCATGCCGTAGCGCGGCTCGCGCGGAAAATAGGTGCCGCCGAAGAAGGGCCGCTGATCGTCATGGCAGAGGAACATGGTCAGCGGCCAGCCGCCGCTGCGCTGGGTCAGCAGTTGCTGCGCGATCTGATAGATCCGGTCCACGTCCGGACGCTCTTCACGATCGACCTTGATGTTGATGAAGTTTTCGTTGAGCAGCTGTGCGGTCGCCGCGTCCTCGAAGCTCTCCTGCGCCATGACATGGCACCAGTGGCAGGCGGAGTACCCCACCGACAGATGCACCGGCCGTCCGCTGCTGCGGGCTGCGGCAAAGGCCTCAGGGCCCCAGGCGTACCAGTCCACCGGGTTGTGCGCGTGCTGGCGCAGATAGGGGCTGGTTTCGCGACTTAACCGATTGGTGTAACGGGGCGTGCCGTCGGGGTTCAATTGCCGGGTCCGGGTCATGCAGGCAAGGATACACCGGGGCTTCCGGTATAATTCGCCGCGGATTGAGCCGTTTGAATTCGACCAAGGCGACATTGACAACTTCCACCGGACCGCAGGGCGTGGCAACAGCCGTGCCCGAGCTGCGCCTGAAGCGCGCCGAGGACCGGCGCATCAACGCGGGTCATCCCTGGGTCTTCAGCAATGAAGTGGACATCGCGCGAACGCCGCTGGTGGCGCTGCCGCCCGGCGCGCAGGTGCGCCTGGTTTCGGACCGCGACCGATTCGTGGGGTTCGCCTATGTGAATCCGCATTCACTGATCTGCGCGCGGATCATGAGCCGCGATCCCGACCGGCCCATCGATGAAGCGCTCTTGGTCGAGCGCCTGAACGTGGCGCTGGCGCTGCGCCAGCGCCTGTCGACGCAGCCCTACGGCCGCCTGGCATTTGGCGAGTCTGACAACTTGCCGGGATTGGTGCTGGACCGCTTCGACGACGTGGTCGTGGGGCAGATCGCAACTGCCGGCATGGAGGCGCTGCGGCCGATGGTCGAGTCGGCGGTGCGCAGGGTGCTCAAGCCGCGACTGCTGTACTGGAAGAATGACTCCGCAGCGCGGGAGCTGGAGCAGCTGCCTGCATTTTCCGGGCCGGCCTTTGGTGAGGCGGTGGCGCTGCTGCGCATCCGCGAGGCCGGCATCGACTTTGCCGCGCCGCTGGCGGAGGGACAGAAAACCGGTTGGTTCTACGACCAGACGGCCAACCGCGCATTGCTGGGACGGTTCCTGCCCAAGGGCGCCCGCGTGCTGGACGTCTGCAGTTACGTCGGCGCCTGGGCTGTCACCGCGCTCAAACATGGCGCAGGCGGCGCCACCTGTGTGGACGCCTCGGCGGCGGCGCTTGAATTCGCGCAGCGCAATGCGGCGGCGGCGGGTTATCAGCTGGAAACGCTGCGCGGCGATGCCTTCGAGGTGCTGCAGAACCTGCATGCGAGCGGTGCGCGGTTCGATGCGGTGATTCTTGATCCGCCGGCCTTCATAAAACGGCGCAAGGACATTCCCCAGGGCCAGGCGGCCTACCGCAAGCTCAACCAGCTGGCGATGAACCTGATCGATCGCGACGGCCTGCTGGTGTCCTGCTCCTGTTCCTACCACCTCGAAGAAAAGCAGCTGGTGACGGCGGTCCAGACGGCGGCCCGACACTGCGCCCGCTTCGCCCAGATCCTCGCCTTTGGCGGCCAGTCACCCGATCATCCGGTGCACCCGGCCATCCCCGAATCCCGCTATCTCAAAGCGCTGTTCTGTCTCGTTTCGCGCGAGTGACAGTCGAAACCGATACAATTTCCCCATGTTGCACTATCCAGGGTTCAATCCCGTCGCCGTAGAGCTTGGGCCGATCAAGGTCCACTGGTACGGCATCATGTACCTGATCGGCTTCGCCGCGGCCTGGTGGCTGGGCCGGCTGCGCGCCAAGGGTGCGAATTCGAGCTGGAAACCCCTGGACGTGGATGACCTGGTGTTCTTCGGCATGATGGGCGTGATCTTCGGCGGCCGCGCCGGCTACGTGCTGTTCTACGGCATGGACTACTGGATGCAAGACGCCTGGTACCCGCTGAAGGTCTGGGAGGGCGGCATGTCCTTCCATGGCGCGCTGGTTGGAACGCTGGTGGCCATGGCCGTGTTCGCCTGGCGGCGCAAGCGCCGGATCGCCGACGTTTTTGATTTTTCGGCGCCGCTGCCCGAGCTTGGATTGTTCTTCGGACGCCTCGGCAACTTCATCAATGGCGAGTTGTGGGGCAAGCCGACCCGCGGCCCGTGGGGATTCACCGTCGATCCCACGAAGCTTTATCCGTCTCCGGCGGACAACGCTCTGTCGTACTGCCGCCGCTTCAACCTGAACCCCTGCATCCTGCACGTGCACGCCTCCCAGCTCTACGAAGCCCTGCTGGAGGGCCTGGTCGCGTTCGTCATCCTGTGGCTCTTCACCCGTAAACCGCGGCCGCGCCTGGCGCCCTCGGGACTGTTCCTGCTGCTGTACGGCATGGCGCGCTTCAGCATTGAGTTCGTGCGAGTCCCGGACGCGAACCTCGGCTACCTGGCCGCCGGTTGGGTGACGATGGGGCAGATCCTGTCACTGCCCATGATCCTGGGCGGCATCATCCTGCTGGCCATTGCGTATCGCAGGCGCGCACCTTCCGGCAATTTCCTCGCCGCCACCTGAGGGTTCATCACGCCGTGCGACAGTATCTGGATCTCATGCGCCAAATCCGCGAGCAGGGCGTGGCCAAGGAGGACCGTACCGGCACGGGAACCCGGTCGCTCTTCGGCCAGCAGTTGCGTTTTGATCTCGGCGCGGGATTTCCGCTGGTGACGACCAGGAAGCTGCATCTGCGCTCGGTGGTCTATGAACTGCTGTGGTTTCTGCGCGGCGACACCAACGTGGCATGGCTGCGCGAAAACGGCGTCAGCATCTGGGATGAGTGGGCCGGGCCGGATGGCGAGCTGGGTCCGGTGTACGGCCGCCAATGGCGCGCGTGGCCGGCGCCAGACGGCCGGACCATCGATCAGATCAGCGTGGTGATGCAGCAGTTGCGGCGCACGCCGGATTCCCGGCGCATGATCGTGAGCGCGTGGAACGTCGGGGAACTGGCGCAGATGAAGCTGCAGCCCTGCCATGCGATGTTCCAGTTCTATGTGGCCAACCGACGCTTGTCGTGCCACCTGTACCAGCGCAGCGCGGATTTCTTTCTCGGGGTGCCGTTCAACATCGCCTCCTACGCCTTGCTGACGCACATGATGGCGCAGCAGAGTGATCTGGAGGCCGGTGAACTGGTGTGGACCGGAGGTGACTGCCACCTGTACCGGAATCACCTGGCACAGGCGGATGAGCAGCTGTCGCGCACGCCCCTGGCGCTGCCGCAATTGCGCATCAGGCGCCGGCCGCCCGACATTTTCAGCTACGAGTATGAGGACTTCGAATTCGTGAATTACCAGCATCACGCGGCCATCAAAGCGCCGGTGGCGGTTTGAGCGTGGCGACCCGCAAAAGCAAGCGCGCGCCGCGGGCGGCGCCGCTCTTCAAGGTGCGCCGCTCAAGAGTTCATGGCCAGGGCGTGTTCGCGCTGCGGCGCATCCGCAAGGGCACCCGCGTCATCGAGTATGTCGGGGATCGCATCTCGCATGCGCGCGCCAATCGCCGCTACGATGACCATGATGAGAGCGACAACCACACCTTTCTGTTCGCCGTGGATCGCAACATCGTCATCGACGCCACGGTCGATGGCAATGACTCGCGCTTCATCAATCACAGCTGCGACCCGAACTGCGAATCGAACATCGAGAACCGCCGGGTGTTCATCGATGCCATCAGGACCATCGAGCCGGGCGAGGAACTCAATTACGATTACCAGATCGGCCGCGAGCGCAATGATCCGCCGGATGTCGACGTGATCTATGCCTGCCGCTGCGGGGCCAAGGCCTGTCGCGGCACCATGCTGTGGCCGGCCAGGCGTCCGGCCGTACGCAAGAAGAAGAAAAAGACCGCCGCCGCCAAGGAAATCGCCCGGCGCGCGAGTCCGCGGCGCCGTACGTGAGCCAGGGACACGTCGACTCTGATCGCAGACCGGCCATCGGCGCCGTCGTTGGCGCCCTGGGGATCGTCTATGGCGACATCGGCACCAGCCCGTTGTATGCCTTCGACGAGTCGCTGAAGGTCTCAGGCGCATCCAGCGCCGATGCGATTCTCGGCGTCCTGTCGTTGATTTTCTGGGCGCTCGCGATTTCCGTCACGCTGAAATACGTGACGGTGATGATGCGCGCCGACAACGAGGGCGAGGGCGGCATTCTCGCGCTGCTGGCCCTGGCGCAGCGCCGCCTGAACCAGATCGGGCTGTGGCCCCGGATCGCCATCAACCTGGCGCTGATCGGCACCGCCTTGTTTTTCTGCGATGCGCTCATCACCCCGGCGATTTCCGTGCTCAGCGCCGTGGAGGGCCTGGAACTGCTGGATCCGACCTTCAGCCGCGCCGTGATTCCGGTGACCCTGGGAGTGATCGTGGCGCTGTTCTGGATCCAGCGCAGCGGCACCGCGAGGGTGGGCCGTGCCTTTGGCCCCATCATGGTCGTGTGGTTCCTGGCACTGGCCGTGTCTGGCGCCGCCGCCATCATCACCGCGCCGGTGGTGTTGAAGGCCATCAATCCGCTGTATGCCGTCAAGGTCCTGGTCAACAGTCCCGGGACCGCACTGGCGCTCATCGGCGCCGCATTTCTGGCGGTGACCGGCGGTGAGGCGCTGTATGCCGACATGGGCCATTTCGGCAAGCGGCCGGTGCGCGTGGCCTGGTTTTCCCTGGTGTGGCCGGCGCTGCTGCTCAACTACATGGGGCAAGGCGCGCTGCGCCTGCATGGCGGCGGCGCCGACCATGCAATGTACGCCCTGGTGCCGCAGACCCTGCTGCCATTGATGGTGGTGCTGGCGACCGCGGCCTCCGTCATCGCCTCGCAGGCGGTGATTTCCGGGGCCTTCTCCGTGGCCCGCCAGGCCATCCAGCTCGACCTGCTGCCGCGCATGCGCATCCTTCAGACCTCTGCCTCTGAGCAGGGCCAGATCTACGTGCCGGTGGTCAACGGCATGCTGCTCATATTCGTGTCCTTGTTCGTGCTCGGCTTCGGCTCCTCCGACGCGCTGGCCGGTGCATACGGCGCTGCCGTTGTCGGCACGATGTTCATCACCACCATTCTGGGCGCCTTCGTCGCGGTCACCCAGTGGGGCTGGCCGCCGCTGGCGGTGGGCGCGCTGTTCAGCGGCCTGCTGTGCCTGGATACGGTGTTCGTGGCCGGCAATTTGACCAAGATTCCGGCCGGAGGCTGGGTGCCGCTGACGCTGGCGACCTGGCTGTATGCGGTCTTTTCGACCTGGCGCTCCGGTCGCGTCGATCTGCGCAAGGCCCTGGCCGCGCTTGCCCAGCCGCTGACGACGCTGCCGAAGCTGCTCGAGGATGCCTATCGGGTCCCGGGAACCGGCGTGTTTCTCGCCAGTCATCCGGCCTACATTCCTTCGGCCCTGATCCGCAACTATCAGCACAACAAGATCGTCCACGAGCGCATCCTGATCCTGAACTTCCAGATCGTGGATACCCCGCGGCAGAGCCAGACCGATCGGGCACGGGTCCAGGAACTGGGCCCCGGCGTATATGCGATCACGGCCCGCTTCGGTTTCATGGAAACCCCGGATGTGCGCGAGGCATTGCGCGCCTGCCGCTCGCGCGGACTGCGTGTGTACCTGGAGGATTGTTCGTTCTTCATCGGGCAGCATGTGGTCGTCGCCCGGCCGCGTCCGGGCTGGCAGGGCCTGAAACGCCGCCTGTTCGCGCGTCTGCAGCGGCGCAGCGGCCAGGCCACCGAATTCTTCCGCATGCCGGTGCGCGACACCATCATCCTCAATACTTCGGTCGAAATCTGATGGTGGGTTGCGGCCCGCTGATCTCGCTGCTGGTGGCGGTGAGCGAGAACGGCGTGATCGGCCGCGACCGCGGCATGCCCTGGCATCTGCCGGATGACCTGAAGCATTTCAAGTCCCTGACCCTGGGCAAGCCGGTGCTCATGGGGCGCAAAACGTACGAATCCATCGGCCGGCCGCTGCCGGGGCGGACCAACCTGGTGCTGACGCGCGCCACGGACTGGTCGGTTCCAGGCGTCACGGTGGTCGCGGACCTGGATGCCGCCATCCGCGCGGCCGGCTCCGCCCCCGAAATGGTCGTCGCCGGCGGCGCGCAGGTTTATGCCCTGGCGCTGCCGCGCGCGACTCGGATTCATCTGACACGGATCCACGCCATTATCGCGGGGGACACCCGCCTGCCGCAGCTGGATTTGGGCGACTGGTTTGAGCTATCAAGGCAGCTGCATCCGGTCGACGCGCGTCATCCTTATGCGATGAGCTTCGTTACCCTGGAGAGGCGTCCGCTATAACAGGTATCAAGAGGTTCCTTCGGCCATGCAGGTGTTGTTCGTTCACGGCATGGGGCGCTCGCCGCTCTCGGGCTGGCCATTGCTGTGGCGCCTGCGGCGCGCCGGCTTCCATACCCACAACTTCGGCCACTGGGTGTGCACCGAAAGCTTCGGGTCCATCGTCGGCCGCCTGAATGAGCGGCTGACCCAGATGGCGCAGGCGGGCGACTATGTCCTGATCGGGCATTCCCTGGGCGGGGTTCTGTTGCGCCAGGCCTTGCGCACCCTGCCGCGTTCGGTTCCCCAGCCTAAGCATCTGTTCCTGCTGGGTTCGCCGGTGCGGGCCTCCAGTGTTGCCGTGCGCATGGGGTCCAATCCGCTGTACCGGCTGCTGACGGGTGATTGCGGTGTGATATTGGGCTCCAAGGAGCGCATGGCCGCAATCGGGACGCCTGCCGTGCCGGTCACCGCCGTCGTCGGGGTCAAGAGCTGGTCGCTCATGGCCGCCTTGCTGCCCGCGGAGTCCAACGACGGCGTCGTGACGCTGTCCGAAGCCACCGCGCCGTGGCTGACGGATGTGGTGCAGCTGCCGGTGACGCACACCTTTCTGCCCACGGACGCGCGGGTGACCGCGGTAATATTGGAGCGATTGCGGGCTTAAAGGGTTGCCTCGCGCATGAAACGCATCCTGGCGTTGGGGGGTGGCGGCTTCCTCTTGGAGAACCGCCATTCGCCGGTCGACCAATACATCGTGCGGCTCACCGCCAAGGTGCGGCCGCGGGTGTGCTTCGTCGCCACGCCCAGTGGTGACCTTCCTGAAACCATCGACAGGTTCTACGAGGCGTATGGATCGCTGGACTGCGAACCCTGCCACCTGGCTTTCTTTCGCAAGCCGATGCCCGGTGCCCTCGCCCTGTCCGGCATCGAGGACACACTGCTTGGCATGGATGCCATTTTCGTGGGCGGCGGCAATACCAAGTCCGCCCTGGGCGTCTGGCAGGAGTGGGGACTGCGCAGCATCTTCAAGCGCGCCCTGGCCGCCGGGGTGCTGCTGTCCGGGGTGAGCGCCGGTGCGATCTGCTGGTTCGAGGGTGGCCTCACCGACTCGATCTGGGGCGCGGGACTGCAACCCATTCGCTGCCTGGGGTTTCTGCCCGGCGCCTGCAGCGTTCACTACCACTCCGAAGCTTCGCGCAAGGAGCGGTTGCACGAGCATGTGGAGGCAAGGGTGTTCCCGGAGGCTGTTGGGATCGACGACTACGCGGCCGTATTGTATGAGGACGGCCGCATTGCGAAAGTTGTGAACTGGCGGCGCGGCGCGACCGCCTACCGGGTCGGGTATCACGATGGCAGGGTCGTGGAGGAAGCGCTCGGCAGTGAGAGCATCCGGGCCAAGCGCGTATAACATGGGCGGCGTGCCGGGGTATCTCAGCAATCCAATGAGTTTCGTCATCCGCAGCTATCGGGCGGAGGACTGGCCGCAGCTGTGGCCCATACTGCGCACCACCATCGCCAGCGGTGACACCTACGCCTTTCCTCCAGACAGTACTGAAGAGGAAATCAGAAACTTGTGGATTGAAGCGCCGC
>JBARBG010000142.1:0-1816 GCA_049792815.1 Steroidobacteraceae bacterium | reverse complement strand
AATCCTCCTTCTCCTTGCCGCTGCGATGGTGCTGGCTGCAGCAGGTGCCGCCGCCTGGTATTTTGGTAGCCACCGCGCCGCAAACGGCGACACGCTGACGCTGTACGGCAACGTCGACATCAGGCAGGTCCAGCTTGCCTTCAACGGTTCCGAGCGCATCGCGAAGATGCTGGTGAAGGAAGGCGACCCCGTCACAAAGGGCCAGCTGCTGGCGACGCTTGATACGGCAACGCTGCAGCAGAAAGTCCGCAAGGCCGAGGCCGACACGGAGGCCGCGCGCCTCGCCGCAGTCAATACAGCAAACACTTACCGGCGGACCAGAATGCTGGTCGACCAACACTTCGTTGCGCAGCAGCAGGCGGACGATGCGCGTACCGCATCCGATGCGGCGCAGGCGGGGTTCCACGCCGCTCAGGCCGGGCTGGAACTGACACGCAGAGCGCTGGCCGATGCCTCTCTTTATTCGCCTGACAACGGCGTCATTCAGGAACGCATTCTCGAACCGGGCGACATGGCTTCGCCACAGCGCCCGGTCTACACGCTCGCGATGACCGACCCGCTCTGGGTGCGCGTTTATGTGAAGGAGAGCGACCTCGGCAAGATTCGGCCGGGCATGCGCGCCGAGGTGGCAACCGACAGTTATCCCAACAAGCGCTACAGCGCCTGGCTGGGCTACATCTCGCCGACTGCTGAATTCACGCCGAAATCGGTGGAGACCACCGAGGTGCGCAGCAGTCTGGTCTATCAGGTGCGCATCTTCGTGTGCAACCCGCAGGGCGAATTGCGCCTCGGCATGCCGGCCACGGTAACAATTTCTCTGGGCCAACCCGCCGCCACAGACAACGAGCACTGCCAGAATCCATGAGGTTGGCGTGAACGCGGCCAATCACGACACGGCGCCACCCACTCCCGCGAGCCCCGACAGCGGGGTCGCGCTGGTGGTAAAACAACTCTCCAAATCCTTCCTCATTGGCAAGCGCAAGATCCAGGCGCTGCATGACGTCAGCTTCAGCGTGCGCCACGGCGTGGTCACCGGGCTGGTCGGCCCCGACGCGGCCGGCAAGACCACGCTAATGCGTCTCGCCGCCGGATTGCTGGTGCCGGATAGCGGCGCCATCAGCGTGCTCGGCATGGATGCCGCCACGCAATCGCTCGCGGTGCAAAGCGCCATCGGTTACATGCCGCAACGCTTCGGTCTCTACGAAGACCTTACCGTGCAGGAAAACCTCGACCTCTACGCCGACCTGCAAGGCGTGCCCGAAGCGGCGCGTGCGGAGCGTTACCGCGAGCTCATGCACATGGCCGGGCTTGAGCCATTTGCCAAGCGGCTGGCCGGCCAACTCTCCGGCGGCATGAAACAGAAACTTGGCCTTGCCTGCGCGCTGGTGCGCCAGCCTGCGCTGCTGCTGCTCGACGAACCCACGGTCGGCGTGGACCCGCTGTCGCGCAGGGAACTGTGGGACATCGTCTATCGCCTGGTGCGCGAACAAGGTACCAGCGTACTGCTCACCACCGCCTACCTCGACGAAGCCGAACGCTGCGACGAAGTGGTGTTGCTGCATGAGGGGCGGCTGCTCGACCAGGGCGCACCCACCGCGCTGCGCGAAACCATGCGCGGCCACACTTACCGCGTCGCGGTGGCAGGCATGGACAAGCGCGTGTTGCAGAACCGCATCTCGCAAGCGCCGGGTGTGATGGATGCGCTGATCCAGGGCGACCACGTGCGCGTGGTGATGCAAAGCGACACTCCGCCCGATTTCCCCGCACTGTTGCCCGGCATGGAAGGAATCGAAGCGGCCGCGGTACCGCCACGTTT
>JBARBG010000141.1:0-1655 GCA_049792815.1 Steroidobacteraceae bacterium | reverse complement strand
GCGCTGGCGTCGGCGGCGCGGGCCGGGGCCGGCAGCAGCGCGACGACAGCCAGGCTCACGGCCAGCAGCGCGGTTATGAGTGCGGATCGCGTGAAGGTGCTTGTCATCTTGAGATGTCCACTGATTTAGCGTGAGGCTGGGGTCTGCACCAGCCGGTAGCAGAATGCGATGAGGAAGAACAAGGCCAGGTAGGCGGCGGCGCACAGCGCCAGCCCGCCGTACCACACTGCGTCCGGCAGCGTGCTGGCCAGGGTGTCGGCGAGGCGATGGAATACGGCGAGCACATCCAGCGTCGCGTGCAGTTCGGCTGCGGGCCGCTGCAGCACTGCGGCCGGGTGACCGATCACCGTGCCCAGGCTCCTGGGCGTTGCCGGCCGCAGCAGCAGCAACGCCGCGGCGGTGGCCACTCCGGTTGCGCCAAACAGCAGCTGCGCCAGCAGCGGCCACTCCGGAACACGTCGCCGCCACCAGGGCACCTTCGCGAGCCGCTCGATGCCCTCGAGCACCCGCGCTTGAAGATCCTGCGGCGCCTTGAATTCGGCCGTTCCGGCCAGTACCTGGGTCACTCGCTGTTCCAGCGCCGCCGGGTCCGACTGATGATCCATGCTCATACTCCTGCCTGCAGCAGCTTTGCCAGTGCCAATCGGCCGCGCAGGATGTCGGTCTTGACCTTGGCGACCGACACTTCAAGGTCCTGCGCAATCTGCTGGTAGGACCGGTCTTCAAAATGAAACAGCACCAGCGGCAAGCGCTGGGCATCGGGCAGCCGCGTCAGCGCAGCGCGCACGCGCTCATCGCGCTGCGCGTGCGCGAGGCTGGCGAAGACGGTGTCGAGGCTCTCGACGGCGAATTCGACATCGACGTCGGGAGCCTCCTGATCAGAGCCGCCCGTGTCCAAACCTGCCGCGGGCAGCAGCTCCGAAAAGAAGCGCCAGCGTCTGCGGTAGCGGCCGAGGTGATTCAAGGACAGGCGCAGCGTCACGGTCTTCAGCCAGCCGCCGGCGCCGACGCGCTCGCGCAGATTGGCAAAGTGTTCCCACGCCTTGAGAAACACATCCTGGGTGATGTCCTGCGCGGTCGCATCGCTGGCCGTGAGCCGGCGTGCGGTGGCATACACCATGTCCTGATAGTCACGCATGAACATCGTGAATTCGCTGCGGTCCGGCGGCCTCGTTGAAAGTCTTTGCACTGTGGAAGCATCGTTTAAGCCCAGCACACGGCGGGGCCTGGAAAGTTGCAGCGACGGCAGCGACGGAATGGCGGAGCAGCCCGGGAACGGGGCGGAAGTACAAATATAATCAATAAGTTAGATGACTAACTTAAACTTTACTCCCAGCCGGTGGTGGAGCCGAAGGGCAGTGAGGGCATGGTCGCTTCGATCTCGATGATGCGGCCATTGCGCACCTTGAAGATCTCGGGGATCAGGGTGTCGAAGGGGCGGCGCGTGGCACCCGAATACTTCAGGTAACCGTAGCCGGGCACGTTGGTGCCGGGCACCTCGCCATCCTGGTGGAACAGGACAATGCATTGCACGACGCCGCGCTCCACGTCCGCCACTTCGCAGCGGCGCGGCTGGATCTGGGTGATGTACTGCCACATGTTGCTGTTGATATTGCCGCGGCAGCCCACGTGACCCAGGTCGGGCAGCGTACGAG
>JBARBG010000140.1:0-99904 GCA_049792815.1 Steroidobacteraceae bacterium | reverse complement strand
GTGCAGGCCAATGCCCAGGTATTCGTCGATCCGGGCCCTGTTGCGCATCTGATGGCGCCAGCGGTCAAGGGCACTCTGAGGCCGCGACAGGCGCTGCGCGCCCTGCTGACACACAGTAACCTGCGGGTCGCGCAAGGCACGGACGGCGTATACGTCATCAAAACGGGTCCGGCAACGGCGGTGGCTACCCCGCTGCCGGAGGCGCCGCAGGTCGCGGCCCCGGTGGCGCTGGCGCCGCCGGAACCATTGACGGCACGGGCCCGCGCGGGCCCCTGGCTGGTAGGCCTCGCCGCCGAGTTCGCGCGCGACAATGCCGGCGCCACGGGCGGTGCATCCGCCGCCGTGTCGGGTGAATACTTCATCTCCGACCGGTTCGCCGCGGCGTTGTCGGCGACGACGCCGCGCACCCATTCATTTGATGTACCGGCCGCGCAGCCCGCGGCGCCGTACCGCGCCAGTGCCCGCCTGCAGTCCACGGCCTTGACCCTCAAATACTACGGGGCGCCGGAAAGTCGCCTGGATCCATTCCTTGGCGCCGGCATCGATATCACGACGCTGTTTGCCGCAAGCGGTGTCGCGGGCCTGCAGCGGGTGACGGTCGGCCCCACCGTCGAGGCCGGTGTTGACGTCCTGATCAGCGCTCATTGGATGCTCAATGCCGGTGTCAGTTGGGCGCTGGTCCGTCCCGAGGCGGGCAGCGGCTTGGGACCGCGGATTCACATTGATCCGGTGCAGTTTGGCCTCGGATTCGTCTACCGATTCGGGGCTTCCGACGACTTTCTTAAGAGGAGGTAACGCGCAACCCGAAGCTTTCTCGTAAAATCATGGTATTCATGAAGCACGACCAGACCCAAGTGAGTGCAAGTCCTGCTGATGCCTCGTATCCGCTGGACCTGGACGGGCCAGATGCCGGGAGTCCGCTCCCGCAAGATCCGTCACACAGGGCGTATGTCACGATGCTGTTCAACCGGCATCGCGTCTCGCTGCAGCGCTACTTGATGCGCCTGGTCCCGCCCGATGATGCGGCGGAACTGGTGCAGGAAAGCTATTACCGGCTGCTGCGACACGGCGAGATGGTCAGGGTCGATGCCATGGCGCGGTCGTTTCTGTTTCAGACAGCGACCAATCTCGCGCGCGATCACCATCGTCGGCGTGCGACCCATCGCGCCACACAGCACGTCCCGATCGAAGACGAGGAAATCGCCCAGGATCACTTGGGTCCCGATGAGCAGCTGGCGGGCGAGCAGACGCGGGTACTGCTCGAACGCGCCATCGCCGATCTGCCCCAGGACACCCGCACGGTGTTCCTGCTGCACCGGTTCCGCGACCTCACCTATCCGCAGATCGCCGAGATCATGAGCCTCAGCGCGCGCACCGTCGCCCGCAAGATGGCCGAAGCGATCGAGCAGCTCAGCGCCGCAATCTCGGAGGCGACATGAGCGCGCCGCGCGAGAATCTCACGGCCGCGGACTGGTTCGCACAGTCGCACGCCGCGGAACACGACCCGGGTGATGAGGCGCCGTGGCGGGAATGGATCGGGGACGCCGATCACCAGAAGGCATACGAGAACTGCGAACTGACCTGGGAGCTGTCCGCGGAGCTGCGCAGCAGTCCGACCCTGGCCGTGCTGCTGGCGCGAGCCGATGCTCTGGTCACCCGGCACCGTGCCGCCGCGGCGCCGGCCGCGCGGCCGAAGTGGCGCGTTCCGGTATGGCAGGTGGGTCTTGCCGCCTCTTTGCTCGCCGTTGGTGCAGTGGCGTGGCTGTTCATGTCCGGCCCAACGGTTGCTGAATACAGTACGGCCGTGGGCGAGCAGCGCACCGTGGCGCTGGCCGATGGATCAACGGTTTTCCTGAACACGGACAGCGCTGTGCGCATGGCGTTTTCCCGGAAACTGCGGCGCATCGACCTGTCGCGCGGCGAGGCCCTGTTCAGCGTCAGCCACGACCCCGTCCGGCCCTTTGAAGTGCACGCACTGCAGGGCGTGACCACCGCGGTCGGCACCCAGTTCGATGTGGAACTCACCCGCGCCGGCGCCGCGGTCTCGGTTCTGGAAGGCACGGTGACGGTCGGCGCCAACGGCGCCGTGGCCAGTGCACCGCCGGTGGCGGTCAGCGCGGGCAGCGGCGTCGGCTACACCCAGGAGGGCGCGGTTTCGGAAATTCGGCCCGCCGAAGTCAATCGCATCCAGGGATGGCGCTCGCAACGCATCGTGTTCAACGACATTGCGCTGGAATCGGCACTGGCGGAATACAACCGCTACACCCATACGCCGATTGTGCTGAGCAATCCTGCGCTGGGTTCGCGGCACATCAACGGCGTGTTTCACATCGGCGATGAGGCGGCGTTTCTCAGTGCCATGGAACAGGGCCTGCACCTGAAGGCCACCCGCGGCGCCGCCCAGACGGTGCTCGAACCCGAAGCCGGATACACACCGTGAAGGTTTGGGCGCTGCGGCGTATGCGGGCGGCGCTGTACGCTGGATTCGGCCTGTCCGTGCTGGCGCCCGTGGCGTTTGCCGACAGCACCGACGCGCTGATCAAGTCGCTGCGGCTGGTCGCGGCCCCCACGGCGGTGCAACAGCGCGCCGACTGGCGCGTGCCTCACAAGGTTCTGCTGCTGGGATTCGGCGTGCCGGAATTGGCGCTGCGGCAGGCGCAGTTCGCCGCGGTGGCACCGCACACCACAGTGGTCGTCGCGCACGACATGACTGAGGCGCTGGCGCAGGCACCGGATACGGATGTCCTGGTCGGCTTCAACCCTGAAATCTGTGCGCCGCAACTGCTGGCCGCAGCGCGGGATCTGCGCTGGATCGCATCGCTCGCCGCCGGCGTCGAAAACTGCCTGGCCGTGCCCGGACTGCGCGCGCGCGGTCTGCTGCTCACCAATATGCGGGCCGTGGATGCCGCGGTGATTGCCGAACACGCGATCGCCCTGATGCTGGCGCTGGCGCATGGCCTGGACGTGTTCGCCATTGACACTGCGAATGCCCGCTGGAGTGTTGTCCATGGGGACACTACCCCCATGCAGTCCGTGGACGGCAAGACGCTGCTGGTCGTCGGGCTCGGTGGCATCGGCACCGAAGTGGCGCGGCGCGGACATGCGCTGGGCATGAACGTGGTCGCGACCCGGGACGGCGACACGCGACGCCCACCCTTTGTCAGCCATGTCGGCACGCCTGATGAACTGTCGGCGCTGGCGCGTCGCGCCGATGTCATCGTCAGCTGCGTACCGCTGACACCGCTTACCCGCGGCATGTACGACGCCAAATTCTTCGCGCTGCTCAAGCCCACTGCCCTGTTCATCAACATCGCCCGCGGGGGCAGCATGGTGATGGCGGATCTGACCCAGGCATTGGTCGAAAAGCGTCTCGCGGGCGCGGGCCTCGATGTCGCCGATCCGGAGCCGCTGCCGTCCGACAATCCACTGTGGCATGCGCCGCATGTGCTGATTACGCCGCACATCTCCTCGCGTTCGGATCTGCCCGGCGAAGGGCGCTGGATCGTGGCGCGCGAGAACCTGCGCCGCTATGCACAAGGCGCGCATATGCTCAATGTCGTGGACCAGGCGCGCGGTTACTAGCGCTGCGGTAGTATTCGCACCAACCTTGGGCAGCTCCGCGGCGGATGCCTTCTGTCAGTGCCCAAAAAGTACGTTAATGGCGCAATAAGCGCGTGGCACCGGTCTTGCTCAGTGTCTGGCCAGAAACGGGGAGAATTGCAATGCAGGCATCCATACGATTTGCCCTCATTTTGGCCTGCTGCCTGCCCGCGGTGGCGCTCGCCACTGACGCCGATCCTGCGGCAACCGGCGCAGCCGCACCCGCCACAGCCCCTGCGGCTGAAACCGGTGGATTGCAGGAAGTCGTGGTCACGGCAACCCGCCGCGAGCAGGCCCTGAGCAAGGTGCCCATCAGCGTCACCGCGTTGTCGGCCGAGGACATGGAGGCCCGCGGCATCAAGGACATCGGGGATGTAGCCCGCTTCACGCCTGGCATCACCGTCGATACCGCCGGGACTGACAAGATCTCCATCCGCGGCATTTCCTCCTCGGGTGGCTCGGGCACCACGGGCATCTATATCGACGATACGCCCATCCAGATGCGCTCCCTGGCGTTCAGTCCGGACGAGGAGTTACCCAAAGCCTTCGATATCGCGCGCGTGGAGGTCCTGCGCGGTCCGCAGGGCACGCTGTTCGGCGCGGGCTCAGAGGGCGGCACGGTGCGTTACATTACCACCCAGCCCAGCCTCACCACCGACAGCATCACCGCGCGCAGCGAGATTTCATACACGGAAGGTGGCGCGCCCAGCTATGAGCTCGGTGCCGCGGCCGGCGGCCCTTTGATCGACGGCAAGTTCGGCGCGCGCGTGACGGTCTGGTACCGTAAGGATGGCGGCTGGATCGACTCCGTCGACCCAACCGCGGCCAATCCGCAGCCGGCCATCATCGACAGCAACGCAAATCGCGGCGAGAGCTACCTGCTGCGCGTGGCGGGACTGTGGGCACCCAATGACACCTGGAGCATCACGCCCAGCATCTATTTCCAGAAGCACGACCTGCACGACGATTCGGCCTACTGGCCCATCTACTCGAATCCGGGCCGCAACAACTTCGTGAGCGGCGACCCCAGCCCGCGCTCCGAGCCTGACAAGTTCTACCTGCCGGCGTTGAAGATCGAAGGCAGCTTCGATGCCTTCCACGTGATCTCCAATACCTCCTTCTACCACCGCCAGGAACAGACCGGGTATGAAGGCACCATATACAACCTTGGCTTCTATCAGACCCTGCTGCCGCCTGACCAGTACGTGAATTTCCCGCTGCTGGATGGCAGCGGCGTGCACCTTCCCGCAAGCATTGCCGACTACCGCTCGCCCGCCTCCGTCGACAACGGCCAGGAGAACTTCGTGCAGGAGGTGCGCCTGGTGTCCAGCAATCCCAATGCGCGCCTGGTGTGGACCACCGGCCTGTTTTTCAGCGACGACCGCCAGACCTACCTGGAACAGATCCACGATCCGCTGCTGGAGCAGTTCTGGCAAGCCGTCGCCGGGCTCGACTACACCGACGTATTCACGGACCAGAACGGCAATCCGCTGTCCTATGATCCGGCCTTCCCGAACGATTCCTACTTTTTGTCCACCCATGCCAAGGACACACAGGTGGCCTGGTACGGCGAGGCCACGTTTGCGATCACTGACGCCCTGAAGGCCACCATCGGCCTGCGCGAGTCGCATGTGAAATTTGCCTTCACCTCCTTGACCGGCGGACCGCAGCTGTACAACACCAACATCAGCCTGGCGGAGAGCAAGGCGGAGAACTCCTTTACCCCCAAGATCAATCTCGCCTACCAGCTTGATCCCGCCAATATGCTGTACGCGACCTATGCCAAGGGCTACCGCCCCGGTGGCGGCAACAATCCCCTGCCTGAGGCGGCCTGCGCCCAGGACCTGCAGAGCTTTGGCATCGCCAGCAGTCCGACCTCGTACAGTTCCGACACTGTCGACAGCTTCGAGGTGGGCGCCAAGGACAACCTGGGCGGCCGGCTGCGGATTTCATCCAGCATCTATTACATCAAGTGGCACAACATCCAGCAGGTGGTGCTGCCCCCCATCTGCCAGATCACCTTCATCTCCAACCTGGGTGAGGCCGTGGCCAAGGGCGGGGACATCCAGATCGAGTGGGCCGCCACGGATTCCCTCACGGCCGAGCTGACCACCGGCTACACCGATGCCCAGTACACCAGGGACTCCTCCTTCTCGACCGCGGTACCCGATGCCAACGGCAATCTCCCCGCCCCCATTGCCGCAGCGGGCGATGGCATCCTGGGCGCCATCTCCGGCGACAGCAACCCATCGAACCCGCCGTTCACCGTCTCGGTGGGTCTGGAGTACCACTTCGATATCGCCGGCCATGACTCCTTTGCACGCGCGGACTATGAGTACGAAGCGCACGACAAGTGGCTGCCGCCGACGCAGGATCCCAACACAGCGCAATTTGATCCGAATAACTTCACACTGCCGTCCACGTCCTTCGTGAGCGTGCGGGCCGGCATGAGCATCGGCGACTTCAGCATCGAGCCGTTCGTGGACAATCTCACCAACACCCACGTGCCGATCAACTACAACTGGTCGATCGATCCGGGGACCGGTGACAGCCGGCTGCTGCGCGAATACAGCTTCCGGCCGCGCACCTTCGGTGTGACGTTCACCTACAAGCACTAGGAGGTTCACATGTCATCACAGGACGAGTCCATCAGTCGCCGCACCTTCCTGGGCGGCGCTACAGCCGGCGCGGTCGCGTTCGGCGGCCTTGGCCTGGCGCAAGGCGCCAACGCCGAGCATGCCGCCCCCG
This sequence comes from Steroidobacteraceae bacterium, assembly GCA_049792815.1. Lineage (GTDB taxonomy): Bacteria > Pseudomonadota > Gammaproteobacteria > Steroidobacterales > Steroidobacteraceae > DAIDKA01. The sequence continues at coordinate 93,556 of JBARBG010000140.1, read as the reverse complement.
GGAGCAACAATGAAGCCCTTCCAGCGCAGTGGTTTGAGGGTCATGACCCGAGCATTCCCAAGGTCGGACTGCGCTGGGCCTTCTCGGCCAGGGTGTTCTTCGCCGACCGCGTCATGATCAACACCATGGATTCCCCGGCGGGTCGTGGCTACACCTCGGTGGGCGGCGGTGATATCTGGGGTCCGCGGCTGCAGGGGCGGGTCCTGCCGCACAGCGGCGCGGATTACTACAAGACCACCTTCACGACCTACTACATGCTCCAGGCCAGCGATGGCGCCCTGATCTTCATCCACAACCGCGGCACCATGCGCCGCTTCGGGGCTCATTACGAGCCCGGCAAGCCTCTGGTTCCGGCGCCGCCGCCGCCTGCGAGCCAGGAGGGGGTATGGACCCGGTTTCGCGCCACCCCGGCATTCACCGCACCGCTCGGCCCGCACGACTGGATGAACCGCACGGTGTTCGTCGCGAGCTCCCAGCGCCAGGCCAACCCCGACCATACGGTCTTCAACTACTACGAAGTCCTGTAGGGAGCCAAGCCATGCGCGACTTTGTTGTACCCCAGACCGACACCAGGATCCTTGGCAAAATCCAGCTCGAGTACGCCTTCAAGCTCACCGCTCACTATGATCCGCCGCAGCAGTCGCACACGCCGCGCGGCAGCTTCCGCTACCAGGACATTGTCAGTGGCGAGGTGACCGGAGAACGGATCACCGCCAGCGTCTATCCGGACAGCGGCGGCCAGTACGACACCATCCGCGCCGACCACGTCCGGGATGTCGATGCGCACTTCATGCTCAAATGCGACAACGGCGAGTGGATCTACGTGGAGCATGTCGGCTATCGGCGCACCGATGGTTACTACCGGGCGATCGCGTATATCGAGACCGACCTGAAGGGCAAGTACGAGTGGATGAACAACACCACCTTTGTCGTGACGGCGCAGGAGTCCGCCGACCAGCGCGAGGTGGTCTTCCACTATTTCATCGCGAACTGAGGGCGCGAACTTGGATTACTTCGACTCGGTCTCGACGCCGCGCTTGCCGGCTTCGCGTTTGACGCGCTCGATGAAGTCCTGCAGGTAGCGCCGCGAGGCGGTGATCTCGACCATTGAACCGTCGTAGCTGCCGGTGCTGCACACCACACGGTTGCGGCCGGCGGCCTTCGCCTCGTACAGGGCCGCATCCGCGCGCCGTATCAGCTCATCGGGCGACTCGTTGTTGGCCTCCATCCAGGCCACGCCGATGCTGACCGTGACGTTCAGTTCCGCCGCGCCGACCACGAACCGGGTGGCACAGATGGCTGCGCGCAGCGCATCCATCAGGTTGCCGCGGTCCTCGCGCGCCAGTCCCGGCATCACGACCAGCAGTTCCTCGCCGCCGTAGCGACCCAATGAATCGCGCTGCCGCAGCGTCGCCCGCAGCCGGCGCGCCAGCTCCTTCAGCACCTCATCACCGCCGGCGTGGCCGAAGGTGTCGTTGATGCGCTTGAAGAAGTCAACGTCGATGACCGCCAGCGCCACGGTGTCGGGTTTCCTGCGGGCCTCGTCCATTTCCCGGGTTAGGAAATCAAGGATGGTCGCACGGTTCCACAGGCCGGTCAGGGCATCGCGGGTCGCGCGTTCCAGCAACGCCTCGCGTTCACGATGCGCCTGCTGCAGCGTGCGCTGGCGCTGCTGCATGCGGTGGTTCTGCCAGCGCCAGGCGGCCACGATCATGGCAGCTCCCATGAATACCGCGAACACTGTGAAGGCGGTGGTCTCCCACCACGGTGGCTTCACGTCAAAAGCCAGGCTCACGGTGGGCGAACTGCGTGCATGAGGCGTGTCGACCGCCATGGCCTCAAGCTGATAATGCCCGGGAGCCAGCGCCGGAATATGGATGTCGTAGGTGCGCGAGGAGTACCACTCGGTCGACAGGCCGAGCAGGCGGTAGCGAAGTAGCGTGGCGGGCGAGCGATCGAAGGTGTGTGATCCGAAGGACACATCCAGCGCCGCGTTGTCGTGCCACGGGATCGCGGGCCTGAAGCCCAGCAGGAGGCTCTGCGCGCCCAGTTTCGCCTTGCTGATATCCAGTTTCAAGGGGCGCGAGATCATCTGCACCCAGCGCACCGGATCCTTGATGTGCGTGACGCCGCGTCCGGTGCCGACCCAGATCGATCCGTCCTCGTCGGCATACAGGGCGAACTGCTCGGTATCGGCCCACACCAGGCCGTCCTGGATTTCGATGCGGCGCCAGACGTGGCCGTCGTAGACGCCAAGGCCTTCGCCGGTATTGGCCCAGATCCAGCCGCGTGAATCCGCACGCAGTGAATACACCGTGGCGCCGCTCAGCGTCTCCGGGTTCTGCCAGTCGGCAACGGATTTCGGCGCCGGCGTCAGATGCAGGATCTTTTCGCCGATGCGTGTGCCCCACACCGAACCGTCGGTATTCGCGGTGACCGTCTGGATGCCGATCTGCTGGCCATCGACGCTGGTCGGCACCTTGATGAACTGATCCTTCTCGATGCGGTACAGGCCGTTGGTGGTGCCGACCCAGAGGGTGCCGTCAACGGCCTGCGCGATATCGTCCGCGCGCGGATTGCCCGGTGGCTGCAAGCGCGTCACGGCAAGGGTCCTGCTGTCGATCTTGGCCACGCCGTATTCCCAGGCAGCGATCCAGCCGGTACCGGAGCGGTCGAAGAGTATCGATGTCGCATCGAACTTATCCGGCACCGTGGTCACGCGTTCAGCTTTGGAAGCGCCCGGGGGCACCCGCCACAGTTGCGAAGTCTGGTAGGACAACCAGAAGGCGCCGGAGGGATCCACCGCACTGGCATTGGTCTCCTGTTCGGGAAGCCCCTTGAAGGGACAGGGCACGACCCGGTGGGACTTCTCATCCAGTGACCTGCAGCCCATATCCGTGCCCAGGATCAGTCGATGCTCATGGTCACGGACAATGTTCCATACCGTCTCGGTATCCAGTCCCTGGTTCTTGGTCCAGGATTCGAGATTGTCATACCCGTGCCAGCGATACAGGCCGATGCCGGTCGCCGCGAGCCAGAAATTGCCATCAGCATCCGCCACGGCCGCGGTGATCGGATGATCCGGCAGACCATTCTGCGGTCCGAATTCCTGCCACGCAGTTCCGTCCCAGCGGGCGAGGCCAAGGCTGGTGCGAGTGACGACACGCCCCATGGGGTCGAGGGTCAGGGTCAGGCGTCGCACCCGGTTGACGAGCACGGCATGTGGCGGATCAATGATCGCAAATCGCTTGGCGCCGTGATCCAGAAACACCAACCGGTCCAGGCTGCGCGCCCAGACGCCGCCGTTACGGTCCTGCAGCAGCGCGCCGTATTCGGCTTCGGGCACGCCGTCGGCGGCGCCGTACTCGCTGAGTTTCTGGCCATCGAGGCTGCACAGGTGCCGGCCGCATCCGAACCAGATCCTGCCGCCACCCACGTCGATGACGCCGTGGACCGATGCGAGTTCGGGATGCTCCGCGAGACGCGCGGCACTGAACAGGGCACGCGAGGTCCACAGCGAACCCGGTCCGCCGCTGCGCTGCGCCTCCATGATCTGATAACCCTTCAGGAACAGCACACGATCATCGGCCGGCGCGACCAGGATCGTGTTCTGATCGGCGGTCACCGGACCTTCGGCGGACAGCAGCGGCTCGAAGTGATCGGCGTCCCCGGTATACAAACCGGCATCCACGCGGGCAAAAATGCGGCCCGTGGGACTCGATGCCAGCGCCAGGATGGCATCAGCGGGAATGCCGCGCGACTTGTCATACAGGGTGAAAGCGGTACCGTCGTAGCGGTAGATGCCGCCGTCCGTCGCCACCCACAGATCGCCGTTGCGATCCGACAGCAAGTGCTCGATGCCCAGGTTCCGCAGTCCCGCCACCTGGGTGTAGCGGCTGAAGCTGAACTCCTGAGCGGTGACCGGCGCCACGGTTACCAGGGTCGCCGCGAGTAGCAGAACCAGCGCCAGCAAACCCCGGGCACCACCCGGCCTGCCGCCTGAGGCATGGCAGGCAATGCGCCCTGGAGTCACCGGATCGCCGTGGAACATCGCCTTCGGCCGCAAGTATCCCAAACCTGGATTGAGTCTTGAAAGTCTAGGAGCGGACGGCCGCGGACGCCGAGACCGAAGTCACTGATGCCGGCAAATCGTCGGCGGCCGCAGGCCGGCCGCGGTGCCGTTTCGCGACGTCATCTCTCCCAATCGTGCGCTGGATCACGGAAAACGGCTGTTTTGCCTATTGGCATTTCCCGGACAGGTGCTTTCAAACATCGCTTTTCCGCATACCTGTCATGCGCCAAACCGATTGCTGCCGCGCTCAAGACGCCTGGCGATTCAGGCCTGAAAATCGTACTCTAGGTTTTAGATCTGATGAGATTGCACCATTGAGCTGTGTGTCATTGGCGCGCACCGCGCGTCGCCTGTTGGGCATTTCCAGTAGTGTGTTGCTGGCGGCGGGTCTGGCAGGCTGCAGCGCCGCGCTGCTGGACCCTCACGGTCCCATCGGCCGCCAGGAAAAACTGATCCTCATCGACTCGACCGTGATCATGCTCGCGATCGTGATCCCGGTGATCATCGCGACGCTGGCCTTCGCCTGGTGGTATCGCGCCGGCAATCCCAAGGCCACGCGGCTTCCGGACTGGGACTACTCCGGGCGTATCGAATTCGTGGTCTGGGCCATTCCGGCGCTGGTGATCCTGTTCCTCGGCGGCATCGCCTGGCTGAGTTCACATGATCTGGATCCGCCCAAGGCCATAGAGTCGAGCGTCACGCCGCTGGATATCGATGTGGTATCCCTGGACTGGAAATGGCTGTTCATTTATCCGGATGCCGGCGTCGCCAGCGTCAACAAGCTGGTGCTGCCGGTCGGCACGCCGCTGCGCTTCCACATGACCTCGGCCACGGTCATGAACAGCTTCTTTATTCCACAGCTTGGCAGCCAGGTCTACACCATGGCCGGAATGGCCACGAAACTGAACCTGCTGGTGGATGACCCTGGGGTCTATCGTGGGCTTTCGGCGCAGTTCAGCGGCGAGGGGTTCTCCGACATGACCTTTGATGTCACCGCCTTATCCCGTCAGGATTTCGAGCAGTGGCTGGACAGCACCCGCACCGGCGGAGGCACGCTGGACGCCGCCAGCTACGCAGCCCTCACGCATCCGAGCGCAAAGGATCCGCAACGTAGCTACGGCACCGTGACCAGTGGCATCTTCGAGGCCATCCTCATGCACCCCGGCGCCGCGCCCAGCGCGGTTCAGATTGAACACATCGATTCCGCTGAGTGAGTTTTCGTACATGCTGGGCAAACTGACCTGGGCCGCGATTCCCTTCAACCAGCCGATTCCGCTGGTGACCTCCATCGTCATGATCTGCGGGATCCTGGCGATCCTGGCGCTGGTCACTGTCAAGGGCTGGTGGCCATACCTGTGGAAGGAATGGATCACGAGCACCGACCACAAGCGCATCGGCGTGATGTACGTAGTGCTGGGCCTGGTGATGCTGATTCGCGGATTCGCCGATGCGCTCATGATGCGCGCGCAGCTGGCCCTGGCGCAGGGTGGCGCGTCGGGCTTTTTGCCGCCGGAGCATTACGATCAGATCTTCTCGGCGCATGGCACGATCATGATCTTCTTCGTGGCCATGCCATTCGTGATCGGCCTGATGAACTTCGCCGTGCCGCTGCAGCTGGGCGTGCGCGATGTGGCCTTTCCGGTGCTGAATTCCGTTAGCTTCTGGCTCACGGCCTCCGGCGTGCTGCTGGTCAACCTGTCGCTGTTCATCGGCGAGTTCGCCAAGACCGGCTGGCTGGCCTATCCGCCACTGTCCGAGCTGGCCTATTCCCCTGGAGTCGGCGTCGACTACTACCTGTGGAGCCTGCAGATCTCGGGGCTCGGCACCCTGCTCACCGGCATCAATTTCACGACCACCATACTCAAGATGCGCACCCATGGCATGAGCTACATGCGCATGCCGATATTCTGCTGGACGGCACTGGCCGCGAACCTGCTCATCGTGGCGGCCTTTCCCATTCTCACGGCGACCTTCGCCCTGCTGCTGCTGGACCGTTATGCCGGGTTTCACTTCTTCACGGATAACCTCGGCGGCAATGCCGTGATGTACATCAACCTCATCTGGTGCTGGGGCCACCCCGAGGTCTACATTCTTATTCTCCCCTGCTTCGGAGTGTTCTCCGAGGTGATCGCGACGTTCTCCGGCAAGCCATTGTTCGGCTACCACTCGATGGTGGTCGCGACCATGGCCATCTGCGTGCTGTCGTTTCTCGTGTGGCTGCACCATTTCTTCACCATGGGAGCCAGTGCCGATGTGAACGGCTTCTTCGGCATCATGACCATGATCATCGCGGTGCCGACCGGCGTGAAGGTTTTCAACTGGCTGTTCACCATGTACGGCGGTTCGATCCGCTTTACGGTGCCCATCTATTGGACCATCGGCTTCATGATCACATTCACGCTCGGCGGTCTGACCGGCGTGCTGCTGTCGATACCGCCGGCGGACTTCGTGCTGCACAACAGCCTGTTCCTGATCGCGCACTTCCACAACGTGATCATCGGCGGGGTGGTCTTCGGCTTCATGGCCGGCTACAACTACTGGTTCCCCAAGGCCTTCGGCTTCACACTCGATGAGACTCTCGGCAAATGCATTTTCTGGTGCTGGTTCATCGGCTTCTACCTCGCATTCATGCCCCTATATGTACTGGGGCTGATGGGCGCGACGCGTCGCATGCAGCACTACGCGGACCCTTCCTGGCAGCCGTACATGATCGCGGCATTCTGCGGAGCGACACTGATCTTCATCGGCATCGGGCTGACGGTGCTGCAGCTGGCCTGGAGCATCCGCACCCGCGAGCGGCGCCGCGACCTCACCGGTGATCCGTGGAATGGCCGCACCCTTGAGTGGGGTACCGCCTCACCGCCGCCGTCCTGGAATTTCGCGGTGGAGCCCCATGTTCACGGCATCGATGCCTTCTGGGCGGTGAAGACCAAGAACAAGGAGCTGCACAAGGTGGCCGAGAGCCGCTATGAGGCCGATCACAAGCCGCACTATGAGACCATCCACATGCCCAAGCGCAGCGGCACCGGCTTCATCAGCGCGTTCTGCGCCGTGTTCCTCGGGTTCGGCCTGATCTGGCATATCTGGTGGCTGGTGATCGTCGCGATCGTGGCTTGCATCGGCGTGCTGCTGCGGCAGGCCTGGGACATCGATCGGGACCAATACATCACGGCTGAAGAACTCGAGGACTTCGACCGGCGTCATCCCAGCCTGGGAGCGCAGCGATGAGCGGCGGAGCAACTGTCGCGGTCCTGGATGCGCACGGCCGACCGATTCCGCTGTCGGAACGCGGACCGGCCTCAACCTGGTCGATGATCAGCTTCGGCTTCTGGCTGTTCCTGCTCAGTGATATCGTGATTTTCTCGGCCCTGTTCGCCACCTATGCGGTGCTGTCGAAGGCCACCGCGGGGGGTCCCTCGGGCAGCGACATCTTCGACCTGAAGAACGTCTTCATCGAAACCTGCTGCCTGCTGGCCTCGAGCTTCACCTGCGGCCTGATGCTGATCGCGGCCGAACGCCGCCAGCTGCAGAACTTCTACCTCTGGGCCGCCGTAACCTGGGTGCTCGGCGCCGCCTTCATCGGCCTTGAGGTCACCGAGTTCTCCGATTTCGTGGCGCGCGGCTTCGGTCCGACGCATAGCGCGTTCCTGTCCGCGTTCTTCACGCTGGTCGGTACCCATGGCTGCCATGTCAGCTCCGGTTTGCTGTGGCTGCTGGTGATGGTGGCACAGGTGGTCACTCTGGGCCTGCGCACCACCGTGGTCCGGCGCCTGTTCTGCTTCAGTCTGTTCTGGCACGCCCTCGACCTGGTGTGGATCGGCGTGTTCACCATCGTTTACCTGGGTAGCGTCCATGCAACATGACGACGAGATCGAAGACGACGGCAGTACCAACCCGCAAAGCTATCTTGGCGGTCTGGCGTTGGCGATCATCCTCACACTGGCCTCGTTCGGCGCCGCGACCACGCACCTGGTCTGGGGCCCGGGCCTGCCGATACTCCTGGCGGTGCTCGCCATTGCACAGATGGGCGTGCACCTGGTGTTCTTCATGCACGTCAATGCCACCGAGGAAGGCGAGAACACCGTCCTGGCCTTGGGGTTCGGCATCTTCATCGTGTTCCTCGTCGTGTTCGGCTCCATCGTCATCATGAACAATCTCAGCGGCACCATGCCGACCATGGAGCAGCTGATGAAGATGCAGCGCTAGCGACCTCGCGCTATGGCACCCTGAATTCGCCGATCTTCGGCCCGATGACTGCTTTCTCCACAGGGCGAGGCAGCTGCGGAATCCAGGAGTAAGGCAGTCGATAGGCGCGGTAGACGGCGTTTGATGCTTGCGGACCGTCGAACAACGGATTGATATATTCCCAGACAATTCGGCCTTCGTGAGTGACTTCAAAGACCCGGCCATCGGGGCCTTCAGTAATCAGGGTGTTCCCGTTGGCTAGCCTTTGCGCACTGCTGATATTGGCGCCGTAGAACTTTCCCGGCGCCTGGTATGACCAGAGCAGTTCGAGTGTCACCGGGTTGATCTCCAGCACACGCGAGTTCGGGCGAACCAGGGCATTGGCGCCCTTCGGTGCTATGGGACTGGTAAAGCCGTAGCCGCTCGCGCCGCCGTTGTCGAATACCAGCAGATTGCCCGCTCCCGGCAACCCCTTCGGGATGAGATGGGCGTGATGCTGGCCGATGATCTGGCCGATGGCCTGCAGTGCCTTCGATTCACTGAAGTCGGGCCCGAGGCGCCAGACTATCGATCCGTCCCGGGCGACGATGGCGACAAAGCTTGCCTGGCGGCTGCTGATGAGAACATTGTCAGGGGCGAATCGGCGGTCCCCCTGATCAAACCAATGGTTTGCGCCGACGTAGGTCGCCGAGTTGAGGTGCAACCAGTCAAAACCATTGCGCGCGGCATTGGGCCCCGGACTGGTTCTGATCGCCGCCCGGGCGGCAGGGCCAAAACCCATTTCACCCACGTGGTTGCCCGCAGTCCACTCCCAGCTAATCTTCCCATCGGGTGTAATTTCGATGAGACGGTCGTCTTCGAGCGGCACATCGGCGACGTCGGACAACATATCGGTGACATGGGTGAGAATCAGCATCTTGGCGCCTGCGGCGGCCGGTTCAGTTCCGGGTGAATAATATCCGCCGGCAAAATCGGCGCGCTGCCAGTCATGATGCTGTCGCACCGACCAAATCGTCTTGCCATCGGGCATCTGAACCCGCACGTTGTGCCCGAACCGCCAGACGACGTTGCCGGCGAAATCGCGCTGTACGATTTCCAGGGACTCCTGATGCGGCGCGCGCGCGCCACTGGCCGCGATGACCATTCCGCCCGGAAGCACTCGCGCCGGCCCGCCCGCCGAATTGTCGTAGTCCTCCCACCTCTTGACGATGGTGCCATTCATGTCGATGACGAGCACCGCCTTGGTGCCAAGCGGAGCGAGCACCGTGTACCCATTCCAGCTGGCGGACGGATCGTACAGCGTGGTGCCGGTCGGATAGACCGTGGGCGCCGCGCGGACTGCCCCGATTTGAGCAATCAGGACTACGGCGGCGAGTAGCGTGAATCGGCTCACGGGCATCTCCTTCAGACGGCGCCCCTGTGTCAAGGCGATGCGGCCACCGGGTCGCTCCAGACGCGGCGCACGAGGTCCACGAACCGCGGGTCACTGCGGATCGGATCGAAGAAGGGATGTACCTTGAGGAACTGCAGGATATTCGACTGCTCCACGTAGGCCTGTTCGAGCGCGCGGAAGGCGGCCTCCTTGTCCCCGAGCCCCAGGTAGGCGTTCACGAAAGCCCCGGCGGGCACGTAGCCTTCCGCGCGGCGGCGCTGCAGGTCGGCGAGCAGCTTCAAGGCGTCGGCGCGCCGTCCTGAGCGGGCGTAGGCGCGGATCAGCACGCCAATCGCGGCCGGGCTGCCCTTTGAAGTCGCAACTACCTTCTCCAACACGGGCACGGCCTCGCCATCGCGCCCCACCCCACTGAGCACGAATCCGAGTGTCGTGAGTACACCGTTATCGTCCGGCCGTACGGCGAGCACGCTATGCAGCTCCGCTAGTGCCTCCTCGTAGCGATGCGACTGGAACAGGATCCAGGCCACATCAGTACCGGAGACCGCGATGGGGTCGAGCCGCTGTCCGCGCTGCGCCCAGGAGATGGCCTCGTCCGTGCGTCCCTGGCACATGAGCCAACCAGCCAGCCCCGACTGAGCAATCGCATCATTCGGACTCAAGTCCAGAGCGCGGCGGTATTCGGCTTCGGCCTCCCGCCAGTGCCACTGTTCCTGCTCGATGTTCGCCAGCAGCACATGTGCATCGGTGAGATTCGGATCGAGCTCGAGCGCCTTGCGGGCCGCAGCGATGGCCTTCGGGCGCGTCTCGCCGGGGACGCCACCCATCGCGACCGTGCCCAACGCGCCGTAGACCTGCGCGAGACCCATATAGGCCGGCGCGAAGGTCGGATCGAGCCGGATTGCGCGCTCGAAGGAATCGATGCTGTCCTCCAAATCGCTCTTCTTGCGACTGCCGTTGTACGCAAACCGCCCTTTGAGATAGTTCTCGTACACCTCAGGGGCAACGGTACGTGCAGCCGCGAGCCTCTCACGCTCGGCCCCGGTGACGGTCACTTCGACTCTCTCGGCAATTGCCTGCGCGAGCTCGCTTTCGAGCGCGAGGGCGTCCTTGAACTCACGATCATAGGTCTCGGACCAGAAATGCTCGTCGCTCACCGCGCGGATCAATTGCACCGTGACGCGGATGCGATTGCCCTCCCGCGTAACCGAGCCTTCGACGAGCGCATCAACACCGAGCCGCTTGCCGATCTCCGGTGCAGACAGCTGAGGATCCTTGAAGCGCATCACCGAGGTGTGCGAAATGACCCGCAGGTCGCGCAGCTGAGCGAGGCGTGCGATCAACGATTCGGTCATGCCATCGGCGAGGTAGTCCTGTCCGGGGTCGCCCGAGAGGTTTCTGAGCGGCAGAACGGCGAGCGAGGTGATCTTAGGCGCGCCACCGCCCGCAGCACCTTCGCGGTGCAGGACGTAATAGGGGACCGCCGCGACTACCAGGACGATCAGCACAATGGCCGCGAGCCAGCGGCGGGTCCAGAAGGGGCGCTGCGGTTTGCCGGCGTCCTCTGCTCGGGAGGGCGCCGCGAATAGCGCGCCGCGACTCGCGCGCCACGCATCGAGCTCGGCGGCGAGCGCGTACACCGAGCCGCGCTTGTCGTGCACATGGCGATGGACCGGCATGCCCTCGCGCCGCTCCCAGCGTTGGACGGTCGTCACATCACGCTTGAGATACCCGGCAATGGCCTTCCAGGAGTCCAGTCGCCCGGGAGAGGATCCACCCATGTCTTTCTTCTTTGATTGATCCCACGGTCCCGAGTCGAACTGAACCATTCTAGTCCTACATAGCGGGGCGGCAAAAGGCGGCGTTAGGCCGCATGGCGCCAATTGCGCGCATTGCCGTTTGACCCGGCGCGCCGGCGCATCCGATGGTTCACGGCACCCGGGCAAAAGCGCGGGAGCAACCCGATGCGGGCTGCCGATCAAACCCACAATTTTGGAGATTTCCCATGAAAAGCAATTGGTTGAGCCGAGCATCGCGTGCTCGCGCGCTGCTCTTATCGCTGGCGCTTGCCGCAGGCACCGGCGGCGCCTGGATGCCCCTGGCCGCCCAGGTCCCGCCGCGGCTGCCGGCGCACCTCACAGGCCTGGTCAACGATTTCACCCCATCGAGTGTCAATGGGGTTGCAATCAAGGGGGGACCGTGGGAAATGCACGGCAAGTGGGCGGTTGAGATCAATGAGTTCAGCCAGACGGCGAACTTCTCGGCGGAGATGTCGATGGAAACGGGCGATTTCGTGAACGCGAGCCCGACCTTCGATCCGGCGATGCTTAATTCCCACACGCACCACATCAGCATGACGGGCGCGAAGATTGTGCCGGGCTTTGCGGGCTGCCCCTCAAGCGTGGCCCCCACGCCTGTGACCAGCACCGGCTTTCAGATCCAGGGAATGGCCCACGTCACGGGAAACGGGGAGCCGGCGCCGTTTGAGATTCCGGCCGGCGTCACGAATCCGACCGCGTCGCAACTGATCGCCTCGCCACTCACGATATGCATCACGGGCGGGACGCGAGTCCAGTACTCGAACATCACGCTCCAGATCGGAGCGCCGGCAGCGACGCACTTTGGCCCTCAGGCCATCCATGGCGTGGTCGTGAAGTGCGGCGGCCCCTGGAACCGCGAGTCCGGAGATTGCACCGTTCCGGAGGCGGAATGAGCGAGTTGCCCTAGGGCCGCGTCGCGCCCGCGGCCAGCGCGGCCTTTGCCTGATTGGCCCGATCGATGAGGTAGGCCCGGATGCTCTCCAGCTCCTGCGGGCTCACCTTGCCCTTGAAGGAGGCCATGCCGCCGTCCTGCATGGCGCCATCGATCACGATGCTGCGCATGACCTCCGGCGTGTTGATCGCGGGCGAGTAGCGCAGATCCGGGAACGCGCCGCGATTGGCGTAGGAGGTGTCATGGCACATCGCGCAATGATCCGCGAAGGCCTGTTGACCTGCGGCGATCACTTCCTTTGAAGCCGTCGACGGCGGCGGATTCAGGACCCGCGGCGGTGGTGGCGGCGGCGCCGGCGGCAGGCTGGCACCACCGTTGAGCTTGAACACCAGCAGCCGCGACTGATTGCTCATGCCGTACGGCACGAGCCCATAGCCGGCTTCCAGGGCCAGGTACTCCTGACCATCCAGTTCGAAGGCCGAAGGCGCAGCGACCACGCCGGTCTGGGCCTCGAACGACCACAATTGCTGGCCGTTGTCCGCGCGGTAGGCGATGAACTGTCCCTTGTTCGTGCCTTGGAATACGAGGCCTCCGGCCGTCGACAGCGTGCCGTCCCCGATGCTGCCGTGCGGGGGGGTGCGCCACACCTCGCGCTCCTGGATGGGATCCCAGGCGATCAGCTGCGAGGTTGCGGTGCGCGGCGCGGTCGAGTGCTGCTCCTCGTAGGTCGACGGTGGTATCCCGGTGGCCAGCCCCGTTATTGAAGACATGGGTTTGCCGTTGAAGGTATCGGCGGCCTTCATCAGCCCGCTGGTCTCAATGACCGAGAAATACACCAAGCCGGTTTGCGGGTTGTAGGAGAACGGATGCCAGGCATGCGCGCCCTGTCCGCCGGGCTGCACGATCGCGATCTTGCGGGTGATCTCGTAGCGGTCGATGGCGGTCATCAGCGGCTTGCCCGTGGCGCGGTCGATACCGGTGGTCCACGTGACGGGAACGAAATTCTTCGCTGCCAGAACCTTGCCGGTCTTCGCATCCAGCACGTAGTACACACCGTTCTTGGAGGCCTGCATGACCACGCGTCGCGAGCGGCCGTCTATCTTCAGGTCCGCCAGCATCAGCGGCGAAGTGGCATCGTAGTCCCACTCATCACCGGGCGTTTCCTGGTAGTGCCACACGTATTGGCCGGTATCCGGATTCACCGCGATGATCGAGGCAATATAGAGATTGTCGCCCCCACCATCGCCACGGTACTGGCGATTCCAGGGTGAGCCATTGCCGGTGCCGATGTACAACAGGTTCAGGCGCGAGTCATAGACGATGCCATCCCACACCGTGCCGCCGCCGCCCCACTTCCAGAAGTCGCCGTTCCAGGTGCTCGCGGCTGCCTTGAGATAGGCGGGTGCAGGTCCAGCGGCGGGATTGCCGGGCACCGTGTAAAAGCGCCACAGCTGCTTGCCAGTTTCGGCATCGTAGGCCGAAATGTAGCCGCGCACCCCAAACTCTGAACCCGCGTTGCCGATGATCACTTTGCCATTGGCAATACGCGGTGCGCCGGTGCTGGTCACTGGTTTGTCATGGTCGAGGGTCAGAGTGCTCCACGAAACGGTGCCGGTTCTGGCATCCAGCGCCACCAGTCGACCGTCATAAGTGGACACATAGATGTGGCCCTTCCAGGCCGCCACGCCGCGATTAACCAGGTCGCAGCAGCCCCGCCCGGCAAACTCGCCCGGGACCTTGGGGTCGTACGCCCACAGCAGTTTGCCGGTGCGCGCATCCACTGCCTTGACCTTGCTCCAGGCCGTCGAGAAATACAGCACGCCGTCGATGGCCAGCGGGGTCGCCTCCTGGCCGCGGTTGCTGTCGAAGTCCAGGTACCAGGCCAGGGACAGCTGCTTGACATTGTCGGTGTTGATTTGCTTGAGCGGGCTGTAACGCTGCTCATCCGTCGTTCGACCCACGGTCAACCATTGACCGGGCTCGGAAGCTGCTTTGCCCAGACGAGCGGTATCCACGGCCGCGGGGCCCGCAGCATGGGCTGCGGCGCACTGCAGCAGCGCGCCCAGCACTACAAGTCCCAGTGGACGTGCGGTCATGGTATCCCCCAGATGTATCCAGCCCGCGCAGTTTGCACCGGGCTTGCGCGGTTGCCAACGCAACGCCAGACTCTGCGTCCGCCCCCCACGCTGCGGTCAACAGGAGAGCGAGCATGTGCGAGCAAGACGACTTTGATGAAATGGTGCAGTACCAGCGCCGGGCCGCCACCCTGTCGCGACGCCAATTTGGCGCCGTCTCCCTGGGCGCCGGGCTGTTGTCACTGGTGCCGGCGGGCGCCTATGCCGCGGACACCACCGGTGCCGATGTCGACATCAAGACCCCGGATGGGACCTGCGATGCCTTTTTCGCGCATCCTGCCAAAGGCAAGCACCCTGCCGTGCTGATCTGGCCGGACATCTTCGGCCTGCGTCCCGCGTTCAAGCAGATGGCCACGCGGCTCGCCGAGTCGGGCTACTCGGTGCTGGTCATCAATCCCTTCTACAGAATACAGAAGGCCCCGACCTCGCCCGATCATCCGGATTTCAATGACCCCGCAACGCGCACCAAGCTGGTGGGGCAGATGGGGTCACTGTCGCCCAAGACGGCGGCGACGGATGCCGGAACCTTCGTGCCCTGGCTGGACCAGCAGCCCTCGGTGGACAAGAAGAAGAAAATGGGAACCACCGGCTACTGCATGGGCGGTCCCTACACCTTCCGCATGGCCGCGCAGTTCCCCGATCGCGTCGGCGCCATCGCCACTTTCCACGGCGCAGCCTTGGCCACCACCATGCCGGACAGCCCGCACCTTCTCATACCCAAGATGAAGGCGAGCGCGCTCATCGCCATCGCCGCCAGCGACGACATGCAGGATCCGAAGGCCAAGGACACGCTGAATGCCGCCTTCGCAGCCGCGGGACTGCCACACGAGGTCGAGGTGTACACCGGTACCAAGCACGGCTGGTGCCCGCCCGACACTGCCGTCTACGACCATGATGCGGCCGAAAAAGCCTGGTCGCGGTTGCTCGCGGTCTTCGGGAAGGCGCTGGCATAGAAATCATGAACAAGCTCATCGGGCTCGGCTGCATGGGCATGTCGGGCATGTATGGGCCCAGCGACCGCGCCGAGGGCATCGCCACCATCCATGCGGCGCTCGCGGCCGGCATCACGCTGCTGGACACCGGCGACTTCTACGGCATGGGGCACAACGAGCTGCTGATCCGTGATGCGCTGGTCGGCCGGGCGCGCGACCAGGTGCAAATCAGCGTGAAGTTCGGCGCGCTGCGCGGACCGGACGGGGCCTGGCTGGGCAACGACAGCCGCCCCGCTGCCATCCGCAATTTCCTCAGCTACTCGCTGCAGCGTCTGGGTACGGACTACATCGATATCTATCGCCCCGCACGGCTTGATACGGGGGTGCCCATCGAGGAGACGGTGGGCACCATCGCCGATCTCATCAAGGCGGGCTATGTGCGCCATGTGGGGCTGTCGGAGGTTGGCGCGGCGACGCTGCGACGCGCCGCCGCCGTGCATCCCATCTGCGATCTGCAGATCGAGTACTCATTGATCTCGCGCGGCATCGAGGCGCAGATCCTGCCCACCTGCCGTGAGCTCGGTATCGACATCACCGCCTATGGCGTGCTGTCGCGCGGGCTGATCAGCGGACACTGGACCGGCACTTCTGCCCAGGGCCGGGATTTTCGTGCCTTCAGCCCACGTTTCCAGGGCGAGAACCTCACCACCAACCTGGCGCTGGTTGAAAGGCTGCGCAGCGTCGCCGAATCGATCGGCGCCAGTGTCGCCCAGGTGGCCATCGCGTGGGTCGCGGCGCAGGGCACTGACATCATTCCCCTGGTCGGGTCGCGCACCCGCAAGCAGCTCACCGAGGCCCTGGGCGCGCTGTCGCTGCAACTCACGGCAGAGCAGCTTGAGGCGCTGACGCAGGCCATTCCGGCCGATGCCGCCGCCGGCAGCCGGTATCCGGCGGCTGCGCTCGAGCACCTCGACAGCGAGAAGTAGCCCTCAGCCTGGCCTGCGAACCGCGCGGGTGATCATGCTAAGGACTCCTTGATTCCGACTCCGGTTCATAAATCTGGGTAACACCCGTGAAGAGAGGCTTGCCGCTGGCATCCCTGATCACGCTCGCATAGGCGATGTCCGGAAAGTGGCGCGCCCTGGCCCCTTTGACCTTGACGTGATCACCCGGCTTCAGTGAGTTGCGCTTCCACCCTCTGCGCATCAGGGTCATTGGGCTGGGCAGCTCGAAATTCCAATTGACTGTCTTGCCCTGCTCATCGACCACGTCGACATACAACCGTGCATGAGGGCTCCTCCAGTCAAGCTTGGTGACCTGGCCCTCCACTTCCACGACTGTCTTGAAATTGAATTCCGACTGGGAGTGATGAGCCCATGCCGCGGATACCGCTGCCAAGGCGATACCGGCCACGATGACCCTACTGAACCGATGTTTCTGCATGATTGATGTGACTCCGGACACGGCTACCTGTAGAGCTTCACGTCCTGCTCGTTGTCCAGGCAGATCTCCTCGAGCATCTGGGTATCCACCTGGAGCGCCATTTCGATCGTGACCGACCAGGGCCTGGTGTATGCCCGGGGGTCGTTTACGGAAATCTCGACCTGCATGAGACCGAAGTTGACCCGCCTCAGCCTCTCGGTCACGCGCGCTGCTTCGGTAATCGGACTGCCCTGAATATCCAGCCACATGTCATCGCGAATCCCGCTGGTCTCGATCACCAACGTGTCCTTGTCCCAATGCGCTGTCGAGTACCCATTCCAGGTTGGATTCGGATCCACCGGTAAGGGCCGGCCATCCAAGTACACTTCTCGGTAAGCGGCATTGAATTCATGCAGCATCACCACCTCCTGGGGTGTCTGGATGATCTTGGTGTGTTGCGGAAGAGTCCAGGCGCGCGGGTAGTTTGGCGGCTTGCAGTAGGTGTGCGGATCACTCCGGCCGCCATGGGCGCGCCGTTTCACCATCTGCTGCTTCGACCACTGCGTGTAGGGCAGGCCGCCCTGCATTTTGATGCCCAGATTGATCTGCTCGCGAGCCATGCGCTCTTCCTGGATGCAATCCTTTTCCTTGCAGTAGTCCTTGGCCGGGACGTTGGCAAACCATATGCCGGAAAAGTCGGGCTTGCCGTCACGGGTGCGCGGCGCGGGCGCTTTCATGTCCGGAGCTCCGTTTGCCAAGCGCGGTATTCCCGGGGTGGGGTATCCGAGCCACTGCGCCAGGCCAATCGCAGGACTGCAACACATGACCAGGATTCCGAGCGAGCGCAAAACTGCTCTTTGCATGACTTTCGTTGTCCCCCTGCCATTCAGCTTACACCAGGCGAATGTGAACACACGTCTGCGCCTGTTTACTTTGTGATGCAAAGTACTCTGTGTTACAGTGTGCACCAGCTGCGCAGCCAACGAGTTCGCCGAAATGCCATTGCGTCGAGTGCGAGCGACCCTGATTCTGCCGGCGCTGACTGAGGCGACCAGCCCGTTCTGGCGGCCGATCAAGTACTCACTGTTTCCGCCGCTGGGGCTGGCAACTCTCGCCGCGTATTTTCGTGAGGATGACGAGCTACAGCTCCACGACGAGCACGTCGAGGCGCTTCCGGACGACGATGCTCCCGACCTGGCGGTCATCCAGGTCTACATCACCAACGCCTATCGCGCCTATGCCCTGGCCGATCGGTACCGCGCCCGCGGCACCTATGTGGCACTTGGCGGATTGCACGTCACCTCCTTGCCGGAGGAGGCCGCCCGCCACGCTGATTCGATCTTTCTAGGACCCGCGGAGGACACCTGGCCGGCGTTTCTCGCAGACTTCCGGGCCGGTACGCCACGCCCGCGCTACATCTCGGCGCGGCGCACGCTCATTGGAGTACCACCGCTTCGCCGTGACCTCATCAAGCGTTCCCACTACCTCGTCCCGAACTCCATCGTGGTCACTCGCGGCTGCCCCCATCATTGTGACTTCTGCTACAAGGACGCGTTCTTCGCCGGCGGCCGGGGCTTCTACACACAGACGGTGGACGACGCACTTGCGGAAATCCAGCGCCTGCCGGGACGCCACCTCTATTTTCTCGATGACCACATATTGGGCCATCAGCGATTCGCGAGCGATTTGTTCCGCGGCATGCGCGGCATGGATCGCATCTGGCAGGGTGCCGCAACGGTCGACTCGATCCTGCGCGGCGACCTCGTCGCTCAGGCCGCCCGCGCGGGCTTGCGTAGTCTGTTCGTTGGCTTCGAGACCCTCTCGGAGGCCAACCTTGTAGCGGCCAATAAGCGTCAGAACCTGCACCGCAATTATGGGGATGCGATCCGACGCCTGCATGAGCTTGGCGTCATGATCAACGGCAGCTTTGTCTTCGGACTGGACGAGGACGACGCTGGAGTATTCGACCGCACCGTGGACTGGGCGGTCGACATGGGACTCACCACGGCGACATTCCACATCCTGACGCCCTACCCCGGCACGGCGCTGCACGCGAAACTTACGGCCGAGCAACGCATTCTGCATCAGGACTGGGCGCGCTATGACACTCGCCAGGTCGTATACGCGCCAAAACGATTGACGGCGACGCAGCTGGAGCGCGGCTACTGGCATGCCTACCGGCGGTTCTACGAGTGTCGGAGCATTCTGCGCGGCGCTCTCAAGCACGACGGCTGGCAACACCGTGCCAAGCATCTCGCGTACGCGGTGGGTTGGAAGAAGTGCGAGCCGCTGTGGGCTGCGGTCATCCACGCTCGGCGCCTGCCGAGAGTACTCCCACTGCTCGAGTCGGTGCTGAGCGAGGTGCGTCGCCCCAGACTGGCGCGAGAGTTGGTCGAAGATTCCATTGCGACCAAAGACAGCACAGCAAAGGTATGATGTGGCCAAATCGACATACCCAGTCGCCGGCAATCTCCATGTAGTCGCCATCCGCAATTAATGGCCAAGTGCGCACTCTGGCACTGCGATCTGCTCCATTTGATTAAGGATGATGCACCGTGAATGAACCCAAGCCATTGAATGTCTTTGACTACGAATACCTGGCGCGTGAGCTGCTACCGCCCGCGATATGGGATTACATTTGCGCTGGCGCGGATGATGAAGTGACGCTCGCCCGAAATCGGTCCTCATTCGAGAAAATCATAATCCGTCCCAATTTACTCGTTGACGTCTCGCGGATTGATACTTCGACGACGGTTCTTGGGCACACCATTTCCGCCCCGATTCTAATCGCACCGACAGGGCAGCACGCGTTTGTCACACCGGATGCGGAAATCGCTACCTCAACCGCCGCGTCAGCCGCGAACACCGTCCTCGTAGCAAGCACTTCATCGTCCCGACCCATTGAAGAGATCGCCGCCGCCGCGACGTGCCCGGTCTGGTTTCAGCTGTATCTGTTCCGCGATCGGGAGCGATCAGAAGCCATGGTCAGGCGAGCCGAGGCGACCGGATGTCGAGCGATTGTGTTGACCGTTGACTCGCCACGATGGGGTCGCAAGGAGAGAAGCCTGCGAACTGAGGACGAGCTGCCGTGGCTGAACGGCAATCTCAGTGCGCTGCCACTCGCCACGTGCGAGTACTTGGACGGCGCGCCCGCCACTTGGGTCGACTTCGAATGGCTTCGAAGGCTCACCAATCTACCCCTCGTAATAAAGGGCATCCTGACGGCTGAGGATGCCGTACTTGCCGCAAATCACGGCGCCGAGGCCGTCGTGGTCTCGAATCACGGCGGCAGACAGCTCGACGGCGCGATCGCGAGCATTGACGCTCTTGCGGAGGTCGTTGCGGCGGTGGACGGCAAATTGGAGGTGTATCTCGATAGCGGGATTCGACGGGGTACGGACGTGCTGAAAAGCTTGGCACTTGGTGCCCGCGCAGTTCTTATTGGCAGACCCGTGCTGTGGGGTCTCGCCGTTCATGGTTCGCAGGGCGCGCTAGAGATCTTGCGGATGCTGACGAATGAACTGGCCTGGGCAATGGCCCTAAGTGGCCGGCCATCCATTCGCAGCATCGATAGAGACCTGGTGCGCTGACCCCTTGAGTCCAGGGCGGCATCCGCGAGATTTGCACGCAGCGCTGCTTGCGCTCTTTGAATCAACAACCTGGCGCCGCTGGAAGTGGTTATCTTACGAGTATAAGCTCAGTAGGTGAACGTCCCACGACGCCCATCGTTGAGATGCCGGTCTGCCTTCGCAACAACGGCAATTATCTCGTTGGTGCTGTGTCTTCAGTGCGGCTGCGTCGCCACCAAATACAAGCTCGCTAGGAAGAACACGCCACCGCTACAGCCTGTCAATATCGCCATTCCGTCATCGCCGCCGTTGCAGGCGACACTTGTTGGTCTTGTCAGCTATGGCGCCCCGGGTTCGTGGAAGCGCGAAGCGCTGTGGGACGAATACGTCATTACAATTGAAAATCACGGCGAGCAGCCGCTCACCATCGAATCCGCGACTCTTGCTGACTCTAAGGCAGCACCCTACGCCGCGGGCAGCGACCCGTGGACACTGGAAAAACAGAGCAGAAATTTGGAGAAGGAATACCGCGATCATGGTGAGGCTTTCTTGCGGGCTGCCGGGCCCGGAGTCCTGATCGTAGGCGCCGGAGCCGCCACCCTGTCTGCTGCAGCTGGAACCGCCATATTCATCACGCCTGCGATCGCCGGCGCCGCCGTTGTCACGATAGCTGCCCTGCCCGTGTACTATTTATCGGTCCTCGGAATTAATCATCACAACAAGAATGCGGTAATGACCGAGTTCAACCGACGGCGACTGTCGCTGCCTTTGACTCTCGCTCCGGGCGAGACTCGGAGCGGCAGTTTGTTCTACCCCATGGTACGAAGCCCCGGTTCACTGGCACTGAATTTCTCGAACGAATCTGGCCGGGCAGCGGCGCTACTGCCGCTTGACTTCCTGCATGCGCTGCATGTGCCGGTCACTCCAGTAAAGACCGTCTCCCGATAACTCATACGCTGGAAGCGCGCAGTTCAACTGAGGGAATTGGCATGCAACTTCGCTCGGCGTTGACGACTTATTTGGCGACGTTGGTGCTTGGCTTGGCAGGACTGTGCCACGCCGCGCAGCCGGCTGAGAGCCGCCATTTAATCGTGATCGGCGAGCGATTCGAGCTTCACTCGCAAGCCACGGGAGAGACGCGCAGCTATTTCGTGCATCGCCCCGCGGATTACGACCTCAGCAACGCCCGTTACCCGCTGCTGGTCGTTCTGGACGCAGAGAGTGATTTCCAGCACACCAGCACCACCGCGGATCTTCTGGCCGGCGCAGGCCTTATTCCCTCCTTGCTGATCGTCGGCATTCCGAACACCAATCGGAATCGCGACCTGATTCCATTTACTCCACGCAGCGGTACGGCAAACTTCCTGAAGTTCATCACGACCGAGCTGATCCCGAAGCTCGATCGCGATTTTCGCACGCAGCCGTACCGTATTCTCGTCGCCCACTCCAATGGAGGCCTCTTCGGGCTGTACGCACTGGTCAAGGCACCTGAGGTATTCAAAGGCTATATCCTCGACAGTCCCGCGCTTAACGACGAGGATCGCGAGTTACTCAGCACCGTCGACGCATTCCTCGAGCAGCACCAGGATCTCACGGCCAGCATTTACCTCACCACCGCGAACGAGACCGGAGAGCTCTTGAGCGGAAACTGGCAGCTGTCTGCATACTTGCAGAGCCAGACCTCACGTGACCCGCACTGGACTTTCGCATTTCGACGGTACCCTGAGGAAACCCACGGCACCATTGCGTTACGCAGTGCCTACGATGGATTGCAGTTCATTTTCGACGGCTGGCCGGTTGCCGATTCAGTGGCTTTGTACGAGCAGGGCCGCCTTGCGGCCATCGACAGGCACTACTCGGCTTTGTCGTCGCGCCTCGGATTTCCGGTCGCGGTTCCCGAAGATGTGCTTCTTGCGCCTGCTATCCCGTTGTACCGCCAGAAGCGCGTCAACGAATCGGAGCAGGTAATCCTGCGCACGCTTGAGCTATATCCGAATAGTGTCAATGCGCTGCTCACCGCGGGCAGGCTGTACTTCGACAAAGGTGACACAGCGAAGGCCACGCAATACCTGACGCAAGCATTGGTGCTCGCGCCGACCAGGCGTGCCGTCGGCGTGGACTACGCGGCCTTGAAGCTGGATCCCGACACTGTGCTGCGCGCAGTGCGGGTTTCGACCAGCGATTTGCAGAAGTGCGTCGGGACTTATGGGAACGCAGGGCCGGCGGTCGAGATCGTGCGCCGGGGCCGGAAGCTCTTCGCGGTCATTGCGGATCATGAGGAGGAGCTCACGGCCTTGTCCGAAACTCGGTTTTATTTCACCAGTGGTCAAGAGGTCATCACGTTCGACCGCGACGCTCACGGGCGCGTCGTCGGACTGGAACTCCAGAGTCACGGTGTGAAGCTTGCCAGGGTCAGATAGCGGGCCCTTAATCATCAACTTGAATCACTGAAAGGTAGCCGATCCATGAAGACTCAACTGCACCGAATAGTCGCCGCCTGCATATTGCTGGGCGCAACGGGCCTGCTGCCGCATGCCGACGACGCTCATCCGAGCGTCGCGGCCACCCGCGTCCTGTCCTTCACTCACCTGTGGTCCGACGCCAACGGCGTTTCGCACTTCCGCGACGAGAAGCTGAGCTTCGAGGCGGCGACGCCGGAGAACCCCACCGCCGGCACGACCTCACGCACCAACCCGGATCCTGAGGCCCTGGTCTCCCTGCCGCTGCGCGGCGCGACGGGGGCCACCTTCCTGTACCTCAAGCGCGCCGCGGTCGAGGACTGGCATCGGGCTCCGCGGCGCATGTACCTGATTGCGGTGCAGGGCATGTCCGAGGTGACTGCCGGCGACGGGGAGGTGCGCCGCTTCGGGCTGGGCAGCATCGTCCTGATGGATGATCTCACCGGCAAGGGCCACATCACGCGCGCCGTGGGCAAGGTCGACCACATCGCGCTGACCATTCCGGTGCCGGCCGCAAAGTAGCGACAGGCGGGAACCAACCCCCCGCCTCTCTCAAAAGGGGTAGATCCGACCCCCCACCCTTAGGACCTGCGCCTAGGGCATGAGGTGAATATTCACCTTGTGCCCCAACACCGATGATGTACCCCATCAGCACTGGCTGCGCGAAGCGCCAGTGAGTCAATGAGTACGGGGAGTCCGGTATGAATCGCCAGTCCATTTCCATTTGGTTCGCTGCCGTCGTGTTTACCCTGGCCATCGTGGTGCAGCTGTCCGGTTGCAGCCGCGGCGAGACCGCCACGCCGGCCGCCGCCATGGCACCGCCCGCGGTCTCGGTGGCCACGGTCGTGTCGCGGCAGATCTCCGACTTCGACGAATTCACGGGCCGCTTCGAGGCCGTGGACCGGGTCGAAATCCGGCCGCGCGTGTCCGGCTACATCTCCTCGGTGGATTTCGTGCAGGGCCGCGAAGTCACCAAGGGCGAGGTGCTGTTTGTCATTGATCCGCGCCCCTACCAGGCCGCACTCAAGCAGGCCCAGGCGCAGCTGGCCCAGGCCCGCTCGCAGCTGACCCTGGCCACTTCCGAACAGGATCGCGCCAACC
Organism: Steroidobacteraceae bacterium; assembly: GCA_049792815.1. Lineage (GTDB taxonomy): Bacteria > Pseudomonadota > Gammaproteobacteria > Steroidobacterales > Steroidobacteraceae > DAIDKA01. The sequence goes on along the minus strand of JBARBG010000140.1, from coordinate 69,579 downwards.
GGCTGCTGGCGGCACACGCCATTTCGCGCGAGGAGCTGGAGAGTCGCGACGCGGCCCTGCAGCAGGGCAACGCCAATGTCGCCGGCGCACAGGCCGCCGTGGATGACGCGGCCCTCAACCTGAGCTTCACGCGCGTCACGGCGCCCATCACCGGCGTGGTCAGCCGCGCCGAAATCACCGCGGGCAACCTGGTCACGAGCGGCCAGACGCTTCTGACCACCGTGGTCTCCGTGGACCCCATCTATGTGAGCTTCCAGGGGGACGAACAGGGTTTCCTGAACTTCATGAACTATGCCCGCAAGGGCGGCGCCGCCGAGGTTGCGCATCCGGTGTTCGTGGGACTGGCCAACGAAGAGGGCTATCCGCACCAGGGCACGATCGCCTTCGTGGACAACGAGATCGACGCGGCGACCGGCACGGTCCGTGCCCGCGGCCAGCTCGAGAACCACGACCGGCAGTTCACGCCTGGCATGTTCGCGCGCGTGAAGGTTACCGGCTCCAGCACCTTCCCCGCGCTGCTCATCAATGAGAGCGCGGTCGGTACCGACCAGGGGCTCAAGTACGTCCTCAAGGTCGGCGCCGACAACACCATTGAGTACCGCCAGGTGAAGCTCGGTCCGGTCGTGGACGGCCTGCGAGTGGTACGCGAGGGCCTGAACGTCGGCGACACCATCGTGGTCAATGGTCTGCAGCATGTGCGGCCGGGCATGACCATCACCCCGCAGCGCGTTGCCATGGGTGAGGAAAACCTCAAGGCCGCGCCCTCCGCTTCCGGGCTGGTGGCCCGCAATACCGACCGCTAACGGCTGAAAGGCGCGCCATGAACATCTCCGAATTCTTCATCGAACGGCCGATCTTCGCGGCCGTCGTCTCGACCTTCATCACGATAGCGGGTGCGCTGGCCCTGATCAGGCTGCCCGTCGGCGAGTACCCGGAAGTGGTGCCGCCCTCGATCGTCGTAACCGCCAACTACCCGGGCGCAAACCCCAAAGTGATCGCGGATACCGTGGCCGCACCATTGGAGCAGGCCATCGTGGGCGTCGATGACATGCTGTACATGTCCTCCACCTCGACCATGAACGGCACACTGAGTCTGACAGTGACTTTCAAGCTCGGAGCCGATGTCGACCGCGCCCAGGTGCAGGTTCAGAACCGCGTCGCGCAGGCGCAGCCGCGCCTGCCGCAGGAAGTGCGTGACCTGGGTGTCACGACGGTCAAGAGCTCCTCCGATCTCACCATGCTGGTGAACCTGATCTCGCCGGATAACCGCTACGACGCGCTCTATCTGCGCAATTACGCGACTCTGAATGTGCGCGACGTGCTGGCGCGCCTGCCGGGCATGGGACAGGTTCAGGTGTTCGGCGGCGGCGACTACGCCATGCGCATTTGGCTGGATCCGGAGAAACTTGCGGTCCGCAATCTCACGGCGAGTGATGTCGTGACCGCCATCCGCGAGCAGAACGTGGACGTGGCAGCGGGCCAGCTGGGCGCCCCGCCCTCGAAAGGCACGCAGTTCCAGGTCGCCCTGAACGCGGCTGGCCGGCTCACGACCGAAGAGCAGTTCCGCGGCATCATCGTCAAGACCGGCGCCAATGGCGAACTGGTGCGCTTGGGGGATCTGGCGCGCGTGGAGATGGGCGCTCAGGACTACGGTATGCGCAGCATGCTGAACAATCAGAATGCCATCGCACTGCCGATCATGCAGGCCCCCGGTGCCAACGCGCTGCAACTCTCGGCCGACGTGCGCAAGACCATGGAACAACTCAAGAAGGACTTCCCGGATGGCCTCGACTACCGGATCGCCTATGACCCGACCCAGTTCGTCCGACAGTCCATCGAGGCCGTGCTGCACACCCTGCTCGAGGCCATCGCGCTGGTCGTGATCGTCGTCATCGTCTTCCTGCAGACCTGGCGCGCCTCGCTGATCCCGCTGGTCGCGGTGCCGGTGTCGATCATCGGCACCTTCGCGGTGCTCCTCGGATTCGGCTTCTCGATCAACACGCTGTCGCTGTTCGGCCTGGTGCTGGCCATCGGCATCGTGGTCGACGATGCCATCGTCGTGGTCGAAAACGTGGAACGGCACATCGCCGCGGGCGAGTCCCCGAAGCAAGCCGCGCGCATGGCGATGCGCGAAGTCAGCCGCCCCATCATCGCCATCACCCTGGTACTGGTCGCGGTATTCGGACCGGTGGCGTTCATCAGCGGCCTGACAGGCGAATTCTATCGCCAGTTTGCACTGACGATTGCCATCTCTACCGTGATCTCCGCCTTCAATTCCTTGACGTTGTCCCCCGCACTGGCAGCCGTGCTGCTGAAACCCCATGGTGCCAGACCCGACCTTTTCGCCCGCTGGATGGAGCAGATCCTCGGGCGATTCTTTAGGCGCTTCAACAAGGCCTTCACGGCGGCGGGCAATGGCTACTCAAAGGCGCTGACGCTGACCATACGTCGCAGCGGAATCGCCCTGATTATCTACACGGGCCTGATCGTCCTCGCCTGGTTGGGCTTCAACGCGGTGCCCGGTGGCTTTATCCCCGACCAGGACAAGCAGTACCTGATAGCCGTGGCGCAGCTGCCCCCCGCCTCCTCGATTGATCGCACCGAGGCGGTCGTGCGGCGCATGTCGGCGATCGGTCTGAAGACACCTGGCGTGCAGGACGCGGTGGAATTCGCGGGCATGTCCGTGAACGGCTGGTCGCAAAGTTCCAGTTCCGGCATTGCGTTCTTCGCACTGACCCCGCCCGCCCAGCGTCGCGGCCTCTCGGGCAAGGCAATTGCCGCACGCTTGAACGCACAGCTCGCCAGCATCCAGGATGCCTACACGGTGGTGTTCACACCGCCACCGGTTCTGGGCCTGGGATCCCTCGGCGGCTTCAAGGCGCAGGTGGAAGACCGCGGTGACGCGGGTTCGGAAGCGCTGTACGCGGCCGTCCAGGATGCCTTGGGGAAGGCCGCCAAGAACCCGGCGCTCGCCGGCCTGCTGAGCACCTACCAGATCAACGTACCGCAACTGGACGTCAGCGTGGATCGCGACAAGGTCAAGCAGCAGGGCGTGAAGCTCTCGGACGTGTTCGACACGCTGCAGACGTACATGGGTTCCACCTATGTGAACGACTTCAACCGCTTCGGTCGCACCTTCCAGGTCATGGCCCAGGCCGATGGTCCGTTCCGCGCCCATGAGCAGGACATCCGCACGTTGAAGACCCGCAATGGCGACGGTGCCATGGTGCCCCTGGGCTCTTTGCTGAATGTCACACCGACCTTCGGACCCGATGCCGCCCAGCGTTACAACGCCTATCGGTCGGCGGACATCAATGCCGGTCCCGCACCGGGCTACAGCACAGACCAGGCCCAGGATGCCCTCGCCGGAATTCTCAAGAGCAACCTGCCGCGCGGCATGACCTTTGAGTGGACAGATCTTGCCTACCAGCAGCTGATCTCGGGCAACACGGCGACGATCGTCTTCCCGCTGTGCGTGCTGTTCGTGTTCCTGGTGCTGGCGGCGCAGTACGAGAGTCTGACGCTGCCGCTGGTGATCATCCTCATCGTGCCGATGTGCCTGCTCGCGGGTATCACCGGTGTGTATCTGGATCACGGTGACAACAACGTGTTCACGCAGATCGGCCTGCTGGTGCTGGTGGGACTGGCCTGTAAGAACGCCATTCTGATCGTCGAGTTCGCCAAGCACCTGCAGGAGGATCGCGGCATGGATGCCCGCTCGGCGGTGCTCGAAGCTGCTCATCTGCGACTGCGGCCGATCCTGATGACCTCCTTCGCTTTCATCATGGGAGTCGTACCGCTGGTGCTGGCGCAGGGCGCGGGTGCCGAAGTGCGCCATGCCATGGGCGTGACGGTGTTCGCGGGCATGATCGGCGTGACCAGCTTCGGTCTGCTGCTGACCCCGGTGTTCTATGTGCTGCTGCGCAAGCTCACCGACCGCAAGGTCGCAAGTCAGCAGCCCGAGACGGACAAATCCGGATCAGTGGCCCTGGACTTCAACCCGGAGGTGCATGGTGCGTAAGCTCATTTCAATCACGGCCGCCGCAGGCGTCGCGGTAGCCTTAAGCGCATGCGCCGTCGGACCCGATTATCACCGGCCAGTGGTGCAAACCGCACAGACATTCGTGGAAGCCGAACCTGCGGTGTATTCGACGGATGACAGCATCGGACCGTTCTGGGGCCAATTCAACGATGATCTGCTGAATGGTCTGGTGATCGAGGCGCTGGCCGCGAACCACGACCTGCGGATAGCGCTCGCGCATCTGCAGCAGGCACGCGCGCTGCGCACCCAGGCAAAACTCGATCTGCTGCCCACCGTCACCGCCACCGGCGGCTACACCGATCAGCGCTATCCGGCCGCGCAGACCTTCGGTACCGGCGTCAGCCTCGATCAGCGCTACTACGAATCCGGCTTCGATGCGACCTGGGAGCTGGACCTGTTCGGACGCGTGCGCCGTGGCGTCGAAGCCGCCCGTGCGCAGGTTGAAGGCCAGGAGGCGACGCTGCGTGATGCCCAGGTCAGTGTCACCGCGGAAGTTGCCCGCACTTACTTTGAACTGCGCGGCGAACAGGCTGAGCTCGCGGTGCTGCAGCGTAATGCCGCCAACCAGCAGCAGACTGTGGACCTCACCAATTCGCTGCTGGATGCCGGGCGCGGCACCGAGCTTGACACCTCACGCGCCAAGGCCCAGCTGGACTCCACTCTTGCCACCATTCCGCCGCTGCGGGCGGCCATTGAGAAATCCATTCATCGCCTGGGCGTGTTGACCGGTCGCGAACCTGATGCGCTGGCCGCGCTGCTGTCCGCCCCGGGGAATCTTCCCGAGCTGCCGCAGATGGCCGCGGTCGGGGACCCGGCAGGCCTGCTGCGCCGCAGACCCGATATCCGCGTAGCCGAGCGACGACTCGCCGCCTCCACCGCGCAGATCGGCGTGGCCGTCGGTGACCTCTTCCCCAAGGTCACCTTCACCGGGAATTTTGGCTTCGCGGCCGGCGATCTGAACGCCCTGGGCGCAGCCGGAACCAAGACCTTCCTGATCGGACCGGCCATTTCCTGGCCGGCGTTTGACTTAGGACGGGTACAGGCCCGAATCGCCGGCGCCCGTGCGGGGGCCGACGCTGACCTGGCCGCTTACCAGCAAACCGTGCTCAAGGCGCTTGAGGAGACCGAAAACGCCCTCGCCGCCCATGCCCGGGAGCGTGACCGGCTGGTGCAACTCACTGCCGCGGCTCGGGAAAGTGATACCGCCGCGCGGATCGCCCGGGCCCGTTACGAGGGCGGCCTGGTGGGCTTCCTGGACGTGCTGGATGCCGAGCGGGCGCAGCTGACGGCGCAGGACCAGCTGGCGCAAAGCCGCACCGATGCGGCGACCAGCCTGATCGCGGTCTACAAGGCCTTGGGGGGCGGGTGGGAAGGGGCGCCCCTGCCCGTGGTCCGCATCACGACAGCCCTGCCACTGCAGCGTTAGACTGCCCATGTTGAATTCACAAGTGGGGGTCGGAATGGCCATTACGGCCCGCGCCGCGGATGGCGGCCCGGACTGTGCGGATATTGCGGAGGAAGCGGCGCGTAACGATGCCGCCAACCTCTGTGCAAGCGAGTTCGCACAGATCAGCGAGTCCCTGCAGCATCGCGATGGGCTGCTGGCGGCGTCCGCACGTGCCAGCCGCATGCTGCTTGAAGCCAACGACGTCATGCACGCCATCCCCGCCGTGCTGCGCGAGCTGGGCGAAGCCGCCGGTGCCGACCGCGTCAACCTGATCCGCGCTGAAGCCGGAGCCGATGGCGCGCCCTGGATGATCGTCGCCGGCGAATGGGCCGCGCCGGGCATCACGGCCTACCTGGGCAACCCCAACAAGAGCGGCTGCCCGGAGAGCACCATCCTCGGCACCTGCACTGAGCTGCGCGCCGGGCGTAGCGTGCTGATGAATCCTGCGCACCACGCCGCTGGCGGCGGCGGCAACGCGGATGGCAGCACCCTGACCAAGGCCGTGGTGCCGATTTTCGTCGACACTGGCTTCTTTGGCGCCCTCACCTTCGACAACACGCGCCAGCGGCGCGCCATCGATCCGGCGGAGGTCGCCGCCCTGGAGACGGCCGCCGGCGTCATCGGCGCCGGTCTGCACCGCGAGCGACTGATTGAAGCGGTGCGCCGTGAGCGTGAGCAAGCGGCCGAGCAGCGCATGGCGGAACTCGCCAAGGCCAATGCCGTCATCCGCGGCAACCTCGAACGCCTCGCAAGCGAGCCTGATGCCCGTAACTTCCTGGGTCATGTGCTGCTGGAGGCCACGCGCCAGTTTGATGCCGCGGCCGGCAATGTCATCGTGCTGCACAACCAGCCTGCGATCTGGGAAATCGTGGCGCACGTTGACGCCGGTCAGCTGGTGCCGCCCCCGTTCACGGCCAGCATTCCTGCGGATGGCAATGCGCTGGGCGAGAAGCTGTCGCGCACCGAGCAGCCGATGTTCTGCAGCCTGGTCGAGGAGGACAATGCCACCGAGTGGCCGGGCCTGATGGAGTTCCACCGCACTGCCGGCCACACCGGGATGGTGGTGTTCCCGCTGCTGTTCGGCGGGCGCAATGTCGGCTTCATCACGCTGTATTTCAAAGATCCTGAGGCGGCGCTGCTGGTCAACAGCGAGCTGCTGGTCGCGCTGGCGCAGCAGGCGACGCTCGCCATCGAGATCATGCGGCTCGCGCACTCGGCCAAGGAATCCGCGGTGCTGGTCGAGCGCAACCGCATCGGCCGCGAAATCCACGACGGCCTGGCGCAGGCCTTCACCGGCATCCTGATGCAACTGGCCGCGGCCGAGGATTTTGAAGGCGCCCAGCAGTGCGCCACGCAGGGCCTGATCGCCGAGCGCATCCGCGACCTGGCACGCGAGGGCCTGGCGGAGGCACGTCGTTCGGTCATGGCGTTGCGTCCGGATCAGACCCGCAGCGGCGGCCTGGAGCTGGCGCTGCGACAGCTGGCCGAGCGCTCCTCAGTGCTCGGCCGCACCGAGTGCGGTTTCGAGGGTCGCGCGCCGGCTACTGGCCTTGCTCCCGAGCATGAGCACGCCTTGCTGCGCATCGCCCAGGAAGCCGTCAGCAACGCCGTGCGTCACGGTCATCCCCAGCATGTGCGCATCAGCCTGGTCGGCGAACCGGCGCACTGGGTGCTGACCGTCGCTGATGATGGACAGGGCATGGAAGGCTCGCCGGATGACTGTGCCCAGCACGGCTATGGCCTGAGCAACATGCAGGAGCGCGCGACCGCGATAGGCGGTACCTGGCATATCGATACCCAGAAGGGGCGTGGCACACGGGTTTCCGTGCGCCTGCCGCGGCGGAATATCCCGTGAGCGCGGCAACGGCGCCGGCAACCGCCAATACAGCGACGGCGCCGGTGCACAAGATCCGCGTCATCCTCGCGGATGATCATCCGGTGGTGCGCGATGGGCTGGCGGCCATACTCAACCGTCAGCCTGATATGGAAGTGGTGGCCGAAGCCGCCGACGGCGAAGAGGCCACCGACCTGTACGAGCGTCACCAGCCTGATGTGATGGTGCTGGACCTGCGCATGCCCAAGCGTGATGGCGTCGCGGTGGTGCAGCTGGTTCTGGCCGCGCATCCGCATGCGCGGCTGCTGGTGATGACCACCTACGACGGCGATGAGGACATCTTCCGATGCCTCAGCCAGGGCGCCAAGGGCTACCTGCTGAAGGACTCGCCGCGCACCGAGATCCTTTCCGCCATCCGTGCGGTCAGCGAGGACCGCCCCTACGCCTCCTCGTCCGTCGCCAGCAAGGCGCTGCAGCGCATGGCCAAGCCCAGCCTCACCCAGCGCGAAATCGGCGTGCTGCAGCTGCTGGCCGAGGGCCGCAGCAACAAGGACATCGCACGGCGCCTGAGCATTACCGAGGGCACGGCCAAGACCCACGTCAAAGCCATCCTCACCAAGCTTGACGCCATCAGCCGCACCGAGGCCGTCGCCGTCGCACACAAGCGTGGCCTCGTCCGACTCTAGGGCGCAGGCGGCGCTCGATGTCCTGAACCAGCTCAATCCCGTGGCTGCGCGCGCCGATGTGCTTGCGGCCCTGCGCAAGGCGCTTGGCGATCGCCACTTCCTGGTGGTGTCGCGCGCCGCGACGCTCAGTGGCGAGAAGCTGCTGCATGAGCTCATTGCGGACCTGCTGAATGCCTTCGCACGCTTCCTGCAGGACCCGATCAAACGTGATCCGCAGTGCAAGGCGAAGAGCGCCATCGCGCGCGCCCTGGTGAGCCTCGAGTGCCGGGACATCGCGTTCTACCAGCGCGGCATGGCGTATCGGCAGCTCGAGCCGGTGTGGGGCGGACGAGCGGACACGGCCACGGACCTGCGCTGCAGCTGCGCCATGGGACTTGCCGCCTCCGGTTACCTGCACGCCGTGGCGGAACTCACGGCGCTGCTCAATGACCTTGAGGTGCCGGTGCGCTGCGGGGCGGCACGCGCCATATCCTGCGGCAATCCCTTCGAGGCCGAGGCCGTGCTGCGTCTCAAGGTGCACGGCGGGGATGCCGAGCCTGAGGTGATCGGCGAGTGCTTCGGTGCCCTACTGGCCATTGCCCCGGAGTACTCCCTGCCCTTCGTCGCGGGCTACCTCGTGGGCAAGGACGCGGCTCTGCAGGAATACGCGGCGCTGGCCCTGGGCGAATCACGCCGGCCCGAGGCGTTCACCCTGCTGCGCCAGGCCTGGGATGACCTGGTGAGTCCCGAGGCACGCAGCGCACTGATCCGCGCCGCGTCACTGCACCGCTCGGAAGCCGCCTTCGAGTGGCTGCTGGATTTGATCGCGACCGGAACCGCCAAGCTGGCCGGCGTCGCGGTGGAGGCACTGGCGGTCTACAGCCGCAATGCCAGACTGACTGAACAGGTCAATGCCGCCAGAGCGCGGCGCTCGGACCCGATTTGATAACATGCGGGTATGTCGCATCCCACCCTGTTCCTGATCCGCCACGGTCAAAGCCAGGCCAATGCGGGCGGTATCACGCTCGAGAATCCGCTGGTGCCCCTCACCGAAGTAGGCGAATTGCAGGCGCGAACCCTGGCGGCGCTGCTGCCAGCCACCACACCAGCGGTGTGGTCCTCGCCATTCAAACGCACCCTGGATACTGCTTCGCCGTACTGCGCGGGACTGGGTGCCGCAGCTCAGCTCCACGACGGGCTGCGTGAATTCGAGACCCTCGACACGCTGCAGATGCGCGGCAGTTCCTGTACGGCGCGCGAGGCGGTCCTGGCGCGCTACTGGCTGGGGGCCGATCCGGACCGGCGCACCGGCCCTGCCGGTGAGACCTTCCGCGAATTCCACGAACGCGTGGCCCACATGCGCAAGTCCTGGCTGCCCTCGCTGCCCGACGGCACGGTGATCTTCGGCCATGGCATGTGGATGGCGCTGCTGTTCTGGCAGTTATGGGGCTTTGAACAGGTCGATCACATCGCCATGGCCCAGTTCCGGCGCTTCCAGCTGGGCTTCCCGATGCCCAATGCCGTGATCTACGGCATCACACAGGTTGGCAACGGCAGGTGGCACATCGAAGTCAATGAGCCGGCGCTGCGGGCACTGGTGGCTTAGTCATCGAGACTCTGGTAGGCCAGGGTGCCGAAGTCTTCATGGATACGTGTCGGCCCCATGTTCATACGCTGGATCATGAGAATCGCCACCAGCTCCTCGACGTGGTCCGAGATCCAGTGCGTGCCGAACAGCCCCGACCAGCCGAACTGACCCGGCGCCATGCCTGTGCTGGCACGGCCCGTGACCACGGACAGACCCAGGCCCCAACCCCGGTGGTCCCAGAAGCCCGGCGAAAAAGGCGAAACGGCCTTCTGCGCCGGCGTGATCTGATCGGTGAGCATCAGCTCCACCGTCGGCCGCGCCAGGAGCCGCTCCCCAGCCAGCTTGCCCTTGTTGAGCATCATGCGGCCAAAGGCGCAGTAATCGTCGATGGTTGATACCAGTCCTGAACCGCCGGCGGGGAATGCCGGCGCCCGCCCCCACTTGCTGTCCTGGCTGTCGTCGATCAGTTCCAGGGTGCCGCTGGTGGGGCTGGCCGCGTAGCTGCTGGTAAACCTGCCGAGCTTTCCGGGTGGCACGAAGAATCCGGTATCACGCATGCCCAGGGGCTCGAAGATGCGCTCCTTGAGAAAGCTCTCGAAGGACTGCCCCGCAACCCGCGCGATCAGGACCCCGAGCACATCGGACCCGGTGTGATACTGCCAGCGCGTTCCGGGCTGGTACATCAAAGGTAACGAACCCAAGCGCCGCAGCCACTCATCCGGCCCATGCGGATGGGTAGGATCGATGCCCTGGGGCAAGGCCGCATTCACGGCCTGCTGGATAGGATACTGCTGCGACTCCGGGGTCATCAGAAATCCCATGCCCATGCGGAAACTGAGCAGATCCCGCAGCGTGAGCGGGCGCACCGCAGCGTCGGTGTGCTCGATGGGCCCGTCGATGCGCTTGAGCACGCGGCGGTTGGCGAGCTCGGGCAAGAATGGGTCGAGGGGTGCATCCAGCGTCAGCTTGCATTCCTCGACCAGGATCATCGCCGCCACCGCGGTGATGGGCTTGGTCATCGAGGCGATGCGGAATATCGAATCGCGACGCAGCGGATCCTTGTGCACCAGGTCCTGACACCCGATGGCATCCACGACGGTCTCACCGCGCCGGCTCAGCAGCGTGACCAGGCCTGCCACCGTGCCCTGCTCGACATACTCGGACATTACCGCGTGCATGCGCGCCAGGCGCGCCTTGGAGAATCCACCCTGTGCCATTTCACCACCCCTCGGATTTGTGGGAGGATGGTACCTCATGACCAAGACCGTACGTATCCATGAAACCGGCGGCCCCGAAGTGCTGCGCATCGAGGATCTGCCCGTCGCCGCTCCCGGCCCGGGCGAGATCCGTATCCGTGTGCAGTCGATCGGCCTGAATCGCTCCGAGGCCATCTATCGCTCGGGCAAATACCTCATCCCGGCGAGGCTCCCCTCCCTGATGGGCTACGAAGCCTACGGTGTCGTTGAAGCGCTGGGCCCAGGCGTGCAGGGCCATGCCCCCGGTGATCGGGTCTGTGTCATACCGACCTATCGACAGGGTGAATACGGCGTCTACGCCGAATCCGCCATCGTGCCGGCCCGCAGTGTGTTCGCGGCGCCCGCGGGACTGACGCCGGTTCAGGCCAGCTCCATCTGGATGGCCTATCTGACGGCCTACGCCATCATCGAGGTCGCAAAGGCCGGCATCGGGGATCACGTGCTGATTCCGGCCGCTTCCAGCAGCGTCGGCATCGCAGCCATCCAGTTGGCCAACTGGGCCGGTGCCGTACCGATCGCGCTGACCCGTTACAGCAAGAAGGCCGCCGCCCTGCGCGAGCAGGGGGCGCGGCATGTGGTGGCCACCGAGGAAACCGATGTCGTGGCCGAGGTGATGCGCATCACCGACGGCAAGGGTGCGCGCATTGCCTTCGATCCGGTGGGTGGACCGTTCGTGGAGAAGCTTTGCAGCGCGCTCGCCGAAGAGGGCATCCTGTTCATTTACGGCAGTCTGAGCGGTCAACCCACGCCCTATCCGCACTGGACGATGGCGCTGCGGGGCCTGAGCATCCGCGGCTGGGTGTTTTCTTCCATTGCCAACAAGCCGGATCGCTACCAGCGGGCGCGTGACACCATCCAGGCGGGCCTGGCCTCAGGGCACCTGAAGCCGGTCATCGCGAAAACCTTCACGCTGGATGAGATCGCCGCCGCCCATGCGTACCTGGAATCCAATCAGCAGATCGGCAAGATCGTGGTCACGGTCTAGTGCAGGCGCTGCGGTAATTCAAACACCCAGATCGATGAGGCGTGCTCCTGGGGGTCCTGGATCTCCGGGACAATGGTCGGGAAAGTCTGCGACTCAATGCCGCCGTTGCCGACGACCACCGCGATGTACTGCCGGCCCTTGACACTGTAGGAGATGGGACAGGAGCTGGGCACATCGTTCATGCGTATCTGCCACAGTTGCTTGCCCGTCGCATCGTCGTAGGCGCGCAGGAAACGATCCAGCGATCCGGAAAACACAACGCCGCCCGCGGTGTCCAGCAGGCAGGTGGTATCCGGTGCGCGATGCCGCTGCATCCACGCCACCTGTTGGGTCTGAAGATTCAACGCTTCGATGCGACCGTACTTGCCGTCGGTGTCGGGCCGCGGACGGATGGTCCAGTTGTAGCCCGATGACAGATTGCCGCGTTCACCCGGTCCCGCGGGAATGAGGTCCATGCAGGACTCCACCATCGGCGTGTACAGGATTTTCGTGGCCGGATTGTAGGAACTCGCATTCCAGTTGCGGCCACCGCCCGGATGCGGGCAGATGGTGTGCGGCTTGCCATCACCCACGACCACGTCGGGGTTGATGGACTTTTCGCCGGTCTTCGGATCGATGGCACTGATGACGTTCTGTATGCCCTGGTCCTTCGAGAAGATGTACTTCCCGGTGGCCGCATCCATGGCCTCGATGATGCCCATCTTGCCGTCGGTCACGATGAGCTTGCGCGTCTGCCCGTTGACCGGCAGATCTATCACTTGCTGCTCGAACGCCCAGTCAAGATCCCATTGATCGTTGTGCACATGCTGGAAATGCCAGGCGAGCTTGCCGGTGTCGGGGTCCAGCGCCAGCGTCGAATCGGTATAGAGACTGTCCTGGGTGATGCCGGGCTTGTTGATGGAATGCAGCAGCGGGCCCGTATCGTAGGTCTGCCCGACGCCGAAGAAAGCCAGATTCAACGCTGGGTCATAACTGCCGGCAGTCCAGACCGAGGCTCCGCTGCGTTTTTCAAGCGGCACGCCATTCCAACTGTCGCCGCCGAATTCTCCCGGTCGGGCGATGGTGTGGAAGCGCCACGCCTCCTTGCCCGTCTGGACATCCAGCGCCACCACCGCGCCGCCACCGGGCGCCTGGCCGACGATGCCCTGCAACACCTTGCCCTTGGCGATCAGCGGGCCGCCCGTTGTCTGCCAGCCCGCGCGATAGTCCGCCACCGGCATGTCCCACACCACGGTGCCGGTCTTCACATCCAGCGCGACCACATGATCATCCGAGGTCGACTCGAACAACCGCTCGCCATAGATCGCGATATTTCGCCGCACTTCAAGACGCGCGTCGCTGGGCAGCACGCGTGAGTACTGCCACAGGAGGTCACCGGTGACGGCATCCAGGGCCTGGATGTTGTCGCCCCAGCTGGCCACGAACAGCACGCCATCATGCTCCAGCGGTGTGGTCTCATTGTGTCCGGTGGGCAATGTCCAGCCCCAGGAGACCCGCAGTTCATCCACGTTCTGCCGGGTGATCTGCCGCAGCGGACTGAAGCCCTGATCGCTGTAGGTGCGGCGCCAGAGCAGCCAGTCGCCGGCGGCCGGATTGCGCAGCATGGCCTCGGTGACCGGGGTGAACTCATCCAGAGGATTGGGCGTGAACACCTTGGGCACCGGCGGCGACAGGGGCGACAGGGGCATCATCGGCGACGCCCTGGCGGCCGGATTGCGCGGGATGCGCAGTGCGGCCAGGGTCGTGGCATCGGCCGCGAGCGGCAGCTCGCCCGCCTTCGCGCCGTTGACCTGCAGCAGGTAGGCCACGAGGCCTGCGGTTGCCTGCGGCGTCAGGGACCCGATTGCGGCCGGCGGCATCCGCGAGCGGATGAAGGTAAACAGGGCCGCGGCGGACTTTGCGCCCCAGTTGAGACTGAAAGCGGTGCCATTGAGGGGTGTCGCGAACTCGCTGCCGCTCAAGTTCTTGCCGTGACAGCTGCCGCATTGTGCGGCATAGGCAGTCTTACCCTGGGCCGCCTGGTCGGGCGTGAAGCTCGCCAGGGGCGCCGGGTCGACCCGGGGAGGACGCTGCGCCCGGGATGGGGACACGAACAGCAGTGCAGCAAACAGGCTGAGCCCTACCGACAGCTGCCGGAACCGCGGTTGCCGTACTTTCATTGGATCCCCCTTATTTTGGCGGCCATTCAAGCATCAACCCCACAAAAAACGCAACGATCCTTTGACCACTCAACTGCCGTACTATTGCGCTGGGCCGGATTTGCGGACATCGCTTCAGGGGAAAGACGCGTGTTTCATCGAGGCGCGGGCAGAGTGCTGGTGTGCGCCCTCATCGCACAGGCGGCGGCGGCAGCGGATAGCAGCGCGCCGGAGCGTCGCGGCACTGAGCTGGGCTTCGCGGTATTCCAGCAGCACTGCGTCTCCTGCCATGGCAATAAGGCCTATGAGCGCGCACCGAGCCCGGCGACCTTGCGCACCATGTCGCCCGAGCGCATTTATACCGCGTTGACCACCGGGATGATGAAGGCTGTAGGCGATACCCTCAATGACACGGACCGCAGGCGGGTCGCCGAATCCCTGGCCGGGCAATTCCTGGGCTCGGAGAAAGCCGGTGATGTCTCCGCCATGCAAAACCGCTGCAGCGACAATCCGCCGTTGCATGACCTGCACCAGGATTGGAACGGTTGGGGCAATGGCACCGCGAACAATCGCTTCCAATCCGCAGCAGCCGCCGGCCTGACGGCGGCGAGCGTCCCCAACCTCAAGCTGAAATGGGCGTTTGGTTTTCCCGGCGGCACTTCCGCCTTCGGGCAGCCCACGGTGGTCGCGGGTCGCGTCTTCGTGGGCTCGGACATCGGCTATGTGTACTCGCTGGACGCCGCCACGGGCTGCGTCTACTGGTCGTACCGCGCGCAGGCCGGCGTCCGCAATGCCATGACAGTGGGTCCGATCAGCCTGGCCGGCAACACTCGCCTGGCGGTCTATTTCGGCGACCTGAAGGCCAATGCCTATGCCATCGATGCCCATACCGGCGCGGGTATCTGGAAGACGCATGTCGAAAAGCACTTTGCCACGCGTGTGACCGCGGCCCCGGCCCTGTACCAGGGGCGCCTGTATGTTCCCATCTCGGCGTGGGAGGGGTTCCAGGCTCGGGTCCTTGACTACCCCTGCTGCACGGCCGTGGGCAGTGTCAGTGCGCTCGATGCCAACACGGGCAGAAGGATCTGGAAAACCTACACCATCGCCCAGCGACCGCAACCCACCCACAAGAACTCACAGGGGGTGCAACAGTGGGCGCCGGCCGGCAACCCGGTGTGGAACACGCCGACCATCGATCCCGTGCGTCATGCGGTGTACTTCGGCACCGGCGATGCCTCGACCTATCCTGCGCCTGCGACCACGGATGCGATCCTGGCGCTGGACCTTGCCACGGGCAAGCGGCTGTGGAGCCATCAGATCTATGCGGGCGATTCGTTCATCGTCGGCTGCGCGGGAGCGGGTAAGACCGAAAACTGTCCGCCGCAAGTGGGTCCCGACTGGGACGTGCCCATGTCACCGATGCTCACCCGGATGAAGGATGGCCGAACGCTGGTCGTGTTCTCCATGAAGCCCGGGGATGTCATGGCACTGGATGTCGGTAAGCGGGGCGCGGTGGCCTGGCGCGATGATCATGCGAAATCCGGTTTACCCCGCGCACGCTTTCGCGGACCCATCTGGGGCGGCGCACTCGATGAGCACTACGCCTATGTAGGCTGCACCACCGATGGCATCGGCGCCGTGGCGCTCGCCGATGGTCAGCAGAAATGGTGCGCACCGCTGGATACCGGGACGGATCCGAAGGTGGGCTATAGCGCCGCGGTCACGGCCATACCCGGCGTACTGTTTGCCTGCGGGTCTGATGGCAGTGTGTGGGCACTGTCCACCGATGATGGGCACACGCTGTGGAAATATCAGACGGCAACGTCCTTTCAGACGGTGAATGGCGTGCCGGCCCACGGTGGCTCCATTGAGTCCGCCGGCGCGACGGTCGCCGCCGGTATGGTGTTTGTCGGTTCCGGATACGGTGTGGTCGCGGAGGCGCCGGGCAACGTGTTGCTGGCCTTCGGCGTGCGGTAGTTTTGGGAATTTCAGGAGGGGGACATGTCGCAATATAAAAAGTATGCCGTCACGGGCTGTGTGGCCATGAGTCTGGCATTGGGACTGTCGGCGACCTGCGCGCAGGCCGCCTGCGCGACGCTGGACGCACCACCCACGGCGATGGTTCCGGCCGGCGATTTGCTGCGCGCCGGACACCTGGGTCGCGAGATCGGGGACACTCAACCCCTGATCCATTTCTACTCGGATCTGATCGGCTTTGAGCTGGTCGGCGCCCGCACCGCGCCACGGCCGTTCTTCATCGCCAAGGGCCTGCAGGTGTTCGCCGAGCTGGGCGAAGATGATGATGTTTATAAGTCCTCCAGCCGCGTGGCGCTGCTGCCGATTCCCGGCACGGCGGCAACGGCTGGCGCCCCGGAAATGACCATCGAAGCCATCGAGATCAAGGGCGTGAAGTCCGCGCCCTACCATCCCGCGCTGAACGATCCGGGCGCTTCGTACCTGAAGGTCACCGTACGCGATCTCGACAAGACACTGGGGCTGCTGAAGGGCGAGTGGGCGCCGATCATCACCGAGGGCGGTGCGCCGGTGGAGCTGTCCGGCTGGCCGGGCATCTCCGGCAGCATCCGCGCGGTGATGTTGAAGGATACGGATGGTTATCCAGTGGAGCTGATGCAAGTGACCCCGGCGCCAGCGAGCACGGCGCCGGCTGACGCGAAGGTTCTGGGCGCGCGCGCCGTGGTCGTGGTCGACAATCTTGAGGCCTCGTGCAAGTTCTACCAGGATCTTGCGGGGCCGGAGCTCAAGTTCTGGGTGAGTCCGCTGATGGGCGGCCCGGCGGATGCCAGGCTCACCAACACGCCCGGCCAGTTTCGTGTCGCGCAGGCCATGGTTCCCGGCTCGCCGGTGGTACTGGAACTCATCGAGTACCAGAACCACAACCACCAGTTCAAGCGGGGCTTCATCCAGGACCCCGGCACCGCCCATTTCCTGTTCATGGTCAAAGACACGGACACCATCGTCGCGCGGGTCCATGCCATGAAGGCCCACACGCTGAGCCGGGCCAATGACGCAACCTTCATCAGTCCCACGGTCCGATCCATGTTCGTACCGGATCCTCAAGGGTTCTGGCTGGAGTTCATGGACCGCGACGTGAAGCGGGATCCGACCGCCAAATAATGGCTTGGGAACACTCATGAACAAGAGCAAGAACACGCCGGGCCGGCGCGCGCTGCTGAAAATGGCCATGCTGGGTGGCGGCGCCGCACTGGCCGGCCTGATGCAGACGGCTAAGGCCGAACCCTCTGCCAAGGAACAGCAGGCCCAGGGGGCGGTGGATCGTGCCACCCGCGGCATGCCGGCGCCGCGTGTCCGGGACATACGCGTCATCCAGATAGGCGGCGGTGGCGTCAATGACTCCACCGTGGTGAAGGTCGAGACCGACCAGGCGGGCCTGTATGGCTACGGCTGCGCCACCAATACCTTCCCCGGGGGTCGCGCCAAGCTGGTTGCAGCAGCCGTCGAGCAGTATCTGAAACCCATCGTGGTCGGCCGCACCGTCGATCGCATCGAGCAGATCTGGCAGATCTGCTACATGAGCTCCTACTACAAGAACGACTCGGTGCTGAACTGCGCCATCGGCGGTGTCTGCGATGCTCTGTGGGACATCAAGGGTCGCCAGGCCGGCATGCCGGTGTACCAGATGGTGGGTGGAAAGTGTCGCGAGGCCGCCGATATCTACCTGCATGTGAACATGGGCGCCCAGGATCCCAACCGGCAGCTCATCGAAAATGCGCAGAAGGCGACCCAAACCGGCGCCCGGTTCCTGCTGGTGGCCATGTTCGGTCGCGATGGCGCGGTCAACACCCTGTACGGGCAGCCCAAGTTTGACGACGGCGCCATTGCCTTTGATCGTGACAAGGAGATCCGCAAGATCCTGGACGCCTTCACGGCCTTCAGGAAGGAAATGCCGGCGAACATCGGGCTGGGCCTGGATGCCCATTCGATCCTCGATCCTATCCGTGGCCTGCAGTTCGCCAAGGATCTGGAGCAGTTCCGCCTGTTCTTCTGCGAGGATCTGTTCTCGCCCGAGGAGGCCGGCCACTACGCGCTGGTGCGCCAGCAATGTGCCACTCCCATGGCCATCGGTGAGCTGTGGAACAATCCGCACGAGTGGCAGCCGCTGGTTCAGGCGCGGCAGATTGATTACCTGCGTCACCATGTGTCGCATGTCGGCGGCTTCACCGCGGCCCGCAAGATCGCAAACTTCGCCGAGAACTTCGAAGTGCGGTTCGCCTGGCATGGCGCGCCGAATTCACCGGTGGGTCACATGACCAACCTGACCCTGGACCTTACCCACGAGAACTTCGGCATTCACGAGCACTTTGACTACCCGCCCATCGTGCAGGATATTTTCCAGGGCCGGGTGCAGATCAAGGACGGCTATGCCTGGATCAACGAGAAGCCTGGCTGGGGCATTGAGGTCGATGAGGTCCTGGCGGCCAAACACCCGATCAATGATGAGCATCCGAATGAGTTTCGCACGCCGGATGGCACGGTGATCGAGGGAACGGGCTAGCATGATTCGCTGCAGGTTTCTGTCTGCCGTTGCGCTGCTTGGCATCGCACCCGTGGCGCTGGCTGCCGACAGCATTGCCAGCGCGCTGCACGATGCGCAATCGCTGGTTGACTGCATGAAGGCGCTGGACACAGAGTGCACCATGAAGTGGATGTATACGAAGCCGCTTCTGGCACAGGGTTTTGAACTGGGTGAGCTGCGCGCCCAGCTCAATGTGTCATTTGAAAATATCAGGGTTGCGCAGGGCAAGATCGAGCGGTTTGAGCTTGGGGCAGCGGGCTGGCCATTTCCCGGTGACCGCAAGCAGTACATCTTCATCCCCTACCAGGAAACAATGATCCTCCAAGGACAGCGCTACTCCCAGACCGCCTATTTCATCGGCGTCTCGGAGGATCAGGGAGTGTCGTGGAAGTTTGCAGACGGCATCGGCTTTTCCCAGAAGAACATTCGCACCGTGATTCCCAGCTATGCCGGCGGTCCACTTCCGCCAAGAGCGACCGATCCTCCCTCTTCCCTGCCGTGAAGGCATCGCCCCATGAATAAAGTGCCCAGGTACTGGTTTGCCGCCAAGCGCTACGGATGGGGTTGGGGATTGCCACTGACGTGGGAAGGCTGGGCGGTCTACGGGGGGTGGTTCGGCGCCTTTTTTGGCGGCCTTGCCACGCTGGGACCACGCCACCTGCCGGTGCCCCACCTCGTCTTTGTCTTGGCGATGTTGGGACTGCTGTTGGCGATCTGCTATTGGAAGGGCGAACCTCCGCGGTGGCGCTCGGGAGACCGCTAGGCTTGATCGCGGCTGCGGACGAAGCGCTCGGTCACGATAACGTCCATCGGAATGTCGTGCGGCTGCGGATAAATGGTGTCGAGCTCGGCATCCGCGAAGGCGATACCGATGGTGTACGGGCGCGGCTTTGCGGCCGCCAGGGTGCGATCGTAGAAGCCTCCGCCATACCCTAGGCGATAACGCCCGGCATCGAATCCGACCAGCGGGACGATGAGTACATTCGGTTGCACCACGTCACGCTCCGGCGGCACTGGAATATTCCAGTGTCCGCGCTTCAGCGCCATGCCGGCTTGCCAGCGCCAGAACTCCACCGGCGCCGCATCCTGCACCACCACGGGCAGTCCGACCACGCCCCCGGCATCGACGTGCCGGCGCGCAAACTCCCGCAGGTCGATCTCGCCACGGATCGGCCAGTAGACCCCCAGCACCGGATAGCGGGTCACGTCGATGGCGGTCTCCAGGTATTCGATCACCGGCTCACTGAGGCGCTTGCGATCCTGCGGGGCACGCGCCATGCGCTGACCGATGATCGCGGTCCGTTGCGCCTTGCGCCAGGCCTTGATCTCGCTCCAGGCCGAAGGCGCGCTTTCCAGTTCGGCCGCGTAGCACACCGGCGAGCTGTAGTCGCGCGGTTCATCTTTCTCGCCCATGACGCATACTACACCGGTGGAAGACGTCATCATTGTCGGGGGTGGCCCCACCGGCTTCATCTGCGCGCTCGGCCTGGCCCAGGCCGGGGCCCGGGTGTCGGTGATCGAGGCCGAACCCCGCATCGTCGACTCGCCGCGGGCGGCCGTTTACCACTGGAGCGTGGTCGAGGGGCTGGAAAGACTGGGGATTCGCGAGGAGGTCGAGAACACCGGCTTTACCAAGCAGGACTACACCTACCTGGTGCACAAGACTCGTGAGCGCATCGACTTCAGTCTGGATGTTCTCAATGGCCGCACGCCCTACCCTTACAACATCCACCTCGGCCAGCATCGCCTGGCCGAAATCGCCCTGCGACGGCTCGAACAACATCCGCAGGCCAGTGTTCGCTTCAATACGCGGCTGATCCAGCTGGTACAGGATGATGACGGTGTCACCCTTCAGGTCATGACGCCCGAGGGCGCGCAGGAGATGCGCGCGCGCTGGGTGATTGGAGCCGATGGCGCCGGCAGCACGGTGCGACGGCAGCTTGGTCTGGACTTCGAAGGCATGACTTGGCCGGAACGCTTCGTGGCGACCAATCTTTACTTTGACTTTGAACAATACCATTACGCGCGGGCGACGTTTCTCATTGACGAGGCCTACGGCGCCGTCATCGCGAAACTGGATAACCGGGGACTGTGGCGCTGCACCTATATGGAGGATGCCGGCCTTCCCGAGGACTCGGTGCGGGAGCGGCTGCCGCGTGTCTATGACGCAATCCTGCCCGGGGCCAACTACAGCATCGAGCGCGTGACGCCCTATCGCATGCATCAGCGCTCGGCGGCACGCTATCGCGTGGGAAGAGTGGTGCTGGTGGGTGATGCAGCCCATGTCACGAACCCCACGGGCGGACTGGGACTCACGTCCGGGCTGTTCGACTGCTTCGCCCTGTATCCGGCACTGTCGGCAGTCCTGTGCGGCGCGGATCCTGCGATCCTGGACCGCTATTCGCAGTCGCGACGGGATATTTTCCTCAATCGCATCTCGCCACAGTCGATTGCCAACAAGAAGCTGATCTATCACGCCAATGGCGGCGGACCACATCTCGATGAGGCACTCGTGGGCCTGCGCCGCCTCAGCAGCGATCCGGACTTCGTGCTGCAGCGACTGTATTTCCTGAAGTCACTGGAATCACCGCCCGGCGCCATATAGCGCCACTATTGCGGCATGGCCGCGCCACAACTTCCCGCCAGACTCCCACTTTGCGGCACAACAGCCGCACGGGAGTTGGGAAAATGTCTGGGCGGGTGGACGAGGTCCTGGAAATTCTGCGACGGGTGGTGGTGGAACCCACTGGCCGGCTGGCCGGCGCATTGGCCGCCGCCGCGCGTGCGCTCGGCGTCGCGGTGGTACGGTATCGCTGGCGACTCGCGGCGCTCGGGGCGCTCGCGGCCTGTGGCTACGGTCTTTACGAGCATCCGCCCTTCGCCACCGCCAACGGCGGCGAGGTACTGGTGCGTGTGAACCAGCTCGACGGCTCGGTGAAGTCGTTCTCGGACGGTACCGTGTTGGTGCTACCGAAGATCCACCAGGTACGCCGCTTTTCGACCCGCGACCAGGTGTACCGCCTCGCCGAAGGCGCAAGTGCCACCGGTTCGGCCCCCTTCCAGTCCACCGAAGGCCTGTCGATTGGCGTTGACCTCACCGTGCGCTGGGCTATCGACCGTGGCCGCATTGCACAGATGTCCAAAAACTATCCGGATGATCTCAGCGCGGACCTGGTGCGGCCCGCCGTCCAGGACATTGCCTATCCGCTCTTCGCCCGGCACACGGTACGGGAGATCTTTACGGGCAGGCGCGCCGACATCCAGCGCGAGCTCGCCGCGCAACTGAAGCCGCGGCTTGCGGCCATGGGCCTGGTGCTGCGCAGTGTCAGCATGGGCCAGGTGGATCTGCCGCCGGACTATCGGGCCGGCATGGAGAAGCTGCTGGCGGAGGAACTGGAGACCGAAAAGGTGCGCTACACCCTGCAGCTGAAGGAGGCGCAGGTCAAGGAGACTCAGCTCGAATCAGAGTCCGACAAACTGCGCCGCCAGGCCGCCGCCGAGGCCGCCGGTCAGGAACAGGTCATCGCCGCCAAGGCGCAGGAGGAGACCATGCAACACATTCTGCCGTTCAAACAGAAGCAGATCGAGCAGCGGCAGCTGGAGGCCGAGGCCGACAAGGTGGCCCGCATCAGGATCGCGGAAGGCGCCGCCGAGGCGCGGCGCATCGAAGCCCGGGGCGAAGCTGATTCCAGGCAGAAGCTCGCCGACGCCGAGGCCTATCGGCTCGACCTCGTCGGCAAGGCGAACGCCGGTCAGATGCAGCGCGAGGGCGCCTTGATTACCCAGTACCCCCTCCTGATCCAGAAGACTCTCGCCGACAAGCTCTCGGACAAAGTACAGGTCATCATCGCGCCGACACCTGCCGCCGGTCACTTCATCGGCTCGAACCTCCTCGGCGATGCCCCCGAGGCCAAGCCGTGATCCTCGCGCTGGCGGCTGCGCTGGCCATCGTGGTCCAGGACCATACCCCGCTGCGCTCCGCGGCGCAGTCGGGAGCCACTGAGCTGACGACGCTGTGGCAGGGAGACGTGCTTGAAATCCGCGGCGAACGCGCCGGTTATCTGCAGGTGTACAACTACCGGCGCGAGCGTGGCGGCTATCTGCGCAGCGAGGCGGTACGCCCTCTGGGGCTCACTGCCAGCGATGCACCCGAGCTGCTTGCAGTATTGAGGTTCCTGCGCGAGAGCCGCGGCTCAGAAGCGCTGGGAATCAGCTACGGCGCTGCCTATGTCAAGGCCGTGCCTTCGCAGGCGCTCACGGCGGAACCGCTCGAAGCCATCGCACGCATGGCCGAACGGCTGGCCGATGTCGCCTCGGGCAGCTTAAGTCCGGGGGTCGATATCGGCGCGCACCTGGATGTCGTCGCCCAGTTCGGCATCCACATGCGCAGCTTCGAGCGCAATGGCCACATGCAGGTGTGTTACGACGGCGAACTGTTTCAGCGCGTTTTACAACTGCCGCAGGCCTCGGCCGAGGAGCGCGCGCTGGCCGCCTTGAGCCTCACGCGACCCGACTGCATCGATCCCGGGCTCGGCGCCGTGGCCCGCACCACTCTGGATCGTGAACGCAGTGCTGTTCTGGAGGGGATTGCGGAACGCGACTTGACGCCCCTGACGCGCGGTCGGCTGCATGCCCGCCGCGCCGCGGTGTGGGCGTCCTTGGCCTTTGAAGAGGCTCGGGAGGGCCTCGCTCCCCTCGCGGCGGGTCAGCGCGCAATGACTGAGCTGCTGAGCGTGCGGGTCAACGACCTCGGAGAGGATCGCCGCTCCGACTATGCCGACGCCGCCGTGCGGGTCGGCGCCAGTCGCTGGGCGCCGGCCATGCCGGCCGCAAAACTCGCGGGGTTCACCCTGGCGGTGGCTGCCGGTGATCCAGGGGAAACCTGCATAACCTTGCATGCACTGCAATCCGGTCCCACGCCCCTGGTCCAGCGCTGCACCTACGGTATCGCCTGGCTGGCCTCGGCGCAGGTGGTCGCGCCGGGGGAGGCGGTGGTGCTGGCGGTGCAACCGCTCGAGAGCTGGCGTGAGCTGTGGATCTTCCACAGGCGTGGCGGAGCCTGGGTTGCTGATGTATTGCCGCCGGGCAGCAATGACCCTGAATTGGGCTACATCGACTACGCCGGCTACGTTCCGGCCACGAGACGGCTGCTGATTGCGCTGGAAGTGAAGGAGCACGGGCATTTCCGGCGCAGCTTCGAGGAACTGCGGCTCGATGATCTCGTGACCGTGCGGCAAGCCAGCAACCCGGAGCTGCTGCGCGACTTCGGACGCTGGCAGGATGTTACCTGGCGACGGGACACCCTGGCGCTGCGCTGACCGGACCAGGCTCCCGCCGTCCGGGGGTCGGGGACGACGGGAGCCTCAGATCTGCCGATCAGCAGATGCTAGGGTGAGATTCGAACCGCCGACGAAGTACCAGGGTATCCACCCACGGGTGCCGGCGACGGTGCCCCCGGGGCTGGCACTACGTTGTGGTCCAAATCATAAAAAATCGTAACGTTGGTTCCGGAATATGAGTTTCCATCCTTCGCCAGCGTGTCTGTCTCGGTCTCATTGAAATATCCGGCAACCAATCCCGTCGTCGAATCAAAGATCCAACCGAAGTGGTTGCGCGAAACAGTCCACGGGCCTGTCGCTATCCAGGAACCCATGCAGATGTTTCCGCCTACGCCGGGGTGATTGATGTTTTCCCACTCAGTGCCATCGCTGTGCCATTGAATGAAGGCTTCGCCAACAGGGCCGTAATTCACCAGCCAGGTTCCCACTATGCCCTCGTGTTGGCCGAAGCTCACGTGATGCGCGGGAAGTGAGAGCTGTTTGTCGCTCCCGCCAACCGCAGAGGAGCAGTTGGCCTGCGCAGACACTCCGAAGAGCGTTGCGGTCGCGACGAATGCCATTCCGATGAGAGTTGTCTTCATGGAGTCTTACCTCAGTAGTTTTATTGCGTTGCAGAGAGTTACCCCGAGTCCAAGCCGACACTCTAGTTCAGCTGCAACGCGCCGACTCATGCGACCAATGAGGGCTTTGTGAGGATTGGCCCTGCTTCGGTCCTACGGCTAAAGTAACAACCGGTAGGAGAGCACGTTTGGTCCAGGGCTACTCGGTCAGCTATCGCTGCGGTGAATTCAGCGTCGATCCGGCGAATCGGCGCTTTGCGCGTGGCAGTACCGAAATCGATCTCGAGCCCAAGGTTTTTGCCGTCATCCTGCAGTTGCTCGCTCAGCCCGGCACCCTGCTGGGCCGTAATGAGCTGCTCGACGCCATTTGGGGGCATCGTTATGTCACGCCCTCGACCCTCAATCGGCTGATCGCCCTGGCGCGTCGGGCTTTCGGCGATGATCCCGACGTGCCGCGTTTCATCCAGACCGTGTATGGGTCCGGTTACCGCTACATCGGGCCGTTTGAAAAGGAAGAGGCCGGCGTTACGGCGGCGCCGGTGCGCTTCGCGCCGCCACCCAGCGCGCGCCTGCCGGCTCGATTCGACAGCCTCATTGGTCGCTCCCGTGAGCTTGAAACACTGGCGGAACTGTTTGTGACGCACCGCGCCATTACCGTTCTCGGTGCCGGCGGTATTGGCAAGACGCAATGCGCGCTGGAATATGCGCGGCTTGCCGCCGGCGACTACCCAGATGGTGTCTGGTTCTTCGACCTGGCCCCTCTCGTGAGCGCCGAGCAATCGTTGCGCGGCCTGGCTGCGGCGCTGGCCATCGCCTCCGACGGCATCGAGGACCTGCAGCGCAAAGTTACGGCCTTGCTGCAAGGTCGTCGCACCCTTCTGGTGCTCGACAACTGCGATCGGATCGCCACCGGGGTCGGTATCTGGGTATTTGAATTGCTGCGCGGCACCGAGGGCATCAAAGTCCTGGCCACGTCGCAGGCTCCCTTGGGCTTCGTGGCGGAGCAGTTGATGCAAATGCCGCCGCTGGAGTTGCCCGCGGTCGAGCCCAATTTCGGGCATTCCCTGGAAGACGTTACCGCGGCAGCGGCCATGCAGATGCTGATCAGCCGAGTGCGCCTCGCCCAGCCGCTTTTCAAACTGACCCCGGCCAATGCCCGGACCTTGGTCGAAATCTGCATCCGCCTCGATGGCATGCCGCTCGCACTCGAGTTGGCCGCGACCCGTTTTGCGCTGCTGTCACCGGACCAGGTCCTGGAACGGCTCGAGCACCGTTTCAGGTTCCTCAACAGCGATGCGGCGGGGCGCGACAGCCGCCATCGTAATCTGCTCGCACTGCTTGACTGGAGTTTCTCGCTGCTCGCGGCGGAGGAACAGCGCCTGCTCACCTGGTTCAGCATTTTCGTCCAGGGCTGGACCGTCGAAGCGGCCATGGATCTCGCCGCACCCCTGGGAAGCGACCCGGAATTCGTCGTTGATCTGCTGACCGGCCTGGTCAGGAAGTCACTGGTGTCGGCGATTCCGGGCCTGACACCGCCACGTTACCGCCTGCTGGAGTCGGTTCGTGAATATGCGCTGGGTCACCTGCAGCGGGCGGGCGAAGAGCAGCGGGCGCGCGCGGCGCACCTGGCACACGTGGTAGGGCAATGCCGCAAGGCGCACCTTGAGATGGCGGCTGGCCGTGGGCGGGGCATCATTGAAGCCCTGACCCGTGAGGATGGAAACATCCAGGCGGCGGTGGCGTATGCGTTGCTGATCGAGGGCAACCGCTCCTTCGCACTGCAAATCATCGGTGATCTGACCCTCTACGCCAAAGCCCGCGGTACCTACTCGGCTGTCCTGCAATGGTGTCGACGGGCACTGGCGGGGACGGAGGGCCAGGAGAGCCCCGAGCGGGGCCGGACTCTGCTGTGTATGGGCGTGGCCGCTTTCCACTTCCATGCTTCAGAAGAACTGTCCACTGGCCCGCCACAACATCCACCCGATCGGGCACTCGATGAGGCCGCCCGAATCGCCCGCCTGCACCAGGATGCCTGGACGGAGGGTTACGCCAGCGGGTACCACGCGATGTGGCTGAGCAATATCGACCGGGCGCAGGAGGCCGGCGCGCGGCTGGCGGTTACCGAGCGCATCGCCCGGCAGCTCGATGATCCGTTGCTGCTCGGCCTTGCGGGTCTGGCCCGTGGCTGGACCTGCCTTGCTACCGGCAACGATGCCGCCGCCATCGAGGCGCTGACCGCCGTTAGGGATCTCGGCAGCGATCTTCATCAGCAGCATTTCATCAACATGTATGTCGCACTGGCGCACTTCAGCCAGGGAAATGATCGGCCGGCGGCGGCGGCATGGCTTGACGCCATGCGGCGAATAGCGAACGTGACGAACATGCGCGGCATCGCCGGGTCCATTGAAGGCTGCGGCTATCTTTGCGCGAAGTTTGGCCGGTTTGAGGAGGGCGCGCGCCTGCTGGGCGTCGCGCGCAACATTCGCGAACGGACGTTGGTGCCGCTGTTCAATTTCTGGCGGCGGCATAATCTGGCGGCGCAGGCGGTGCTGCGCACCAACCTGAGGCCCGCCGAGTACGAGAAGTGCGTGAGCGCCGGGCGCCAGATGCGTGACGAGGACGCCGCAAGCCAGGCGCGCGCCCTGTTGCAGGAGTTTGTCGACGTCAGCGGCGGCGACTGCATCAACGGGTAGCGAACATTCCGGCCGGATCGTAGCGGCGGCGCAGCGCCGCCAAGGGCTCGGCGTGCATCGTATCGGAGAACGCGGCCACGTCGTCATCCTGATTGCTGAAGTTTGGCATCACAGTCCGCAGGGCGTGCGGGGCCAGCTGTCCGTGGAGCTTGCGGACCCGTTCCCGTACCTGCCCAAAGTCTTCGGGCCAGGGCGTGATCCCAACCAGGTTGACGAAGAACTGTGCACTGCGATTGGAAAAGCCGGTGTCGGCGGCCGCAACGCGGCCCACGGCGCCGCCCAGGTGCTGCACGTGCAGCTCGCTTTGCAGGCTGGGCAGATCGTAGAGTGCGGCACTGAGATGGTCGAGCGTGGCATCGGCCAGCGTCGCGAAGCTTGCCGTTTTCCAGTACTGGCAACGGCCCGGCGGTGCGTTGGCGTCATGCATGTGCTGCCACTGAACGTAGGGCATGGCTCCTATGTGATCGGCCAGCGGCGAACCGAACTGACGCAGCGGCGCGAGCACGCGCTCGCCGGCGGCCGGATCTCCGCACCAGCACAGCGCGGATATCACCGCCGGGTGGCCATGCAAGGCCGGATCCAGGAAGGGCAGCGGCGGCGCATTCGCCAGGACCATCATGCCGCAGAACTCATCGGGTGCCGTTGTCGCGAAGTCGCGGAAAATCCCCAGCGCTTCACGCGCTTCGGTCGCCGGTCGCACCACCACACCGGCGAGTACCTGCCGCAACTGATACAGCTGAAATTCGAAACTGGTGACGACACCCAGGCCACCCGCGCCGCCGCGCAGACCCCAGTACAGTTCCGCATGCTCATCGGGGCTCGCGCGCACACAGCGTCCGTCAGCCAGCACGACAGTGGCCGCCAGCACATTGTCGCAGGCCAAACCATAGCGGCGCATCAGCCACCCGGCGCCGCCGCCCAGCGTCAGGCCGCCGACACCGGTACTGGAAACCAGGCCGCCGGTGGTCGCCAGTCCATGTCTTGCCGTGGCCACATCGACGTCATGCCACAGGGCGCCGCCCTGAACCGAGGCCACGCGCCGGTCGGCATTTACCTCCACGTGACGCATCCGCGAGAGGTCCAGCATCAGAATGCCGTCGGCCACTGCGCGCCCGGCCACATTGTGCCCGCCTCCCCGTATCGTCGCCGCCAGGTGATGATCCGCAGCGATGCGTACTGCGAGCGCAATGTCCTCGGCGTCGGCACAGACGATGATGGCCCCCGGGCGCCGGCTGATCGCCGCGTTCCAGACCCGCCTGGCAGGCGCAAAGCCGGGATCGTGGGGCTCCAGCACGACTCCACGTAATCGCTGACGCAGTGCGGCAATCACCGTCGGGCGCAGGGCCGGTCGTTCTTCTTGCATTCCTAGTCTCCTGCGGGGACACCCCCGACAGCTAACTTAGTACGAAGTCAGCTTGGGGATTGTGAGGGCTCGGTGATGACGGCCGGGTGTTCCGCTCAATGCGGGCAGCACGGTTGGGAAGGCGGTCGCATGAGTTGTAGGCATCGTCCGTCACGCAAGACAAAATGACCGCAGGATCAAGCTGATAGATATCGGGTGGGGAAATCATGTAGGGCGAAAGGAAGCGCAATTTACAGCTCGTCTGACAGGTGTTGCGAAGTGCGCGACGTACAACGTTTGTGTCAGTTACAAATGAGTGCTCACTATGAACTCAACAACTATCAGCAGATTTGTGATCGGGGTTGCCCTCGTCGCGGTCTTCGGCACGTTGGCATACGCATATGCGGTGCGCGAAGGCCATCAAACACAGGTCGCTCAGGCGCAGCCGACTCCCGCCGCGCCGCCGCCGCCACCCGTGGCAGCGAACCCCACTCCTGCCGATGCGGCTGCCTCCGCACCGACTCCGGTCCCCGCTCCGGCAGTGACTGCACCGGCACCGGCGCCGGCGCCGAGCGTGGCGCAGAACGACACCGCCACGACTTCGCCGTCGGACAATTCGACCTCCGGCAATAGCGATAAAACACCGAAGCCGAAACATCACCGCACGCCGACGCACACGGACGACAGCGTGACCAACTCGGCTACGGCTGCGGCGACGGCGCCGACTGCGCCGACTGCGCCGACTGCAGCGACTGCACCAGCGGCAGCACCCGCGCCTGCGGCACCCGCCGCGGATACAGCCGCTGTGGCACCCGACGCCGGTGCTTCAGACAGCAGGATCTCGGCTGATGTGAAGTCGCAGATTGCGTCGGCCACGCCGAACAGCACCGTGAACGTGACGACCACGGACGGCACCGTTGCGCTGACGGGGTCGGTACCCAGCCAGGATGCCGTGGATCAGGCCAAGCAGGCGGCGTTGCGTGTTCCAGGGGTCAAGACGGTCGATACCTCAGGGCTGCTGGTCAACAACCAGTAGCACGGATCACCGGCAGCGATCCTCAGCTCAAGGACCGATGCGGCGACTGTTGCCCATCGGTCCCTTCTGACGCCTGCAGGTAGCGCTGCTCCAGGTCCTGCACGGACAGTGGCCTGGACAGCAGGAAACCCTGCACCTCATCGCAGCCGCGTGAGCGCAGCCACTCCAGCTGGGCATTGCGCTCAATGCCCTCAGCCGTGACGGTGACGCCGAGGTTCCTGCCAAGAGAGAGGATGGCACTGGCCACCGCGGCATCCCCGGGTGAACGATCGACGTTGCTGACGAACGCCTTGTCGATTTTGATGCGGTCGGGCGGAAAGCGCGTGATATAGGCGAGCGAGGAGTAGCCGGTTCCAAAATCATCCAGGGCGATACGGCAGCCCAGCTGGCGCAGCCCTTCGAGCGCGTTGCGCACCGCCACGGAATCCTTGACCAGAAGTGACTCGGTAATCTCCACCTCGATCAGCGACGCCGGAATTCCCGCCGCTGCCGCCTCACTTTGGATGACCCGCACCGGATCCCCGTGCAACAGTTCCTTACCGGACACGTTGATGGCAATGGGCACTGCCATGCCCCGATCCAGCCACTGGCGCAACTGCCGGCAGGCGTTGCGTGTCACCCATGCGCCCAGGTCGATGATCAGGCCGCTGTCTTCGGCGATTTCGATGAAGCGGTTGGGCGAGATGTCGCCATGATCCGAGTCACACCAGCGCAGCAGCGCTTCGACTCCGCACAGACGCTGGTCGCTGAGGCGGAATTTGGGCTGGTAATGCAGGGTCAGCAGGTCCTCCTGCAGGGCGCGCCGCAGCCGCGTCTCTAGATCCAGCCAGTCGCGCAGTCGGCTGCTCATGGCCGGTGCATAGGCGGCGACCGCCGTGACGGCGCCGCTCTTCACCTGGTACATGGCGGTATCGGCGTGCTTGAGGACCGTCTGCACGTCAGCGCCGTCCGTCGGGTAAACGGCGATTCCGATGCTGGGAGCCGAGTAGAACTCCAGGCCACGGTAGGCGATAGGTTCCTTGAAGGCCGTGCAACAGGCCTGTGCGACGTTCGTGGCCAGCGCCAGCGCCGCCCCATGCCGCAGCAGGATCACGAATTCGTCGCCGCCGAAGCGTGCCACCGAGACATGCAGGTGCTTGGCATCAAACTGTTCGAGGGTACGCTGCAGGCGCTCGGCCACCACGCGCAGCACCGCATCGCCCACGGCGTGGCCGAAGGTATCGTTGATGCGTTTGAAGCTGTTCAGATCCAGATACAGGATGGCCACTTCTTCGCCGTTGGTGGCCGCTGCCTTGAACAGGCGTTCGGCGGTCTCCATGCAGCGCTGCCGGTTCGGCAACCCGGTCAGGGGATCGAAGTACGCCAGGCGCTCGATGCGTTCGGCCGCGGCGGCGTTGCGCAGAATGTAGCTCAGGCGCCGCGGCAGCAGTGCCCAGTTGACGGGCTTGGCGATGAAATCCGTCGCGCCGGCTTCGAATGCCAGATCGACGGCCACAGAATCCTCGTGCCCGGTCACCATGACGATGGGAACATTGGCGAAGCGGGGTTCGGCGCGCAGCCGCCGACACACGGCGTAGCCGTCGAGTCCGGGCATGTCCACGTCCAGAAGAACGATGGCGAGATTCTGCTTCAGGGCAGTCTCGAGCGCCGCCGCGCCGTTGTCATGGGCGCTGACGATGAGCCCGAGCTGCGTCACCGCCTCGCTGAGCAACAGGCGGCCGAGGTCTTCATCGTCGGCGACGATGGCGACGGCCGGTGTCGGTGTGCTCATGGTCATGCGGTCGCCCTTAGGGTCCGATGCCCCAGTTCGGCCAGCAGCGCCGGGTAAGCGCCACGCACGCGGTCGTGCAGGTGCTGCGTCTCCTTGATGCTTCCGGCTTCACAGGCCTTTTCCAGCAGTCCCAGCTCGCGGGAGAAGATCAATGCTCCGACGTTGGCGGCACTGGCCTTGAGTTTGTGGCACAGCGCGGCGGCCGCGGGCAGGTCAGCGCCCGTCAGGGCGATGTCGAGTGCGGCGAGGGTTTCCGCAGATCCGGTCTCGAACAGTGCAACCAGCTTCGAATAAAGCTCCGCACCGCCGCCGCCACGCAGGTTGCGCAGGCTGGCAACCGCCTTGGTATCCACGGCGGCCAGTTCCGGTGCCTGCACGAGCACCCGCAGCGCGGCAGTGTGCGGGTCGCGACGCAGCCAACGATGCAGCAGCTGCGCGCACGCTTCCAGCGTATACGGCTTGCTCAACATGTCGTCCATGCCGGCTTCCAGGCAGCGTGCGCGATAGGCACCGGCATCGTGCGCACTCAAGGCGACGATGGGTACGTGTTCATTCTTGGCTTCGCGCTGCCGAATCAGCGTCGTGGTCGCATAGCCGTCCATGGTCGGCATGCTCAGATCCATCAGTATCAGGTCGAAGCGCTCCGCTGCAGTGCGCGCCACGGCTTCCGGACCGTCCTTCACCCATGCCCAGGTGCAGCCCAGCGCCTCCAGGTAGCCCTGCGCGACCGCAGCATTGACGGGCTCATCCTCGACCAGCAGCACATGTCCGCCGATGGCTTCCGGCGCGGCGAGCAGTGAGGCGGTCATCACCGGCGCCGGCGCCAGTCCCAGTGCGGCGGCGATCGCCTCACTCAGCGTTTCGCGTTGCACCGGCTTGGGCACGATGCAATCCCCGGCGACCAGATTGTCGAAGCGGCCGGACTCCACTTCAGAGGTTGTCGCAACCAGTACCAGCGGCGGCAGGTGACCGGCGGTTGCGGCGCGCTCCCGGAGGTAGCGCTGCTGGTTGCTGGCATCGACGATGCGCAGATCCTCGTTCACCCCGGTGCTGCCGTCCGGCTCGAACAGGGTCAGACCCAACGCCAGTACGTGTCGGGACAGCGCCTCGGCCATGGCCGGATGTCGCGTCAGTATGCGTACGCTGTGTGGCGGCAACGACGCCGAGGCCATGGTTGGCTCGGCTACTTTCAACGGCAGCGTCAGCATGAAGCGCGAGCCGACCCGCAGGTGGCTCTCAACGCGGATACTGCCGCCCATGATCTGGGCCAGTTCGTGGCAGATGGCCAGCCCCAGCCCGCTGCCGCCGAAGCGACGGGTGGTGGATTCGTCGGCCTGGGTGAAGGGCTCGAATATCTTGGCAATGGTGGCGGTATCCATGCCGATACCGGTGTCGGTCACGGACAGTTCCAGGGTGGCCATGCCGGCATTCCCGGGGTTCACATCCGCCTTGACCACCACCTGGCCCTGGGAGGTGAACTTGACGGCATTACCGACGAGGTTCATCAGAATCTGCCGAATGCGCAGGCTATCGCCGAGCACTGCCGGCTGCGCCCGCTGCGGCGGACAGACGATGAGCTCGATGCCCTTGGAGTCGGCGGCCCCGGCGAACAGCCCGGTGCACTCCTCGAGCACCTGCAGCAGATCGATGGGCAGACTCTCGGTCTGCAGTTTGCCGGCGCGGATCTTTGACAGATCCAGCAGGTCATTGACGATCTGCAGCAGCGTCTGCGCCGAGGAGCGGATGGTGTGGGTCAGGCGCGCCTGCTTGGTGGACAGTTCGGTGCGCGCCAGCAGCTCGGTCATGCCGACGACGCCGTTCATCGGCGTGCGCAACTCATGACTCATGCGGTCCATGAAGTGGGTCTTGGCCTGCGAGGCTTCCTCGAGCTGCCGGTTGGTCTCGACCAGCTCACGGGTCCGCAGTGCGACTTCGGACTCCAGGCGTTCGCGGTCCTGGACCACGCGCCGGAACTTCGCACGGTGCAGGTGCAGGCGATAGGCGATCAGGCCCAGAACCAGCAGCAGGTAGACCGCATAGGCCGCGCGGGAGCGCCACGGCGCCGGATCCTTGTGGATGCTCAGCTGCAGCGGCGTATCGCTCCACAGCGAGTCGGAGTTCGAGGCGCGCACCTCAAGCAGATGATCACCGGCGTCAAGATTGGTGAGCGTGATCCGATTTTCCGTGCCCAGATCGATCCACTTGTCGGTCAACCCGGCCATCCGGTAGGCGATGTGGTTACGCTTGGGGGAGGTGAAATCCAGCACGCCGAATTCCAGGGAAACGATGCTGGCGCGATGATCGAGCGCCAGTGTGTGCAGCAGCCAGTATGGCGTCTTGCCCGGCGCCGGCACGCCCAGTATGTCCACCCGGGTCAACGCGAGGTGCGGCGGGGGCCGGTTCTCGGTCAGGAGCTGCGGATCAAAGATATTGAATCCGCCGGGTCCACCGAAGCACAGCCGGCCGTTGGCGAGCCGGGCGTAGGCGCCCAAATTGAACTCCTCGCCCTGCAGGCCGTCTTCGCGATGGTAGGTCTTGACGGCGCCGGTTTCCGGATCGAAGCGCACCAGGCCGGCATTGCCGCTCAACCAAAGATGGCCCTTGGCATCGGCCACCACGCCATAAATGGTGTGGCTGGAGAGCGCCTCCTCGTGTGAGGCGGCGCGGAAATGTACTGCATCGGGGGTGGCCGAAGAGCCTACGATCTGCGCCAGTCCACCGCTGTCGGTTCCCACCCAGACGCTGCCGCGTGCATCGACCGCCACGGCATACACCGCATCCGCGGGAATGGAGCCCGGATCGTGCGGGTCGTGACGAAAGACCTTGATCACCGTGCCGTCCGGGCGCGCCAGATCAAGGCCCTGGCCGTCGGTGGCCAGCCACAGGTTGCCCTGCGCGTCCTGAGCAATGGCGCTGACGTTGGCACCGCTTACGGCGCCGGGCTGCGAGGTGCCAAAGGGCAGCTGACGGACCAGCCCGGTGGCCGGATCCAGCACATTGGCGCCCCCGCCGTAGGTACCCAGCCAGATCATGCCGTCACGGGACTCGAAAATGCTCATGATGCCGGCGGCGCTGAGGCTGTGGGCATCCCCCGCCTTGACGGGCACGGAGGTGAGCTTGTCGGCCGCATACTTGTGCAGGCCGCTGTCCATGGTCCCGATCCAGAGTGCGCCGTGCCGATCTTCGCGCAGGGACATGACGTGCCTGTCGCCCAGGGCGTTGGGTCGCCCGACCATGGCGTCGAAATCAAGCACCTGGCCGGTTGCGGGGTCGAACTGCTTGAGCCCCGCGCCCATGGACGCGATCCAGATGCGGTTGTCGGGCGCATCCGCAAACGCCATCGCAAGACCGTCCTGCAGCCAGGCGGGTCGTTGCCCGCCCAGTTCCCAGCTGTGCGGATTCCAGCGGCTGACCCCACCGGTGCGCGTGCCTATCCATACCAGCCCGCTCTGGTCCTCGTACAGTGAAAGAATCTCGGAGTCCGGCAGCGTCCCCGCATCCTTGGGATCGTGGCTGTAATGGTGGAACTGATTGCTGGTGCGATCCAGCAGGTCCAGCCCCTGGGCAGTACCCACCCAAAGGTCTCCGGCCTGGTCCTGGAGAATGGTGCGCACGTCATCGCTTTGCAGCGAGCCGGGAAAATTCGGATTGTGACGGTAGACGGCCTGGACGCGGCCACTGCGGTCCATCAGGTCCAGTCCGCCGTCGGTGCTCGTGACCCACAAGGCGCCGCTTCGATCCTGCAGCACATGGCTGATGCGCGTGCCGCTCAAGGTTGTGGCGTCGCCTGCAACGTGCTGCAGGTGCGCGAAGGCGCGCTGCTGCGGCAGCCAGCGATCCAGGCCCGTGAAGGTGGACACCCAAACCGTGCCGGTGCGATCGAGCTCTATTCTTTGGATGCGATCATCGAGCAGTGAGTTGGCCACGCGCGCGTCGTGCCGCAGGTGCTCGAAGCGCCCGGTGGCCGGATCCAGGATATCCACTCCGGCATCCGAGGTACCCACCCAAAGCCGGCCGGCTGCATCCATCAGGAGTGAACGTATGGAGTCGCTGGCGAGCGTCGCGGCGTTGCTCGGGTCGTGACGGAAGACGGTGAATGTGTCGGTGGCGCGATTCCAGCGTGCCAGGCCGGTATCCTTGATGGCCACCCACAGATCGTGGTGGGTATCCTCGACCACGTCGTAAATGAAGTTGCCCGGCAATCCGCTGCTGCTGCTCGGGGAGTAGGCATAGCGCAGCAACTCACGGCCGTCGTAGCGGACCAGACCGTCTTCGGTGGCGAGCCACACGAACCCCTGCGAGTCCTGCAGGGTCGTGTAGACACTGCCCTGCGGCAGACCCTCGGCGGTGGTCAGATGCTGCAGAATGAGGGCCGGCGCTTCGGCCGCCGCAGACCCCGCCGCGGCGGTAACGCCGATGAGCCAGAGGATGAGGGACCAGCGCCAGGCACGGCTGAGGGTGTGGGTACTCACATCGGAACGATGCATGAAGCAGCTCCCTGGAACATTGACGGAGCGCAGGAGCGCTTGGGCAATCGCAACTTACGAGAACTGCGTCACACTCGCGGCTACTGGTTCGGAACCCAGGGCAGTATGGAGGTGGGCGCGGAGGCGGTGGCCGAGCCTGATGAGTTCAGCCACCAGGGAACGGACTTGCTCCAGCAGTAGCCCTTGCTCCAGGCGTAGCTTTTGCTCCACGCATAGCTCTTGCTCCAGGCGTAGCTCTTGCTCCAGGCATAACTCTGGCTCCACACGTAGCCGGAGCTCCAGTCATAGCCCTGGTCCCAGGCATATCCGCCCGACCAGGTCAGACCATCACCGGGCAGCGGAGTACCCCATGTGGGGCCCGTCATGTTCATGATGTAGAAATCGCCGTCGGCATCCTCGTTCGCCGGGCCGCCGAAGTGTTCAGTTCCCGCAAGGTCGGCCGCGACGTTCAGACCCTGATTGGCACATCCGGTCGCCGTGCTGTTGACGGCCCGCACCGCGTTGACGAAACCCGCGCCCTGCTGGAACACGGTGTAAGCCAGAACACCTGATGAGGTCACGGCGGGGGCCGCGGAGGCCAGCAGCCGGCACTTCACGGTGTCGGGGGTCAGCGCAGGATTGGCCTGCAGCATCAGGGCGACCACCCCGGTGGTCACGGCCGTGGCCTGCGAGGTGCCGGACATGGTGAACATCTGCTCGCCCGCCGACATCGAGTTCGGATCGACGTTGGCCAGGTAGCTGCTGCTGGACATCGAAGCAGCCATGTGACCACCTGGAGCGACGACTTCAGGCTTCACGAAGCCCTCGTAGGTCGGACCCGTGGAGGAAAACGACGCCAGACTGAAGTTGGCGGGATTGGAGGGCGTGTAGTTGTCGGTGAGAGCCCCAACCGTGATCACGTAGGGCACGTTTCCAGGTACGCCGATGGTCATCGCACCCGGACCGGAATTACCGGCGGCCGCCACCACGACAATGCCGGCCTTCCACGCCGCCATCACGGCCTGATCAAGCGGATCATCCCAGTAATAGGACTCCGGGTCCGAGCCGAAGGACAGGTTGACGATGCGGATGTTGTACTTGTGCTGGTTGGCAATGATCCAGTTGAGCCCTGCGATCACGTCCACGTAGCGGCCGCCGCCCTGACCGTCAAAAGCACGCACGATGACCAGATTGGCCTGGGGCGCGATGCTCAGGTATTGCAGGCCCAGGTTTTCAGCGCCGCCGGCCGCGATGGAGGTGAGGTGCGTGCCATGTCCGTAGGGGTCGCCCGTGACCGGACCGGAGCCGTTGTTGGTCACATCAATGCTCGCCAGCACGCGCGAGCCGTAGTTCTGCGATGCGTCCTCCCACAGACCGCTGTCCAGCATGGCAATGGTGACGCCCCGACCCGTGATGCCCTGCTTCTGCAGCGTAGTGGCGCCCACGAGCACGGGGTAGTTGGTCTGGTACAGCAAGGTCGAGGCTCCGACCCCGGTGCCATCCGTCAGCGCCGTATTGCTGCTGAGCCCTCCGACGACGGGCGAGACCAGGGGTGACACGACAGGCCCCGCCAGCGGCGTCACCGCCGAGACGACCGGTGTCGCGACGCCGGCCACTGTCGTCACCAGCGGGTTGGTCGTGACTGCAGAAACGACCCCCGAGGTCACCGAACCCAACAGTGAGCCCAGGCCGTCGGTGCGCATGCTCCGGTCGGCAAACACCCGCACGTCGCTGCGCGCGCGCAGTCGCGCAACCTGCGCAGGATCCAGGTACGCCGACACGGCATGGATGACATCCAGGTTGCGCTCGAGGGTGCCGCCCACCTGCTTCACATCCTGTTGCGCAAGGCTCAGGGTTGCGGCCTGCACGAGGTAGCGGGATGCGCCCGCGCGGCGCGCGGACTGCGGTGCCGGTGCTGCGATGGCGCTCGTGGCCAGCAATGCCACCAGCAACGAAGCAAGCGGCAGTTCGAATACTGTCTTGGTTGAACGCATCGCCTGAACCTCTTGCCTCGGGTGCTTCCGAGGCCTTGTGCGATGCTTAAGGTCTCGCGAATGCGCTGCCACCAAAAGGTGACGGACCTCACAGTTTCGAAGGTCTAGTGTGACGGCCGTCACATAATCAATGTGTAAAATCAGCCCCGCGCAGCAGCGATTTTGCTGCCCGCGACGGCTTCAGGAAACGCCGACTGGTACAGGTCGCCGGTGCCCTGGCAGCATCCCAGCGCCAGCAGCGCATCACATAACGCCTGATCATCGACGCCGGTGGCGATGGGGGTGAGCCGCAGGGCCTTGGCCACGGCAATACCGGCACTGCAGACTTTGAGCGCCGCGGCATCCTTGCGGAATGCGGTGACCCAGGCACGATCCAGCTGCAGTCCCCAGATATGCCCACGGGCGAGCCAGTCGAGGGACGCCATGCCACGTCCCACCTCATCAATGACCAGCCGCACACCAAGGCTTACCAGAGGATCGAAGTCGGTGGGCGGCCTGGCGATGAAGGCTTTCTCGGCGATGCGCAGCTCCAGGCGCTCTGCCGGTACTGCGCCGGTGGCCAGAAACTTGACGATGTCGTCGATGAAGTCCTTGTGCAGTACGTGATGTCGCAAGGGGCCGAACGATACCCGGACATCGTCGTCCCAGCGCGCTGCATTGGCCGTGAAGTCCTCGCGCAGGCTCTTCAGTGCCGCGCGCGACAGCGCCGTGGCCAGCCCCGTGGCCTCGGCCACCTTCAGGAATTCAACCGGGCGGATCTCCCCCCGCAAGGGGTGCTGCCAGCGCAGGTAACCGGCCCAGGTCTCCAGACGTGCGCTGCGCAGATCGTGGCGCCCCGTATAGCGCAGGCCGATGTCGCCGTTGGTGATGGCATCGCGCAGCTCGCGGGTGACATCCATGCGCGCCAATGATCGCAGCCGCAAAGTGTCGGTAAAGAAGCGTGGCACGGTACTGCCGGAGCGGCGCGCCTCGGTGGCCGCCGCACGTGCCTGGTCCAGCAGCGTGCGCGGTGAGGAAGAGTCCTGACCCATGATGGCCACGCCTGCGAAGGGCGTCAGGTGAAACTCGGTGCTACCCAGATCCACCGGCTGTCGCAGGCTGGTGCAAAGCGTCGTGATACACGCTTCGATGGCCTCGCGATCCGCGCTCTCCAGCACCAGCGCCAGAAGACTCTCACTCAACTGGCCGAGGTACCACCAGGGTTGGCCCTGACCCTCTGTGCGCGCGCTGGCCAGCTGGGGCAGCCGCATGATGGCCATGCTCATGACCCGTTCAGCGATTTCACCGGCGATGGCCTGACCGATATCGACAATACCGTCGACATGGATCACGGCAATGGCCATCCGCTTCTCGCGCAGCGCCGCCTCTGATACCGATTCCTTGAAGCGCTTGAGGAATCCGCGCCGATCGAGCTGCGCGCGCGGTCGCTCATCGGTCGCGTCCAGACTGTCCTCCTGGGCCGCGACGAGCGTGGGCCGGATGACGCAGATGGCACGCTCCGGACCCTGGGCGGTGACCCGCACCTCGAAATTCCGGCCCTCGTCGTCGAAACGTGCCTCGGCCGGCATTCGGGTGGAAATGGCCTTGCGGATCAGTTGTTTGAGAGTCTTAGCCGCGGCCGGCCACAGGGACTCCAGACGCTGGCCGGCCGGATCCGTACCCTGCATGCGCCCCACCCCGCCGCCACCACCGCAGGCAATGACAGTACCGTCTCGTCGCACGAGCAGGATGAGATCCGGCAGGGCTTCCAGCAGGGGGTCGGCCATGATGCGATCCTAGGCAAAGGGTTCGTGACGTACCTAGACGCAGGTCGCGCTGCAGTTGATCTGTTATGACAACAGGGCTTCGCAATGCAGCACCGGTTCCAATGATGCCCAGCACTGAGGCGCCACCCCTTAGAATGAGTGTCGTGGGCCACAATAAGACAATGAAGCGCTTGGCTATCGCCCTTTGCGCGCTGTTCTCTTTCAAAGTCGCCGTCGCGGCGGACGCGCCCGTTTACGGACCGATTCCCGCCTGGGTGAAACCGGTCGAGACTCCCGCCACGACCGGGCCGTCCGACGGTGCTCCCGTCAAAGTGCTGCTCGAGGACCAGCAGTTCAATTTCCTGCCGCAGTCCCAGGAGAGCTTCTTTGAAAGCAAAGACCTGATCCAGACTGCGCAGGGGCTGCAGGGCCTCGGCACGCTGCAGCTGCCCTGGAAACCCGACACCGATGTTCTGACCATCCACAAGGTCCACATCATCCGGGGCGATCAGGTCATCGATGCGCTCGCCGACGGCCAGAAATTCACCCTGCTGAGACGTGAAAACAATCTGGAGTATTCGGCTCTCGACGGGATCCTGACGGCTGTATTTCAACCAGCGGATCTGCGGGTCGGCGACATCGTCGACGTGGCATTTTCCGTTAAGCGCACCGACCCGATACTGGCCGGCGCCCCGGACCAGGTTGCCGGCGAATGGATCCAACGCCCGGTTGAGCGCGTACACCTGCGAGCGCGCTGGCCCCGCTCGAGCGTCGTTCGCTGGAGATTCACCGACGACCTGCACGACCTCAGGGAGCACACGGACGGCGACTTCACGGAAGTGACGTACACGGCCGACAATATCGAACCACCGGTTCAAGCGACCGGTGCGCCGTTGCGCTTCGCCGTGACGCGCGCCGTCGAGTTCAGCGGCTTCAAGTCTTGGTCAGATGTCTCCAAGCGCCTGGCACCCCTGTTCACCAAGGCGGCGACCCTGGCACCGGACTCTGCCCTGAAGGCCGAAGTGGCCCGCATCAAATCCGTGGCTCACACTCCCGGCGACCTTGCAACCGCCGCGCTGCGCCTGGTCGAAGATGACGTGCGCTATGTCTACCTCGGTATGAATGAGGGCGGCATAGTGCCGGCCCAGGCGGATCTGACCTGGTCACGCCGCTTTGGTGACTGCAAGGCCAAAACCGTCCTGCTGATCGCCCTGCTGCGTGAACTCGGAATCGACGCGGAGCCGGTGGCGGTCAGCACCAAAATTGGCGATGGGCTCGACGCCCGACTCCCGATGGTAGCTCTCTTCGACCACGTCATCGTGCGCGCCCATATCGGCGGCCAGGTGTACTGGCTCGACGG
This sequence comes from Steroidobacteraceae bacterium, assembly GCA_049792815.1. Lineage (GTDB taxonomy): Bacteria > Pseudomonadota > Gammaproteobacteria > Steroidobacterales > Steroidobacteraceae > DAIDKA01. The sequence continues at coordinate 28,763 of JBARBG010000140.1, read as the reverse complement.
GACGCGCGGCGCAGACCACCATTTGCAGCTTCTGAAAACCCCCAACTATCACTGGGGGCTGCCATTGCTGGCCGCCGGCAGCGGTTTGATACCCATCGAGGCCGCGCCACTCACCGTGCCCACGTCGGATACGCATATCCGTATCGACGCCAGCGCCGGCATCGACTTACCGGCGCCGATGCATGTCGAATCAGTCCTCAGCGGCGATGAAGCCATCGCGGCCAAACTGCAGCTGGCGAGCTTGACGGGCGACGCTCTCGAGCGTGCCCTGCGTCAGTTTTGGTCCAAGGTGTACGACTTCGTTGACATCAAATCGGTCTCGGCCAAATTCGATGATGACACCGAAACCGAGACAGTCACCATGGACGGCTCGGCGCACATGGTATGGAAGGATCAGTGGTACGAAACCAATGGTCTGGGCGTCGGCTACGAAGCGCGCTTCACCCGGGATGCCGGTGCCAATATGCAGGCACCCTACCTGGTGCCGTTCCCGATATATGGCCGCACCAGCGAAACGATTCTGCTGCCCATCAGCGTAGTACCCTTCACCACCAGCGGCAGCGAGGTCAATCGCGTCGTCGCTGGGATTGAATACAAGCGCAAGTTCAGCCTGGTCGGCGAGACCTTCACCGCGGAAGCCAGCATCCGCAGCGTCCAGCCGGAATTCCCCGCCATTGAAGCGACTGAAGCCCAGGCGACGCTGCGCGCGATGGCAAAAGATGGTCTGTATCTGCGCGGTAACGGATTGTCTGGACCGACTACTGCCCAAATATCCAACGCACTGGCCATCAAAATGCCGACGGCGCGGGACTACGTTGCCAGCGGCGACAAGCTGCTCAATCAAAACGACTTCGATCACGCCATTGACGACTTCAACAAGGCGCTTGCCATCGATCCCAAGTCGGCCAACGCGCTGGCCGGTCGTGGCATGGCATTCCTGTGGAAGAACGACGACGCCAAGGCCACCACTGACTGGAACGCCGCGGAGGCGCTCGACCCGCAGAATGCCGTGGTAGTGGGCGGCCGCGGCGTAATGGCATACCGCCATGGCAACTTCGCGGACGCGGTGACCCGGTTGACCAAGGCGTTAGAGCTCAGTCCCAACAATTCGTTCGACCTGCACTGGCGCGCGTTCGCCTACCAGCAGTTGAATCGTTACACCGAGGCGATCGCCGATAGCAATGCTGCCACCAAGATTTTCTCCCGCGACATCAACATGTATGGGGTGCGCGCCTTCGCACATGTGCGCATCGGGCAAGTCGACGCGGCGGTCGCTGACGCGCAAGCGCTACTTGCCGTTGACAGTGGCGCACAAGCTTACCTGGCGGCCGGCGAGATCTACGAGTTCGCCGGCAAACAAGACGAAGCGCTGCAGGCTTTCAATCACGCGATCGAGATTGCCCCCAGCGAACAGACCTATCTGAATCGGGCGAGGATTCGCCTGAGGTCGGATCGGACCGGGAGCGAGGCGGATGTCGAGGCGGCGCTGCGCCTGAATGGCCGCTCGCCGGTCGGCTTGTATATGAAGGCCAACAACGAATTCACGGACGGTAAATATCCCGCCGCCTTGGACACCCTCAATGATCTGATAAGAATGGAGGGCCCAAAGTTCCAGTACGTGATGCTGCGCCTGCAGGCTGATGCGAAGGCCGGCCAAACCGCAGCATTGGGCCGGGACATGAAGGACGCGCGCGCGGCGGCGACCAATGCGTTCCTGCTCAATGACTACTGCTGGGCTCTGGCCACCGCCAATATGGAGCTTAGTGAGGCTCTGAACGCGTGCGAGCAGGCGGTTGTGCAAGCCCCTGGTGACGCTTCCCTATTGGACAGCAAGGCCTTCGTGCTGCTGCGGCTCGGCCGATTCAGTGATTCCATTGCGACATACGATGCGGCATTGGCCATCAATCCCAGGCTGGCTCCGTCACTCTATGGTCGCGGCCTCGCGAAACTTCGCGCCGGCGATACGGACGGAAGCCGTCGCGACATGGCGGCGGCGCTCGACAGCAATAAGGGCGTCGCTGATCAGTTCGCGGACTACGGATTGCACATTGAATCCAAACCATGAGCAGGCCCTGGGTTACAAAGACGCCGTGCAGCCATGCCGTCAATCCACCTTGGCGCGCAGGCGGACATGAATGTTCTTCTCCTGCGTGAAGGCCAGCAGTTCATCCAGGCACTCCTCACGCCCCATCCCGGATTGCTTGTAGCCGCCGAAGGGGCTACCAAGAAAGTGCCGGGCAACTTCATTGATCCACACAAAGCCCGCGGCCACACGCTGGGCGGCCCGGTGCGCGACATCAAGGTCGCGGGTCCAGATGGAGCAGGTCAGTCCATATTCCAGCGCATTGACCTGCTCAAACATGACCTCGGCATCCTGCCAGCGCAGCACGCTCAGCACCGGTCCGAAGATCTCGTCACGCGCAATGCGCATCTGCGGCGTCACGTCGGCAAAGACGGTCGGTTCAATGTAGTAGCCGCGTCCGGGCGGACAATGTGCGGGTCGCTTACCGCCGTGGACCAATCGGGCCCCTTCGGCCTGTGCCGTGGCAATGTACTGCAGCACACGTTCGTATTGGGAGCGGCTGACGATGGCGCCCATGCGGGTCGCAGGGTCGCTGGGCAGGCCCGGGACAAAATCAACCAGGCGCTTGCAGATACCCTCCAGCACCGCCTCGTGCAAGGACTCATGCACGAACGCCCGGCTGGTTGAGCCGCAGGATTGCCCGCACCAGGCGAAGTTCATGCCCTCGACCACGGCTTGGGCGACTTCATCGGCGCCGGCATCCGCGAAGGCAATCAGCGCATTCTTCCCGCCCAGTTCGAGCAGGACGGGCTTGATGGTGTCGGCCGCCGCGTGCAGCACGGCCCGCCCCGCGGCGATGCTGCCCACCAGGGCCACTTTGGCAACGCCTGGGTGCGCGACCAGATGCGCGGCGGCGAGCCGATCCGCGGGCAGCACATTGAAGACGCCCGCCGGAAAGAGCGGGCCTATGAGTTCGGCCAGCCGCAACGCCGAGAGCGGCGTCTGCTCCGCGGGCTTGACGATCACGGCATTGCCGGCGGCCAGGATGGCCGCGGACTTGCCGGCACAGAACATCAGGGGATGATTGAAGGCCAGCAGGCGTGCCACTACGCCCAGCGGTTCGCGCACCGAAAAGTTGACCCGATCCGGCCCCATCGGAATAGAAGCGCCCTTCATTTCGGTGACCAGGCCGGCGAAGAAGTCCAGCTGCGCCGCGGCGGCGTCGGCGTCCGTGCGCATTTCCCGGTAGGGATTGCCGCTGTCGGCCGCATCCAGCATGGCCAGTTCAGCGCCGTGCCGGCGTATAACATCGGCCGCCTGTCGCAGGGTGCGTGCGCGCTCGGCGGGAGGAACCGTGCGCCAGTGTGCGAAGCCCCGCTGTGCCGCGGCAACGGCGACGTCAAAATCCTGGGGCGTGGCCTGTGTCACCTGGGCCAGGTCCTCGCCGGTCCCCGGGTTCTCGATGGTTACAGGCGCTGCGCCGGCGCCGGGGTGCCAAGCTCCGCCATAGTAAAGACCGCGTGGCAGGCTCATGGATGCACCTGACGGGCATTGATCCCGAATTTGTCCTGTGACAATAGGGTAAGGGCCAACACGGAGATCAGAGTCGGCAAACTGCACACCAGTAGCGTCGTGGTTGGCGTCCAGTGGGCTGCCAGCATCACGCCGATAAACAGGGGCTGTGCAATGCCGATGAGTCTCGAGAACGCTGAAGCCCAGCCCACACCGGTAGTCCGCAGTGCCGTGGGATAAAGCCTCGCCAGCAGCCCTTGGCTGCCCGAGGTGCCACCGTTGAGGGTGAGCCCTATCAGGAATGCCACGGCAACGGGGGAAGTCCTCACGAGCAACGCGAAGGCGACTATGAAGAGCGTGGCGCACAAGTGCGCCGGGATCAGGATACGGTACGCCCCAAACCGGTCCATGCACCAGCCGATGATGAAGGCGCCGCCGATGCCGCCCATGAGCAGCACCACCGAGAAGTTGATGCCCTGGTCGGTCGTCTGACCTGCGGTGTTGAGTAGCGTCGGGATCCAGAACACCAGCGCACCAATGGTAGTCACATCCATCGTGAGTACGAGCCAGATCATCAGCGTACTGAGCGCACGACCGCCGCTGAAGAGATCGCGTATCGGCTGTTTGCGCAGCCGCTCGCCCTGCAGCGTGAAGCGGGGTCCCGCCGGCATGGCAAAATCGCCCGCGAGCCGCCGCAGCAGCCCCAGCAGACGCGGGTCACTGGGGTCACGCAATGTCATGAAGCGCGGTGATTCGGGCAACCAGCGCCACATGGCGAGCGACAGCAGCAGCGGCACTACGCCGCCGACCCAGAGTACTGAGCCCCAGCCGAAGGCCGGCATCAGGCGACCGGCAATGAGGCCTGCCAGGGCCGAGCCGATCGCAAAGCCGCTGTAGAGCACGACGATGACCAGCGAGCGCCGGCGCGCCGGGGTGACCTCGGCGGCGATGGCCACGATGTTGGGCAACGCTGCGCCCAGGGCAAGGCCTACCAGGACCCGCCAGACGATGAAGGTCTCCGACCCTGCGGCGGTGGTGCTGAGGATCGAGAGGGCCCCAAAGGTTGCCGTGCCCACGACGACTGGAACGCGTCGCCCGGAGCGATCAGCCAGCGGTCCGATGGCCAGGTATCCGATCGCGCTACCCACGGTGCCCGCAGTGAAAATGACTGCCAGGGTCGCCGTTGAAAGATGCCACAGGGTCAAGAGCTTCGGCCCGATGTACGAGACCGCGTAGGTGTCGTAGCCCTCGAACGTCATGCACAGGAGGCTGAGCACGAACACCGTGATCTGCAGGGAGCCGAAACGCGCTGCGTCAATGAGAGGGCCGATGTCGACCGCGGCTGACCTGATTGAAACTTCCGGCTCGTGGATCTGGTCCATCAGATACAGTAACGTGGCCGCCCGTACTTGCGCTACCAGGGGGAACATCCGATGGTCGATCTGGACGCCAAACTGCAGCCGCGACGACTGCAGCAGATGCTGCCGCGCTTCGAGTATGTGTTCCAGACCCGTGTGGCCACCGGGGAGGTGTTGCGCATGTCGTACGGGGCCGGCGAGCGGCTCATGGTGCAGATCTGTGGCGGCGACATCGATGGCCCCGCACTGCGCGGCACCATTCTGCCGGGCGGCATCGAGTGGCCCACCTACCGGCCCGACGGTGTCGGGATGGTCGATGCCTGCTACACCTTTCGCTCTCATGATGGTGTGCACATCAACATCCGCAATCGCGGCTATCGGCGCGCAGCACCTGAGGTGATGCAGCGCCTGAACGCGCTGCAGGAGTTCGTCGACCCTGCGGAGTACTACATCCGCACCACACCGATCTTCGAGGCGCCGCCCGGACCCTATGGCTGGCTCGCCGAGCATTGCTTCGTCGGCATCGGTGAACGGCAGAAGGAATGCCTGTTCATGCGCTACTACAAGATTCTCTAGGCGCTTGGCGACGATGACGCCGCACGCCTCAAGGCCTCCATTCCGCGCCGATCATGTCGGCAGCCTGCTGCGACCGCCCGAGCTGCTCGCGGCGCGCGAGCGGCATCGTACCGGCACACTCACGGCGGCGCAGCTCAAACAGCTGGAGGACGACAGCATCCTCGAGGCCGTGCGTCGCCAGGAGAACCTGGGACTGCGGGCCGCGACGGATGGAGAGTTTCGTCGCACCCTCTGGCATATCGATTTTCTCAAGCAGTTCGCCAACGTGGAGGTCACCCGCTCACCCGTCAAGGTGCACTTTCACACCGAACTGGGGGATATCGAACGGGCCCCTTCGGCCCTGCGAGTCACCGGGCCGCTGTCGCGTCCGCACCCGATCTTCGTCGAGCATTACCGCTTCGTGCATGCGGTCGCGCGAGTTACCCCGAAGCTCACGATTCCCTCGCCATCGATTCTGCATTTTCGCGGCGGCCGCGAAGCCATTGACCGGCAGGCCTATCCGGACCTCACGCAGTTCTATGCGGACCTGGCGCGAGTCTACGCAGAAGAGGTGGCGGATCTGGGTGCGGCCGGCTGCCGTTACCTGCAGCTGGATGAGGTCAACTTCGCCTACCTTTGCGATCCGAAGCTGCGGCGTGAGGTGCAAAGCTACGGGGAGGACCCGGACCAGTTGCCGCACACCTATGCCCGGCTCATCAACGGCGCCATCGCGAGTCGCCCCGCGGACATGGCGGTGTGTATGCACCTGTGCCGGGGGAACTTTGAGGGCGCATGGCTGGCTGAGGGCGGCTACGAGCCGGTGGCCGAAGTGCTGTTCAATGAAATCAATGTGACGGGATATTTCCTGGAATACGATACCGCCCGGGCCGGCGGCTTTGCACCCCTGCGGCTGCTGCCAAAGGGCAAGACGGTGGTGCTGGGGCTGATCAGCAGCAAGCGTGGCGCGCTTGAGGACAAGGATGAAATCAAGCGTCGTATTGACGAGGCGGCACAATACGTACCGCTCGAGCAATTGGCCGTGAGCCCGCAATGCGGTTTCGCCAGCGGCGAGCGCGGTAACAAGCTCACGCAGGAAGAACAGTTTGCCAAGCTTGCACTGGTGGCGGAGGTTGCGCGCGAGGTCTGGGGGTAGCACGTGTCAAAGCTCAGTCTTTCGATTGCCATTGGCGACTATGACCGTACCCGTCCTCTCGTCGACGGCAGCGTCGCCATCGATGGTGTGGATCCGGGTTTTCTTCTGCTGTCGCCGGAAGAAATTTTCTTTCGTGCTTTTCGCCAGGCGGATTTCGATGTCTGCGAACTGTCACTGAGCAGCTTTGCCATCCGCACCGCGCGCGCTGACAATCCTTATGTCGGCATTCCGGTGTTTCCCTCGCGCGCCTTTCGCCACACCGCGATTGTCGTAAGGCGCGACCGTGGGATCGAATCACCTCAGGATCTCAAGGGTCGGCGCATTGGCACCCCCGAATATCAGCTCTCTGCCTGTGTCTGGGCACGGGGCATACTGCAGGACGAGTACGGCGTCCTCCCTGAGGACATCCTCTGGGTGCGCGGTGGCATGGAGGAACCCGGACGGATCGAGAAAATCACTCTGAATCTGCCGCCTGGGGTGCGACTGGAATCCGCGGGTGCCGACCGCACCTTGTCGCGCATGTTGCTGGACGGTGAGATCGACGGCATCATCGGGCCGCGCCTGCCCTCATGCTTCGGCGACTCGGCAAAGGTCGGCTGGCTGTTCAGCGACACGGTCCAGACGGCGTCGCAGTATTTTCAGCGCACCGGAATCTTTCCCATCATGCATGTCATTGGCGTGCGGCGCACATTGGCCGAGCAGCATCCGTGGCTGCCCGCGACACTGTACAAGGCCTTCAGCGCTGCGAAAACCAGCGCCCTGCAACATCTGGCGGACACCTCGGCAGCCAAGGTGATGCTGCCCTTTGTCGAGGAGCAGCTCCTGGCGGCACGACGCCTGTTGGGTGATGACTTCTGGTCCTATGGACTCACACCAGGCAACCGCAAAGTACTCGATACATTCCTGGGCTACCACCATGCACAGGGACTTTCCGCGCGGCGGCTGGTACCCGAGGAGCTGTTTCATCCCGGTGCGCTCGAGTTCTACAAGGTATGAAGTGAATGAGCATAATTGAGCGCATCGATACCTCACGCCACTGCATCTCGATCACTCGAGATCTGCGCATGAGCACGATACCAAACCAACACGGTCCGGGCGCTCGGGTGGATGGGCTGCATGTCGGCGTTGCGGACATGACACGAGATCCGCCCCACAACGGAGAAAGGCATCCGGACGGGGATGAGCTCATTCTGATCCTTTCCGGGCGCGTGACTGTCACGCTGGACTCAGCTTTGACCAACTCTCTTGAATTGGGGCCGGGGGACGCATGCATCATTCCCAAGGGAGAATGGCATCGGGTGCATCTGCTTGAAGCCTCGCGACTTGTTCATATCACTCCGGGCCCGAATGGGGACCATCGTCCACTGCACTTTGCACCCAAGAGCTCGTGATGGCGGCAGCGGCAACTGTTTTGGTGTCAACCTGGAGCAACGGCCTGTTTGCCCTGGTCGACGGCGCTATCCACGCGCAATGCCCAGGTCAATCCGTCAGCGGTCTTGAACGCGATGACAGCGGCCACGCGCTCGCCATCATTGGCGGCAAGTCGCTGTGCCGGCGAACGGCTCAAGGCACATGGGAAACGGTTGCAACGAGCGAGCTTGAACTTTCCTGCTGTCTCGCAGTCGGTGCCAGTCTCTACGTGGGGACGCAAGAGGTGCCCGGCGTGATGCGGGTTGGCGAAGACGGAAGCCTCGAGAGCCTTGGCGGCTTTGACCACGTCGCCGGGCGGGATGAATGGTACGCAGGTGCTGCTCTCATCGACGGGCAGCTAATGGGTCCGCCGCTCGGCATTCGGTCAATGGCTGCGACCTGCGACCGCAAGGTACTCCTGGCCAATGTTCATGTCGGCGGAATTCCACGATCAACCGACGGCGGCACCACTTGGCGGCCCACCATCGCGGTTGCCAGTGACGTCCATCAGGTGTGCGCTCACCCGGCCCGTCCCGAGATCGTCATTGCCGCGACTGCCATTGGGCTCGGCATCAGTCGCGATGGCGGTCAGACGTGGATCATCGAGAACGAAGGGCTCCACGCAAGTTACTGCTCGGCCGTCGCCTTTGTCGGCGATGATCTTCTGGTAGCCGCTTCAACGGATCACTTTGCACCGCAGGGCGCGATCTACCGCCGGGCCATCGATGGTGGCAAACCGCTCTCGCCACTCAAAGGGCCGCCGCGCTGGTTCGACGGAATCGTCGACACCGGCAACATGGCGGCCTTCGGGTTGACGCTCGCCGTCGCCGATCACGGCGGCAATCTTTACCTCTCGGGGAACTGTGGCCAGACCTGGTCGCACCAGAGTGATGTTCTGCCGACTCCGAGCAGCGTTCTTGTTTACTGAAAAGGAGAAGCCGCCTGGAACCTAATCACATTCAGTCACAGATCGAAGGCGTCGGCGCAGCCTTCGACATGGAGCGCCTGCTGGAACAGCGTAAGCGAACCTACGATGCCGTCATGGCCATCGCTGCAGTGATCCGGCCTGGCATGCTCGAGGAAGACGCCGTGACGCTGGCCAACGGCATGCTCGCCGAGCGGCAGATGCGCCGCGGATGGCACAAGGTCAATCTGCGCTTTGGGGTCAATACGACATTGCATTTTCATACACCCTCGCAGCCGGGCGTGGTGCTGGGCGAGAACGACATTTTCTTCATCGACATCGGCCCGGTGTTCGAGCACTGGGAGGGCGACGCTGGCGACACCTTCGTCGTCGGTGAGGATGCCGATCTGGTGCGCTGCGCCAATGACGCTCGAGCGGTGTTCCACGCCGCACGACGCCAATGGCTGGCCGAAGGGCTCAGTGGGCGGGCGCTTTACGAGTTCGCCGCCACGGAAGCTTCACGGCTGGGCTGGGTACTGAATCTGGACATGAATGGTCATCGAATCAGCGACTTTCCGCACAAGGCGATCTTTACCGGTTCGCTGGCGGAAATCGACTTCGCCCCGTCCGCCGGCCTGTGGGTGCTTGAAATCCAGATCCGCCATCCGACCCGGCCTTTTGGCGCATTCTTCGAGGACCTGCTGCTCGAGGACAGCTACTTCTGAAGGTGCGTGCGCGAGTCCAGGCCCCACTGGCGATTTTGCAAGGATATGGCCACCAGCCAGGCGCAGGTGGCCAACACCAGGGTCACGACCAGTTCTGACCATTCGTTCTGAGTCGGTGTGGCCCAGTCGGGCTTCGGGTGCATGAAGAAGCTCGGCACCCATACCAGAAGGCCAAACAGGCTCATCATGATCGCTTCGAGGGTGGCGGCCAGGCGCGGGAGAACGCCGATGGTCAGGCCAATGCCGGCAGCCATGTGGGCGAGCCCCGTGAAGTAAGCCAGCCCTGAGCGCGCCGGTAGCCAGGCCGGCACCATGCCGGCTGTGTAATCGGCATAGTAAAAGTGCGACCAGCCGTAGAAGACACAGGTGAGGCCGAATAGAGCCCGTGCCAGGCGCAACGCGGGTTCACGCGGCTGCCCTCGAAGCATGACGTACAGGATCCCGCCGCTGATCAGCGGCGTAAGCGCTTCGCAAAAACCGTACCACGAGCCGATGTCGAGCGGCGTGGAGACGAGCGGCAGTGCGCAAATCAGCGTCCACAGCGCCTGGTATGCACCCAGCGTCAACAGGGCCGGCTGGGCCGTGCGCGGGAAGCAAAGCCCCACGCTGACAGCCAGGATGAGTATGGCGGATCCGTAGATCCAGGTTTCGCGCACAGGAATCCAGGCGGGAAAAGGCTGCCCCCTTGGCACAAAATCGCCGTAGCTGAGACTCAGGATGGCGATGCTCGCCAAAGTAATGGCGAACAAGGCTCGACCGATTCCAATGCTGCGCATCTTGACCTGCCCACATCGTCTTGGCACAGTTGCCGGCAGTGCGCTGCTTTGGCGCCTCCTGTCCGCGGCAAGGGATCATCCCACAAAGCGCAACCCGTGCAAGAAGACCACCTTCTTTCAGCCTGATTGAGCGGACGACGGCAATGAATGAAAGGAGGTTCCATGACCACGCCACTGACGCTGCCCGCGAAGCCGGATCTCGGCCATCTAAAAAGGCAGGCAAAGGAACTGTTGCGCGAAGTTCGGGCGCAACAGGGCGAAGCGCTGCAGATCATCGTCATCTTTCATCCCCGGCCGGGCGAATTTTCAGGTCTGCGCGATGCGCAATTGGCGCTGGCGCGCCGTTACGGTTTCGCCGACTGGAATCACTTGCGCGACGAAGTCGAACTACGACAGCTGCGCAGCGGCACAACGGCAGAACAGGCCGAGCGCTTCATCGATCATGCCTGCCTGCGGTACAACGGCGATGATCAGGACTGGCGCTACCGGCACGCTTCCGTGTGGCTGCGCCAGCTGCCGGGGCTGGTACACAGCGACTTTTACTGCGCACTCGTGGCTGCCGACCTGGAATCCGTGCGTGATTTCCTGCGCCGCGATCCGACGCTGGCACAGCGCAACGGTGGGCCGCGCAACTGGCCGCCGCTGCTGTACGTCACCTACAGCCGCGTCGAACAGAACCCGGAACAGGCAGTGGCCGTTGCCAAGGCACTGCTGGAGGCCGGAGCCTCGCCCGATTCGCACACTGATAATCCCAGTGGATTCACGGCGGTGACCGGGGCCATCGGTGAGGGTGAACGAGGTCCCATCGCCTGCGTGCCGCACCTGCGCGCCGAGGAGCTGGTGAAGCTGCTGCTCGATGCCGGCGCCAATCCCAATCAGAGCCAGGCCTTGTACAACACCATGCTGGGCGCGCACCTGGACAAGTGGCTGCCGATCTTCGTGCAATATGGGCTCAAGACCGGCGAGCGAGCCAACTGGAACCCCGATGACCTGGAACCCATTTTCGATTTCCTGCTGTCGCACGTAGTGGCGCAGGGCAGGCTGAATCTTGTTCGCTACCTGCTTGAACAGGGCGCCAATGCCAATGCCGTGAGTCGCTACAGCCATCGTTCCGCCCACGCCACCGCGCAGCTGACGGCGCGAACTGACATCGTGGAATTGCTCGAGCGGTATGGCGCCAAACCCGAGCCACTCAGTGTCGAGGACCAATTCCGCGGCGCCTGCCACGGGCACGATCAGGAGACCGCTGCACGGCTGTTGCTGGAGCACTCACGGCTGCTGCGTGACAACGACCTGTTCTGCGACTGTGCCATGGTCGATGTGGAGACGTGTTTATGGCTGGTGCGACAGGGATTCGACATCAACGCCCGGGATCACAGCGGCCAGACCGTGCTACACAAATACTCGCTGTGGAATATGCCGGACGCCGTGGCGACACTGCTGCAGCATGCCGCCGACCCCGAGGCCATGGAAAACAACTGGCACGCAACTGCACTGGGAATGGCATTGCACCATCATCACTGGCCGGTGGTCGAGGTGCTGCTCCCGATCTCGAATAATCTATTCGACGTGTGCCGCATGGCTTCTACGGAGCGTGCGCAGGCATTGCTGTCCCGCGACCCGGTCCTGGTCCAGCAGCGCACGCCGATGGGCAATAGTGCGCTGCATGTGGTCAGCCAGGCCAAGCAGGACGACGCCGATTTCGATGCCAGCGTCGCGACCATCGAGTTGCTGTTGCAGTATGGTGCCGATCCACAGGCGCGCAACAATGAGGGCAAAACCCCGGCGCAGTGGTATCGCCAGTTCGGCATGGATGAGCTGGCAGACTACATGGCGCGGCGGTCGGGCGCAGACTGAGCGCCGCCGGAAATGATGCGTGCGCTGCGCTCGTAGGAGAAATACGCCCAGGCCCAATCAATGAGGACCACGAGGCGATTACGGAAGCCGATGAGAAAGAAGATGTGGGCCGCAAGCCAGAAGCACCAGGCGAAAGTGCCCGATAGGCGGTAGCCGTGCATCTCGACGACGGCCGCGCGCCGTCCAATCGTGGCCAGTGAGCCGTAATCCCGATAACGAAAGGCCGCGCGTGGGCGGCCCGCGAGGCTTGCGCCAATGCAGTGCGCTGCGTGCGTGCCCATCTGTTTGGCCGCCGTAGCGATGCCCGGCACCGGCTGCCCACCAGCCGCAACACTGGCCAGATCGCCGATCACCAGTACTTCGGAATGTCCCGGCAACGAGAGGTCCGGCTGCACCAGCACCCGCCCGGCCCGATCCAGCGACGCCCCCAACATCCGTCCGAGCGGGGACGCCGCAACGCCGGCTGCCCATAGCGTGGTTTTCGTGGGGATGCGTTCCTCGCCAAGCTCAATGTAGTCGGCACCGATCCCCGTGACAGCTTGACCGGTTCGCACGGTGACACCGAGGCGCACCAGTTGCGCAGCCGCCTGCACCGACAATTCGGGTGGGAAATTGGCCAACACCCGCGCACCGGCCTCGATCAGCAGTACCCGCGCCAGTCGTGGGTCGCTGCGCCTGAATTCCGGAGCCAATGTGTGCCGTGCAATCTCCGCCAGCGTACCGGCCAGTTCCACGCCGGTGGGCCCGGCGCCGATGATCGCGAAGGTCAGCCAGGCGGCGCGCCGCTGCGGATCACTCTCCAGTTCGGCCTGTTCAAACGCGGTCAAAATCCGCGCGCGAATGGCCAGCGCGTCATCCAGCGTTTTCAGGCCCAATGCGTGCTTGGCCCAATCATCGTGACCAAAATATGCATGGGTCGCGCCCGTCGCCAGAACCAGGTAGTCGTATTCGAAGGCCTCATCGCCCAGGTGCAGGCGGTGGGCCGCCAGATCGATTGTCTCGACCTCGCCCATCAGGACCGAGACATTGGCTTGGCCGCGCAGGATGTGTCGCAGCGGCGCTGCGATTGAAGGAGCCGCCAGTCCGGCCGTAGCCACCTGGTACAAAAGCGGCTGGAACAGGTGATGGTTGCAGCGATCGATGAGCGTGATGTCGACGTTCGTCGACTTCAGAGCCCGGACGGCCCAAAGCCCACCGAATCCGCCGCCTACCACCACAACTCGCTTCCGGGACGCCATGCCCTGAGCATAGCACTGTCAATCCCGACGACTTTTGGCTGCGCGGGGGCGATACTTGGAATTGGCCACGCAATCGTTTTCATGGAGGGCAAAGTGAAAGCAGTTCGCCTGTACGAATACGGCGGCCCGGAAACTCTCAGGTATGAAGAGGATGCCCCGGAGCCCGCATTGAGCGCTGATGCGGTGCTGGTTGAGTCCGCGGCGACCAGCGTGAACCCCATTGACTGGAAGATTCGCTCGGGCGCACGACAAAAGGATTTCCCGCTGAAGCTACCCGCCATTCTCGGCAGGGACGTGAGCGGAATCGTGCGGGCCGTTGGCCGCGACATTCGCACTTTCAAGCCCGGTGACCGCGTATTGGCCTACGCCACCGAGACATACGCTGAGCTGGTTGCGGTGGAAGGCTCGACACTGACGCACTTGCCTGACGGCCTGAACCTGGTGGATTCCGCGGCCATACCGCTTATCGCATTGACCGGTGAACAGCTGGTACGCCTGGCGGCTCGGGCTCAACCGGGACAGACCCTTCTCGTGAGCGGAGCACTGGGCAGTGTCGGGCGCGCCGCCGTTCATGCGGCCGGGAAACTCGGGGTGAGAGTCATTGCCGGCGTGCGCGCTCGGCAGTTGCCGGAAGCACAGACGCTGGGCGCCTCCGCTACCGTAGCCATCGACGACGATGCCGCGATTGCCGCGCTTGCGATGGTGGACGGCGTTGCCGATACGGTGGGCGGCGAAACGGCCGCGAAACTCTTTGGCAGAGTGAAGAACGGCGGCAATTTCGGCTACGCATCGGTATTCCCCGAGGGCGTTGCGCAACGGAATCCTACGGTCATCGTCACCCGCGTGTTCGCGCGTCCCGATGCGTCGAAGGTCCGCGAGTTTGCCGATGATGTGCGGGATGGGAAATTTCTCTTGCCCATCAGCCGCCGGATGGCGCTGCGCCAAGCCGGCGAGGCGCACGCACTGGCGCAACAAGGCGGCGCAGGAAAGATCGTCCTCTCACTATGAAACTCCACTCTGAAGATTATCGGGCGCCGGAGAAGCAAGCGGTCGATCTGCGCAAGTGGCCGACGAAGACCAAGCCTGCGTACGCATCCGCGGAACACTATCAACGCCTGCTCAGCGAGCACGTCGCTAAGTTGAGTTCACTGCAGGAACTGCATTATGCGAGCAACCGTTATGCCGTGCTTCTGATCTTCCAGGCCATGGATGCGGCGGGCAAGGACGGTGCCATCCGGCACGTCATGTCGGGTGTCAATCCGCAGGGATGTCAGGTCTTCAGCTTCAAGCAGCCCAGTCCCACGGAGCTGCAACATGATTTCCTCTGGCGCACGACTCTGGACCTGCCCGAACGCGGCCGTATCGGCATCTTCAATCGCTCCTACTATGAAGAGGTCCTGATTGCCCGCGTCCATCGCCAGATCCTTACGGATGAAGGACTGCCGGATCAGCCGAAGCAAGACAAAACAGTCTGGCACGATCGATATCGTTCGATCAGAGATCTGGAAAGGCACCTGCACGCCAATGGAACGCGGATCGTAAAGTTTTTTCTGCACCTGTCAAAGGAAGAGCAGCGCAGGCGATTTCTTGCGCGGATCGATGACTCGAATAAGAATTGGAAATTCAGTCTCGCCGACCTCCATGAGAGGAAGTATTGGAAGAAATACATGAAGGCGTACGAGGAGAGTCTCAGCGCAACGAGCTCGCGGGAAGCGCCCTGGTACATTGTCCCGGCTGACGACAAGCAGAATGCCCGCCTAATCGTGTCGCAGATCGTTGTCGACACCTTCGAACGGCTGGATATGGCCTACCCGAAGGTAAATGCCAAGCGACGCCGGGAACTGCAGTTGTTCCGTGCGCAGCTCACGAAGTGAATGTCGGCAGCCCTATCACGCGTTGCGATCGTCAACTGCCTCAGACTCGCGGGGCAGTCGCCACTACCGCCTGCGTGAAGTCACTTGCATCACGCGCGCCGTTGGCCGCGGCCGCCGCAGCCGCCTTGGTGGCCGGTGCGACCTCGGATTCGGGCGGGCTGCTGCTCGCCAGTGCGTCGTTACCTGCAAGCGCCAGTGCCAGGGTCGATGCAGAGGGATTGAGGCTGTCGACCATGGAACTGGGCATGAGTATCGTCGCGCCCCGCTCCTTGGTGGTCTCGTAAATGATGTTCATCGCGCGCAGCTGCAGGGCCCATGGGTGGCCGGCGTAGACCGCCGCGGCCTCGACGAACTTGCTGGCGATTTCGGCTTCCGCTGAGCCAAGAATGACGCGCGCCTGTTTCTCACGCTCCGCCTGGGCCTGGCGGGACATCGCGTTCTGCAGCGCTTCGGGTATGGCGACATCGCGAATCTCTACGGATGTGACCGATATTCCCCAGGGCGCCGTCTTTTCACCGATTTCTGCCTTCAGCCTCTCATCGGCCTCCTTGCGATCCGACAGCAACGCCGCCAGCATCGACGCGCCTATCATTTCACGCAGCGAGGTCTGCGCTACCCGATCGATCGCCTGGCGGTAATCGGTGATGGCCAACGCGGCCTTTTCAGCGTCATGTACATGCCAGAAGATGATCGCATCCACGTTGACCGGAACCGTATCCCGGGTCAGCGCCTGCTCGGCGTTGAAGGCATTCGTCTGGATGCGTTCGTCGATCACCGCGACCACGCTGTCGATGACCGGGACGATGACGAACAGGCCTGCGCCCCGGACGCTTTGCAGTTTTCCCATCCTCAGGATGACGAACTTCTGCCAGACATTGGCCATTTTCAGCGACGCGGAAACAAGAACCGCGAGCGCGAGCAGCGGAACCCCCAGATAAAGATTGCCTTGATAGCCGGCCCATAACCCGCCGACGGCGAGCACAAACACGAGAAATGAGGTGACAGGATTCATGTATCGCTCCGCATACGCTTGGATGCCTCGAGCGTGTGCGCCCATATCGGGTTCGTCTGTTCGCTGTCGAACCCAAGTGCGCCTGGGCTCACCTGCGCAGCTCCCGCTCGCGGTCGGTGAATACCCCACACCAGCTATGTGCGCTGGCGTACAGAACTGAGCTCATCAGGGGGAGAGTTTACGGTTCGGGACCCGCGCGGAGCAGGACATGATTGATTGTGCCGGAATCTGGATTGATCACCGCAAGGCGTTTGTTGTAACGCTGTCGGCGGACGGCGAGGACACCAAACTCATCCTTTCGAGAGTTGAGAAGCATCCGGAACGCGGCGGCGATTCACCGCTCAGGGGTCGCTACGAAGCACATAGCGTCCCAGCAGATGACCGTCAGCAGCGAGCCCTGACAGGTGAGCTCAAGGTCTACTATGACCGCGTCATCTCAACCGTACGCGGCTATCCTAAGGTATTGGTCTTTGGCCCGGGTGAAGCAAAGAACGAGTTCCATAACAGGGCCGTCAAGATGAAGGTTGGTGAATCCGTGACGGCCATGGAGGCCGCGGACAAAATGACCGATCGGGAGATCATTGCCAAAGTGCGTGAATATTTCGGTGTCGGCGCAGCTCGCGCACGGCCGAAGTCATCTGCGGCGTAGCACATGCATGGATGCCCACTGCCCTTCGAGGGAACGGGTTGGCGCAACCTCGGAGTCGACGCCGTGACCAAACTCGACATCAAATGTGAAGTCGGAACCCAAGTGCTTAAGGTCCGCACGACAGCGCGTGTCGATACGTGCTTGGATTTCAGGAGACAAGAGTTCCGCTGAGCCGCCGCTGCGGCCCCGGCGCAGCATGTACCCTTCGGTGCCCCACGGGACCACGCGCCCCGGTTCGAATTTCTCCTGGAATTGTTTCATGAAGGCAAGGCTGGCCTTGTGGGCCACGGCCGCGAATTCCCCATCCGTGAGCGCCACGCCGATGAACTCGGCGACCTTTGCGATGGCGGCGTTGGGGTCCCGCCGCATCCTCTCGTAGGTCATGAAAAGCACATTGGGTTGCTCGCGCATTCGCCACCAGGCTGCAGCGTGCTCGGCCCATGATCCAGTGAGGATGCGCCCGGAGGCTGCACTTCATATCGCCGCATTGCCCTGGACATCGCAACGCAGCACGTCGCCCGACCTGGCTGCGGCTCAACCGGGGTAATATGCTTGCGATGTTCGGCTTTCTGCCGCTTCGGCTCGCTAAACTGCGACGCACTCGACCTGGTTGGAGGGGCACTACCAGAACGAACGCGGCGTCATCATCTTGCGGATTGCCGACTCCGCGCAGTCAGCGCGCTTCGCCTCGCCTTCTCACGCCAGTGAGTCAGGCCGTCAGTCGCTCGTGCGCGGGGATGGCCAATGCTTAATCTGCCTGATGTAACAATTTGCGCGGTTGATTGTGCTCAACCCATCCTGGCAGCACGCGCGCTCACGTTGTCCATGTCGGGCTGCCGGTTCGGTGACGCCCTATTGCTGTCGGACAGGTCCATTGAGGGGGCGTTCCGCAACGTCCGAATCCCCGCGGTGAACTCACGCCAGGATTACTCCGGCTTCATTTTAAAACAGCTAGCTTCGTATGTGTCGACGCCCGCCGCCTTGATCATTCAGTGGGACGGCTACGTCCTGGATCCGTGTCGTTGGCTCCCTGACTTCATGCAATACGACTACGTTGGGGCTGAATGGCCTTGGCATGGCGACCGGATGACGGTGGGTAACGGCGGATTTTCGCTTCGCTCGCGACGCTTGCTGGCACTCACTGCCGGTAGCGATTTCCCGGCCGCCGGCGAGATCGCCGAGGATGTGTGGATCTGTCGGTTGCATCGCGCCACGTTGGAGCAACACCATGGGGTACGTTTCGCGCCGGTAGAACTCGCTCGGTGCTTTTCGTATGAGCGTGGAATTCCGGAAGCACCCACCTTCGGATTCCACGGAATGTTCAATTTATGGCGCCACGTCCCAGATGAGGATCTGATTGGCCTTCTTGGGCAGCTCGGCCCCTCTGTTCCGGGCTCAAGGGAGTACCTGGAGCTGATGTTGCATTACCTGGCGGAGCGTCGGTTCCGACCGGCTCTGGCCCTGTTTTCCACGCTGCAACAAACCATGCCGCTCGAGCAAATCCGGCTACGTGCTCGTCAGTACGGGCCAGACCCTTCGATCATTGATGCCTGGATTGCGCGATGCGCATTGTGGACTGACCAGGCCATGATGAAGCCTCACGCGCAAGCTGATACAGTCAAGGACATGTGAGTCAAACATTCGAATCCGGGGTAACAGCCGTACTTGACGGCCAGCAGGACGGTATTCGTGCATCCCACCGCGTTGCAAAATTGTCGGGCATTCTTTAATTGCTATGGACCCGCCATCGGCTTGGCCACCCCGCTTCGGGTCATCGAGGTCGGTTCACAGGATGTCAATGGCAGTCTTAGGCAGACATGCCCACCGGGATTTGAGTATGTGGGCGTAGACTTCGTCGCCGGTCCGGGTGTTGACGTCGTTCTCAGCGACGCATATTCGCTGCCATTCGACGCCAATTCAGCGGATGTCGTGTTGTCGAGTTCCTGCTTCGAGCACGCGGAACTGTTCTGGCTGTTGTTCCTGGAAATTCTGCGAATCCTGAAACCAGGCGGCTTGTTCTACCTCAATGTACCGTCGAACGGCGACTTTCATCGTTGGCCCGTGGATTGCTGGCGATTCTACCCGGACAGTGGGCGCGCGTTGATCACGTGGGCATTGCGCAATGGCCTGGACGCAGCGCTACTGGAATCGTACACGAGCTGTCAGGTCGGTGATCAGTGGAACGACTTTGTTGCCGTCTTTGTCAGGGATGCCGCCTTGGCTGGGCGTTATCCTGATCGCATCGTCGACACTCTTGAAAATCACAGCAACGCTCTGATTCTCGGCAGCGATGAAATCATGAATTTCCGACCGGTGCCCGAAGATAGGCGGAAACTGGCTTTTATCAGCCAAGTGGTGACCGACCAGATCAAGATCCTGTAGTTCGGAATCCGGCTCAACCCACTCGCCAAAGGGTTATGGCACTTACTTGAGCCCCTGGGTCCGACCCAGAACGGCGTTAATCTCCCAGCATCCCATTGACCTCATCAAGGTCAGCGGCGCCCAGCGATCCCGCGGCCGCTTTCAGGCGCAGCATATACATCACGGTGTCGTAGCGGGCCTTCGCGAGGTCCCGTTTGGTCACGGACAGCTCCTGCTGGGCATTGAGCACATCGACGCCAGCGCGCGTACCGACCTGGACGCCGCGCTTGTTCGACTCGAGCGCCGTTTGTGCCGCAGCGACGGCCCGCTGCAGCGCCTTGACCTGGCTCAGTCCGGAGGTGGCGCCCAGGTAGGCTTGTTCGACCGCGAGCACACCGCTGCGCTGCGCATCCTCCAGATCCGCCTGCGCCTTGTCCACCAGGGCCAGATTCTCGCGAACCTTGGCCGACGAGCCGCCGCCGCTGTAGATCGGCACCGAGACTTGGATGCCAACCGTGTCCGCGTGCAGATCCTGACCGACCGTAATACTGCTGGCAGATTTGGAAAGGCCATGCGACATCACCAGATCGACGGTTGGCAGGCCCTCTGCGCGAATCCTGCGTACCTCAAGCCGGCTCGCAGCAAGCGCCGCCTCGGCCGCCAACACGGCAGCGCTGTTGCTTTGCGCGGCGGTCTCCCACGGCCCCACCGTATCAGGCACCGGGCTTGCCAGTACCACGCCAGCCCGCAGTCCCACCAGTGGCCCCGGTTCCTTGTCGGTGATCTGGCGCAGTACCTGCATTTTCGAGGCCAGATCATTGCTCGCGCTGATCTCCTGGGCGGTTACCAGCGCAAAGCGTGCCTCGGCATCACGCAAGTCCATGATCGGTGCCGCGCCAACTTCGAAATTGCGGCTCGCCTGCTGCAATTGCTCCTGATACGCCGCGCCCTGCTCCTTGAACGTGTTCAGGGCATCCCGGGCGAAGAGAACGTCGAAGTAGGCCTGCGCGGTACGAACCAGCAGTTCGTGTTGGGCAAGGTCCAGCTGCGCCTGCGCCTGTACAACCTGCGAGCGCGCCTCGTCCAGGGCGAGAAAGTTCTGTGGCCGCCACACCGGCTGGGTGAGCGTCACGGCGTAGTAGTTGCTGTTGTACTGCTGCCGCCCGAGCGTGTTGCTGTTGTTGTCGTTCCAAAGCGTGTTGGCCGCGACGGACACCGCGGGCAACAGCGCCGCAACGCTCTCCGGTACGTGCTCGCGCACGGCCCGATACTGCGCCTCCGCGGACTGGTATTGCGCATTGTTGGCAAGCGCATCTCGATAAATCATTGCCAGGTCGTCCGCGCGCGCGCAACTCCACGCCGCTGCGCTCAGCAAAAGTGCCACGCATTTCCGACTCACCATGTGCCCCTTATTCCTTCCAAGGCCCGAGCGCACCACGCGGCGCCAGCGGTTCAGCCGAGAGCGCCGTGTCGCGTTTCGTAGTCCTCGACAACCTTGCTCAGCAGCTGCACGAGGCGTTTCGCCAGGACGGGATTGAGCACCACCCGGTGTTCAAGACTGAGGTCGGGATTCTGGGGAGCGCGTTCCCAATCCTCGTTGACTCCAAAATTGATCACGACCTCCTCGCGCGTGGCATTGACACTGCACATGTTGCAGTAGCTGCTCTTGAGGTTCGCGGTGTTGACGTTTGCCTGGCGCGCGGGCGCCTGCACTTTCCCCGGGGAGGCCGCCACAGCGGTCGCAGGGGCCGGGGCGGACTTCGTCGCTTCTTTGCTCATGGAGATACCTCCTGTCTTCTTTGTAGATGAATCGACCAGGCGCTTTACCTTTCTGTTCACCACAGCCGCACGACGCACCTAAGCCCGCCCGGCAGAGCGCTCCTGGGGTTGGGCAGATCGATGCGGACCTGGAACGTCCCGCTCGCCGCGTCGATGACCTTGTCGACCACCGTGACCGTGGCGGCATAGTGCCCCTGCATGGGCTTCTCGGGGACGACGTCGGCCCGTTGGCCAATTTTGATCCGGGTGTAGTACGCCAGTGGCACGATGACCTTCACGCGCAGCAGATCGATCTGTGCAAGCTTGAGAATATAAGAGTTGCTGTCGCCGGGCTGGGCGAGATCTCCGGCATTCATCGCCTGGTCGATCACGACACCGTTGATCGGACTGCGAATCAGGCGCAGGCCAAGCTGCGCGGTCGCGTAGCTGTGCTCGAGGTTCGCCAACTGCTTGGCCTCGCGCGCCGCCCGCTGGTCGGCGCGCGCCACGGCCAGCTCGGCCTCCGCGTCGTCGCGATCCTGGGCCGATGCGTAGTTGCTCGCCGCGAGGTCGGTCTTGCGCACGGACTTACTCTCGGCGTGCAGCACCCTGCTCTCTGCGGACTTCAGCGGGCCATTCATCTGGGACTTGAACAGCGCCAGATCCGCGGCCGCGGTCTCGACGGTGGAGTCGAGACTCACCAGGGGCTCTCCCAGCTTCACCGGGCTGCCGCGCGCAACAAACAGCTTGTCGATCACCCCGGTCACGGGACTGCGCACCACGATCGTCCGGTAAGGCTCGATCAGGCAGTCGAACGACCCATCGTGACCCGTGTCAGTGGTTGCGGCCGCAGGGCGATCCGCCCCCCGCGCCGCGGCGCTCAATGCTGCGATCGCCAGCAGTATTGCGGCGTGCCGCAGCGTGAAAGGGGCTTGCATCATTCTGCGGTGCCCGAGAAGGCGAGCTGTGCCTGCATCTGGCGGTCCCGCCGCGTGGTCGTGCGACGCTGCGCGGCGTTGATTCGTTCCGCCACGGCCTGCACGCGCTGACGCAGCAGGCGCGTGGCCCATTGTGGTGGCTCGCGTTCCGGCCAGCGCCGTGCCACCCAGCGCGCCCAACCCGGACTGTGACGCTGAATGATCTCGTCCTCCAGGGAAACGATCGCACGGCAGGAGCCCGGATCGCCCTGCCGCGCGCACCGACCAAACAGCTGCCGATCGATGCGGGCGGACTCGTGCCATTCAGTCAAGATCACATGCAGCCCGCCGTGCCCGACGACCGTCTGGTCAAGTGGAATGTCGGTGCCGCGCCCGGCCATGTTGGTCGCCACGGTGACGGCGTTTGAAGTGCCCGCGCCCATAATCAGCTCCGCCTCATCGGCATTCTGCAACGCATTGAGCACCCTATGAGCGATGCCGGCCCCTGTCAACGCCTCACTGACCGCGTGTGAGGCTTCAACGGAGCGCGTGCCCACCAGCACCGGTTGTCCGCGTTCGAGGCAGCGCGCGACTTCTGCCGCCACCGCGCGGTGCTTGGCCACCACGCTCGGCAGCAGCAGCGTCGGCAGCAGCGTTCTGCGCATGGTCTTGTTGGGTTCTACGCGCTCGGTGCCCACCCGATATACGGCTGCGGTCTCGCGTCCCACCTCGCGCAGCGTGCCGCTCATGCCCGACAGGCGCAGGTAGCGTGCGAAAAAGCTCTGATAGGTCAGACGTGCCAGCGTGCGGTTCACACCAGTGACCTCGCAACCCTCCTTGGCCTCGACCAGCTGGTGCAGCCCCTGCTCCCAGCTGCGATCGGGCAGCAGGCGCCCCGTGAACTCGTCTACGATCACCACCTTGCCCTCCTGAACCACATAGTGGTGATCACGCCTCAGGACGTGCAATGCACGCAGCGCCTGCCCCACAAAGTGTTCGCGCACCCAGGGGACGTTCCAGAACACGGGCACCGACTCCACCACGGGTTCATCGCGGACCAACGCCGAGGCCGCTTCCGGGCCGCGCGCCGCAGGTTCATTTGATTCAGTGCCGAACTGCGCGACGATCTCTTCCAGGCGGGTCCGTCCGTCTGCGCTGAGCTCCGGGACTTGCAGGGCGCCGCCCAGGCGAAAGTCGCGGTCCACTTCGAGCATTCCGGCGACCTTGAGCAACGAGCGGTAGGCGGCCTCGTCCCGGCCCTTTTCACGCGCGGCTGACAGGATCAAGGGTGTGCGTCCCTCGTCGATCAGGATACTGTCGGCCTCGTCCACGATCGCAAAATGTAGCCCCCGCAGGCGCAGCGGCTCCGCGCCGCGCGTCAGCCCGTGCATCTGCCGGACCGACAGCTGCGCAAGGCTGGTCACGCCGCGCGCATTGACGCGATCGCGCAGGTAGTCAAAGACCACGTCCTTATTGGTGCAGTAGGTCACGTTGCGCGAATACTCCGCGGCGCGGCTGGCATGTGCGACAGCGCCATGCACCACGCCCACACTCAGGCCGAAGAAGGCGAACAGCGGGCCCATCGTCTGTGCGTCGCGCTGTGCGAGGTAGTCGTTGACCGTGACCACATGAGTCGGGATGCCGGCAAGGCCGGCAACGCAGGCCGTGAGCGCGGCGCACAGCGTCTTGCCCTCGCCGGTATCGAGCTCCACGAGCCGGCCGCACAGCAGCCTCCACGCCGTCAGCAGCTGCGGCGGATAGGCCTCAAGGCCGACCGTGCGCCGGGCCGCCTCGCGAACGACCGCCAGCACACGGGCCCCGCAGGTGGGGTCGCAGCGGACAAATGCGGGCAGCGCGAACTGCCGGGCAAGCGCCCGCAGCTGCGCATCATCCAACGGCTGCAACTGCGCGCTTTGTGCCAGAGCGGCACGCACCAGGGCCGAACTGCCGCGGCGGCGCAGCACGGGCAGGCGCAGCGAAGACAGCGAGCCCTGGAGCCATCTGTCGAACCCGCTGTCGGTGTCCTCGGCCCGCTCGGCAAAGATGCGAGCGGCAAGCCGCAGTCGCGCCGGTGGCCAGTCACCCAAGGACGGATTGTAGGTTGAGGTGCTCATCGCGGGGTGCAACACCCTAGGAGTGGAAGTAGGCGAGGAACAGGCGCCGTACGCCGCGCCACATTCGAGCGGCGATCGGCTCGCTCGGATGCGCGAAGCGCACACTCACCCGGCTGCCGATGAAGCGGTACGGGAACGCCGCCGGCAAGGCCAGCTCGTACTCGAAGTAGGAGTTGAGTGCCTTGCGTCCCGTCTGATCACGGGGGTCTGTCGCCACCGTCCCACCCCCTTCACGACCCAGTGCTGCGCTCGGCAGTTCGTTTGAGGCGGCGGGCACGGCGCGCACCACCCGAGCTGTCCAGATGGATCCCGGGGCGAACGGCAGCATCACCTCGATACCCAGGGTGTGGCCGCGAATGAAATCGGCGTCGGCTTGTCCGACAATCACGCGCACGCGCGGGGCCTCGCTCGGGATCACATAGCCGAGCACTTCGCCTTGCTGGACATGCCTCCCGGGCAGATCGTCGGTATCGGGGATCCACAACCGACCCGATCCGGCGCTGCGCACTTCGAGCCGGCTGGCCCGCTCGCGCAGCGCGCCCAGCACGGCCTGCTCGCGCTCGAGCGCGCTCGCCAGCTGCTGACCCAGCGCCGGATCGGCGACGCTTGCTGCATCGTAGCGCGCCTGCGCGGCCTCGACGTGCGCGGCCTGTTCGATGACGTGCGCCGCAAGTTCCGGGTCGCTGAGGCTCATCGCCTCCACGCCGGCGGCGATCTGCGTGCCGTTCTGCAGCGAGACGCGGCGGATGAATCCGGAATACTGGGCACGCAGCACGCCGCTTTCGGGTAACCAGATGACCCCCTCTACCTGGGTATGGTGCGGCAGAGGGACCACAAACAGCAGCGCTGCGACCGCGGTCAGTGCACCGATGAGTACGAGCTTGCCGCCGGCTCGAGTCTGCACGTCGACCATCATGCGGCGCAGCGCCACAATACCGCGGAACAAAGGCACGCCAAGCACGGCGACAATGCTCCACAGCGCAATGAACACGCCAACCGCAAAGTATTTGATCGCGACAAAAAGCGAGATCGTAAACAGGACGAAGATCCGGTAGGTGAATGACAGCGGCGCGTACAGACCGAACCAGAGCGCCTCACCGGGCGCCATCACCGGCGAAGTTGGTTCCGGATGCCTCAATATCCAACGTTCGATGAGATAGCCCCAGTAGCGGGCCGCCCGTTGACTTAAGTTGGGGATTTCGAGCAGGTCGCTCACGATGTAGTAACCGTCGTACCGCAGCAACGGATTGGCGTTGAAGAGCACGGTGGTTACGCTGGCGAGTACGGCTACGTCATAGGCGACTGCCCTGGCCGTGCCGGGCTGCAGCCACAACCACGCATAGAAGGCCCCCGCCGCCAGACACAGCTCAACGAGCATGCCTGCCGCTCCGACCAGAACGCGATCGCGCTTCTTCGGAAATGCCCACGAGCTGGAGGCATCCACATAGGGCACGGGCAGAAAGATGAGCAGCATCACGCCCATGTCGTGCACCTCGCCGCCCCGCATCCGGCACGCGATGCCGTGGCCAGTCTCGTGCAGCGCCTTCACCAGGGGAAAGATCAGCCATAGCAGTGCGAGGTTGTGCACCGCCAGTACCCGCTCCGTGAAATTGCTGCTGAGCTCCGGCCAATGGGATGCGGCCAGGACGATCGCCGGCACGACCCAGGCCAGCCACAGCAGGGCACCGAGCCCATTGAGCACGGGCGCGAGCGCCTTCACGGCGCGCACCAGGAAGCGGTCCGGGTCCACAAGCGAGATGCGCAGCGCAAGCGGGTTCAGGTAACGCTGCCACCAGCGCACGCGCGCCTGGCGGCGCTGGCGGCGCCCGGCCTCCGCGAGGTCCGGGAGCGAACCGGAGGCGAGCAGATCCAGCGCGTGCAGCTGACCCAGAAGCGCCAGAATGTCCTCCTGGCTCGGAGTGTCTGCGCCACCCTCAGCGGCCAGGTGGTGCCACAACTGCTCCAGGGTGTAATTGCCGTCGAGCAGCCGGATGATCCGCCACGCGACCTGGTCGAATCGGTGATAGCGCCCGTTCAGCCGGTCTTCGACTACGTACCAGAGTTGGCCCCGAAAGCGCTGGGGGTGCAGGTGCAGCTGCTGCCGCAATCTCGGCGTTATGTCGGCTGCGCGATACCAGTGGCTGCTGACGAGCTGGGTGTGCAGCCCACGCTCCTCACCGCGCACTACAGTCCGATGGTCCATGCGGTGTAGCGGACCCAGTTGAAGAGGCGGTGGAACCCTATCCATAAGAGGCTATGGTCGCCGGCCTGCACCTTGCCTACTCCCTCCATGCCCGGCTGGATGCGACGCGTGCTTCTGAGCAGTCGCGCCTCGACGCGGAAACTGTTGCGGCCTTCCTCAGGCTGCGCCACCGGAGAAATCCTGCTAACCACGATATCAAGACGCTCGCCGGGCAGACCCGCGAGCAGAAGTTCGCCGCTCTGCCCTTCCTGCAGATCGACGATGTCCCGTTCATCGACCCTCAGCACCACCCGCCACGCATCCATCGGCGCGACCTCGAACAGCACCCGCCCCTGCTCGACCGGGGCCCCGAGCTGCTGGGAGAGGTCTCCCTTCACGACCCGGCCATCGAACGGCGCTGTGATCACCGCGCGCGCCAACTTCTCGCGCACCAGAGCCAGCGCCGCGTCGGCCTGTTCGGAATCCGCCTGCGCAACGCGCACCGCCACCGCATCACCCCGACCCAGTGCTTCACGCAGCTTGCGGTCCGCGAGCTCTCCATCCGCGGCGGTCTTCGCCTCTTCGAGCTTCAGATCACGGTCGTCCATCCGGGCCAGCAGATCCCCGGTATGTACGGTGTCGCCGGCCCGCACGGCAGCCGTCGCGATGAAGCCATCGAACGGGGCGACCGCTGCACGCTGCACCAGGCCCTCCACGGTGGCCGGCGAGCGCACCCGATAGGGGGTGTCGATGAAGGCCGAGCCGATGAGCGCGAGCAGCAGCAGCAACAGAGTCAGTTTGATTCCCGGCGAGCGCGGGCCGGCAATTGCGCGCAATGCATCCTTTACGCTCGACCCGGCATGTGTCAGCAGTCCACGCCGGGCGGCGCTCTGGACGTCGATGCAGGGCGCCAGTGCGAGCGCCAGCGTCTGCAGGAAAGCGCGGGTCTCGGTATCAAAGGGCGTCTGCGAGTCCACCAGCAGCGCTCCCAGGCGGCGGCCCTGGTGCACGAGGGGCAGCGCCAGCGCACCGACCGCCTCCGCTTCGCGGCAATAATCGGCGAGGGAGCTGAACGTCAGAACCTGATCGGTGCCTTCCTGTCCGGGCGGATGTGACTGTACCTCGCCGGAGATGCTGGCCTCCTGCAGTGCATCACGCGCCGCGGCGAGCAGATTGGCGCGTGATTCGAAGCCCGCGCTGCCGGAGACGCTGACCAGTTGCAGCGAGGCGTTGGCGCCTGCGCCGGCACGCGCGAGTATGGCCTGGCGGCAAGGCAGCGCCTCCGCCAGGCGGTTGACGATCCAGCGTGCCGCCTCGTCTTCACGCCGCTCGGAAAGCGCACCCAGCAGCAGATCCTGGAGCAGCGCCGAGCGATTCAGTCGCTGCTCACGCTCGAGCAGGCTGCGCTTGTCGAAGAGGCCGACCAGCCACCCGGCGCCCCAGTGCAGCAGTCGCAGGGCGTCGCGCATGCCGACTTCGCCGCGCGCCGCGACGACGTACAGCACGACGACTCCGTACGTCTCCTCGGCACCCAGCAGCGGATAGGCGCATTGGGCCATGCCACTGGACTCGTCGCGCACCACCCCGCGCCGCTCAACGAGGGCCTCCTGGGCGACACCGGACAGATGCGACATGTCGCGCTCCTGATCCGGCCACACGGCTGCGGGAACGTAGCGCTCGGCCTCCTCGTGCAGGAGCAGCAGACCTGCCTGGGTGCCCGGAATCCACTGGCACAGAATGCCCAGCCAGGCCTGGCACAGCTGCTCGGAAGTGCTCGCGTTGACCAGCTGCGACCAGAAATCCGCGCTGGCGCCCGCCTGTGCCCCGGACGTGTAGGCGCTGCCCAGCCGAGCTTCGGAGGCCACCGCGCCGACCACGGCAGCCCGTGCACTGCCGGGGGGAACCGTCATGGCAGGATAGAGGCTCTTTTTCTCATGGAATCAATCCCCTAACTACACGGGCAATGATGCCAGCTTTTTAGTACCCGAATGGCTGTGATGTGACAATTCCTCAATGCAACGTCGGGCGTTTGACGTGAATACTCCACGCATTCGCCTTGCGCGCCTTGCCCGCGGCGGGCTTGAGCATGTCATCGAGCCACGCGTTGGTCTTGCCGTTGCTCACCGTGAAGCTACGTGCCGTTTGTTGCAGCGCAATATCGGGTAAGACCTTGGCAGTGGCCGGTCCGGCGGTTGGCTGCTGCACTGTCGGCCCCGCAGGCTGCTGATCTGCCGCCGGAGTCGGCTTTGTGGATGTTCCGGCCAGTTCCGCGGTCGTGGCGCTTGCCGGTGAGGCCACCGACCGCGCAGGCCCGGCCACGGTGCTACGCGCTGCGACCGCGGCCGGTGCCACGACCCCACCAGCGGCGGCTGTGTTCGTCGCGAC
>JBARBG010000139.1:0-54145 GCA_049792815.1 Steroidobacteraceae bacterium | reverse complement strand
GTGCTGCGCCTGGCGCAGCTGCGGCCGGCGCGGCCCCCGGTGCGCCTGCTGCCGGCGCCGGCCCCGCCGATAAAATGGTTCCGACCCACAATCCGACGGTCGAGTTGATCGACCTGCTGGCACAGTCCGGCGCCGATGTGAACCTGATGGCGAAGCGCCACTTCCTGCAGCGCACGCGCGGCGGCTCGGCGCTGCACTACGCCGTGCGCACCGGCAACCGGGACGTCATCGCGGGTCTGATCAAACTCGGCATCAATGTCAACGCCAAGGACGAGGACGGTCTGACCGCACTCGACTATGCGATGGGGCGCGGCTTTGTGCCCTTCCTGCAGATGCCGACGCGGCCGCGCAGGGATCTTGCGGACATGCTGCGCGCGGCGGGCGGCAATGTGGAGCTGGCCAAGACACCGGAATGGCTGCCCCAGAGCCCACCGATTGCCACGGTGGTCTACGACTCCGTCATCTGGCCGGTAGACCCAGTAGGACCCTAAATGCCCATCTCTCGTCGCCTGTTCCTGCGCAGCGGAGCGCAGGCTCTTTCTGCTGCCTCCCTGCTGGGCGCGGTGCCGGGGCTGGCTGCCGCCACCGCGCCGGACCGCAGCGTCAGCGCCCGTGACATCAGCGTCAAGGACGTGAGTGGCCTGGCGGTGTTCGCCGGCAGCGGCTGCAATGTCGTGGGGCTGGCGGGCCCGGACGGCGCCCTGCTGGTGGATGGCGGCCTGGCGATGAATTCCGCCGTGCTGCTCAAGGCGGTCGCTGAGAACCTCAAGACCCGCCGCGTCCAGACCCTCATCAATACCCATTGGCACCCCGAGCAGACCGGCTCCAATGAGGCCGTGGGCAAGGCCGGCGGCAGCATCATCTCGCATCAGGTTTCGCGCCTGGCCCTGGGGCGCAAGGAACGATCGGCGCTATACGAGGGCTATTATGGCCCGTTGCCCCTGAAGGCGATTCCAACCCTGACCACGTACAACACCGGAACGCTGATGTTTGCGGGCGAGCAGGTCGATTACCGCTACCTGCCGGCGGCCCACACCAATGGCGATCTGTTCATCCATTTCCCGAAGCGCAATGTGATTGTCGCCGGCGGGCCGGTCGCCGCCGATCACTGGCCGGTGATGGACTACCTCAACGGCGCCTTCATGCACGGCTTCGTGCGCTCCTACGAGATCCTGGCCCAGGTCGCCAAGGCCGATACCATCATCATCCCGGCGAACGGCCCGACGCTGACCGGTGCCGACCTCCTCAAGCAAAAGGACATGTACTGGGCGCTGTTCAAGCAGTTCTTCATCGATTTCAACAAGGGCTTTGGCCCCAACGACATCGTCGCCGAGCGTCCCCTGAAGGACTACGAAGCGCAATACGGCGATCCTGCGCAGTTCCTGGACTACGCCTACCGCAGCCTGCAGCTGGCCACCATTCCGTTCTGAGGTTCACAGGCGCGTGAAGCCGTCCCGGCTCCACCCTTCGGAGCCCACGCCGTTGTGGACGAAGAACAGCCCGGCGGGATCGTACTGCTGCTTGATTGCGGCGAGGCGCGAATAATTGTCGCCCCAAAATGCCCGCTGCCAATCCTTTTGAAAGTAGTTGGTCTCGTTCACGTACGATCCGCTTTGGCCCGCCGCCGCGCGCAGTTGCTCGACGCATTGACCAATCGCTTTGGCGGCGGCGCGTCCCCGGGTGACGTCCGGTTCATGGCCCGAAATTCCCGGATAGGCGGGTCCCTGCCCGGTGGCCACGATTGCCAGCGCGAACGCGGACAGGACCGCCGGATTCATGGCCGTGTCTTTTGCAGCGGCCAGCGCTGCGGGCGGGGCTCCGGCGAGACCCTTGTTGAAATGCAATTCGATATCCGCGTGCCGCGATCCGGCGAACAAGGCGTCGGCAAGGCGCGCCTGGGAACCGCCGGCAAGCAAAGAGGCCGGCATCCACAGCGATTCGTAGGCCCAGAGGTACTGTCCGACCTGCCCCGCGTCGCCGCCCCACCAGGCGTCCGAGGGCGTCGAACCGGGCCGTTCGTCCCGCCGGAATACCGGCTCGTGCATCACGTGCACCAGGATATCGTCCATGAGCGCGTTGAGCGGATGTCCGTTGCGGGGAAACACATCCTCCGGCCAATGCGCCACCCGCCATTCAACGTCCCAGTTGCGGCGCGCGGGGATGTCGGAGAGGATCGGCCCCGGACGCGGTATCGAATATCCGTATGGGGAGTGCTTGATCCAATCCAGGAAGGGCTGCCAGAGTTTGCGCGACTGCTCGCGGTCCAGCCCCTGTGAGACCATGCGGATCTCGAGCACGTTCTCGCGACGCACCTTCACCTGTTCCCCCCAATGCTCGTTGAAGAGATGCTCGGCGTAGAAGCCGACGAATGCACCCAGCAGGCTCCGGTACGCCTTCTCCGAAGGCGCCTTGATGTCGAAGTTGGCGTCGCCGAAGTATTGCGGAAGCTCGTGGGTACGGACCGTGAGTTTGCTGACGACGCCGAACGTTCCACCTCCGCCGCCCTTGAGCGCCCAGAACAGATCGGGATTGACGCATGCGTTGGCGATCCGGATATTGCCGTCCGCCGTGACGACTTCGGCTTCCAGCAAGCTTGCCGCGGCGGTGCCGTAGCGCTTGGAGAAGCTGCCAAAACCGCCGCCCTGGATCAGGCCGGCGACGCCCACCGTCGTGCATCCGCCGCCCTGCACGTACCTGCCGCCCTGGGTCGTGACGGCCTGATACGCCTGCATCCAGTGTGTGCCTGCGCCCATCGTGACGGCGGGCTGTGGCGCGATCCTGCCCTGGCAGCCCTGGGGCACGAACGCGGCGTGCGTGTGGATATCGGTCATGTGACGTGTCCAGATCAGCAGCGACTCAGGCGCGTTCGAGCCGCCCAGGTAGCTGTGCCCACGGCCCTTGACGACCAGGCGCAGGTTGTTGTCACGCGCGAAGTTCACTGCGGCGGCGATGTCGCCGGCGTTGCGGGCGGCGACCGCATAGACGCTGGGCTGCGTCGCCCAGGCATCGACCCATCCGAGCGTCTGCGTCAGTCCCGGCTCGTCAGCGACCCAATAGGGGTTTCTGAGCTCTTTCAGCAGGCCCTCGGCCGCTGCGCTGTCTGGACCGGCTTTGAGCGCGTTGAGCGGAAACTGGACCGGGAGCAGGTTTCCGCCGACCGCGTCCTTGAGTCGCTGCCACGCACCCTGTGATGGCCAGGCCGCGTCCGAGAAGCGGACCCGGTGGAGGTTCGTGCTCAGTGCCGCATTGGCCAGCAGCCGACGCGCCAGCACGGGCAGCAGCAGCGATCCGGCGGCCTTGAGAAGTGCGCGTCGATTTTGCGTCATGAAACTCGCCCTCGCTCAGAAGATCCGGCGGGCGGTAGCGGGCTTCACTTCCTGTGCAAGTTCGTTCACGACCGCAGCGCACCAAATGACTGATGATCCCGGCCTATTATCATGGAGGCGGACTGCAGCGTCTGCAGCAGCCGCTAGAATGTTCCGGTCATCTTTGATTCAAAGGCTTGCGATGACCCAGGGTCCCTCCGATCTTGCACTGCTGCGGCAGGCGCGACGCGTCGGCCGGGCCCTGGCGGCGCGTGCCTGGCGGGTGGCAACCGCCGAATCCTGCACGGCCGGCTGGGTCGCAAAGGTATTGACCGACGTGCCCGGCAGCTCAGGCTGGGTGGAGGCGGGCTACGTCGTGTATTCGAACGCGGCCAAGACGCGTGACCTCAAGGTGCCGAGCGCCACGCTGCGCCGTCATGGGGCGGTCAGTCGCGCCACGGTGCTCGCCATGGCCCGGGGCGCAGTGCGGGCAACGGGCGCCAATCTTGCGGTGGCCATCAGCGGTATCGCAGGTCCGGACGGGGGTACGGTGGAAAAGCCGGTGGGTACGGTCTGGTTCGGGATCGCCGGGCGGCAACGCGCCGTACGCGCAAGCGCAACGGTGAAGTTTTTTTCCGGCGACCGCGAAGCGGTGCGCCGCAAGTCGGTGGCCTTCGCCTTGCAGTTGATACTGCAACGGGCTTCACCTTGACTTGACCTAGAACGGGTCGCAATCTGCCTGCGCTTGATCGTCCGAAGCTGTGGGGGAATCCGTGTACGTACCGGTTACATTCTCGATTGCGTTGCTGATGACGATCACCAGCGCCGTGTGCTGGGGCTCCTGGGCGAACACCTTCAAGGTGACCCGCGGCTATCGCTTCGAACTGTTCTACTGGGATTATGCGCTGGGCATCTGCCTGATCGCGCTGCTGCTGGCCTTCACCATGGGCAGCCTGCATCCGAACGGCATGGACTTCATGTCGAATCTGCATTCGGCCGACACCGCCAATTTCTACTATGCGATCGTCGCCGGTGCGATCTTCAATGTGGCCAACGTGCTGCTCGTGGCCGGTATCGACATGGCTGGCCTTGCGGTCGCCTTTCCGCTGTCCATCGGCATCGCACTGGCCGTGGGAGTGATCCTGAGCTACCTGCAGAACCCCAAGGGCAATGCAATGCTGCTCGGTATCGCGGTGGTGTGCGCCATTGTCGCGGTGATTTTCGACGGCCGTGCCTTCAAGGCCCTGAACGCCGCCCGCGACAGCTCCACCAGCAGCCGCACCTCGCGCAAGAGCATCGTGGTCTGCATCGTCTCAGGCGTGCTGATGGG
The DNA here is from genome assembly GCA_049792815.1 of Steroidobacteraceae bacterium. Taxonomy (GTDB): domain Bacteria; phylum Pseudomonadota; class Gammaproteobacteria; order Steroidobacterales; family Steroidobacteraceae; genus DAIDKA01. The sequence goes on along the minus strand of JBARBG010000139.1, from coordinate 49,510 downwards.
ATTGTTCGCCCCCCTCGTCAGTCATGCGCTCAATACCGGCCACGCGATGACGCCCTACACCGTGGGTGTCTTCTTCGCCCTGGGCGCGCTCGCCTGCTGCTTCGTGTTCAACGTATACCTGATGCGCCGGCCGCTGGTGGGCGCGCCGGTGAACGCCAGCGGCTATTTGCGCACCAGCGCGGGCAATCACCTGCTGGGTCTTCTTGGGGGCTGTATCTGGGGACTCGGTATAGTGTTCAATCTGGTCGCGTCGAATCTGACGGGGGTGGCGATTTCCTACGCCATCGGTCAGTCGGCGCCCATGGTGGCCGCCCTATGGGGTGTGTTCGTATGGCACGAGTTCCGCGGTGCCCGTACGGCGGCGCGGGTGAACCTGGTGCTCATGTTCGCGTTCTTCATTGCCGCCATTGCGCTGGTGTCACTGGCATACTCGGCTGGAGGCTGACATGGCCGCGATCATCGTTCTGGGCAGCCTGAACATGGATATCGCCGCGCTCGGGCCGCGCCTGCCGCAGCCCGGCGAGACACTGCTGGGATCGCACTTCCACACCGCGCCCGGTGGCAAGGGCGCCAACCAGGCCTATGCGGCCGCGAAGCTCGGCGGCGCAGGTTCCACGGCCATGCTGGGGCGCGTCGGCGATGATGAATTCGGCCGCCAGATGATCGCCAATCTGGTGTCGGCAGGCTGTGGGGTCGAGGCAGTCCGCCGCATACCCGGTCCCAGCGGCGTCGCGCTGATCCTGATCGCAGAGTCCGGCCAGAACTGCATTGTGGTGGTCTGCGGCGCCAATGACCGGTTCACGCCGGCGGATGTCGGCGCTGATGCGCAGCTGCTGCGCGGCGCCCGCTTTGCGCTGTTGCAGCTGGAAGTGCCGGTGCCGACGACCATCGCCGCCGCGACCGCGGCGCGGGCCGCTGGGCTGCAGGTGATCCTGGATCCGGCCCCGGCGCCGGAACATCTGCCGGCCGAGTTACTGAAGTTCGTGGACGTGCTGACGCCGAATGAGACCGAGGCGTCGCTGCTGGTGGGTCGCAGGCCCGCCGATGTGAGCGTGGACGAGGCGCGCACCATCGCCGTTGAGCTGCAGTCGCGCGGCGCGCGCCACGTCATCATCAAGCTCGGCGTCAAGGGCTGCCTGCTGCTCGAAGCGGGCACCGCCACCCATGTGCCGGCGCCCATGGTGAAGGCAGTGGACACCACCGGCGCAGGTGACATTTTCAACGCGGCCTACGCCGTGGCCTGTTCCGAAGGGGCATCGGGTCTGGACGCCTGCCAGTTCGCGGTGCATGCCGCGGCGCTGTCGGTGACCCGCATGGGGTGCCAGGCCAGCGTGCCCACCCGCGCCGAACTGGACGCCTATCTGCGCCAGACCTAGATTCGCTTTATACAGTAGTGGCGATTTACGAACACTGTGTAGAGCGGCAAATCTTCGTGCAAAAAGCTGCGATCACGAGGTTTTTGCGGCTCCAGTTGCGCAGCCGATGTGAGATAATTCGCGCTTCGCAAACTCACCCGGACGTCGCACGTATGGAAGAGAATCGCAAGAAGGCACTCAGCGCCGCACTCGTACAAATCGAGAAACAGTTTGGCAAGGGCTCGGTCATGCGTCTGGGCGATGCACCGGCCATTTGGGATGTCGAGGCGGTGTCGACCGGTTCACTGGGACTGGATATCGCGCTCGGCATCGGCGGCCTGCCGCGCGGCCGCGTGGTCGAAGTATTCGGGCCTGAATCCTCGGGCAAGACCACTCTCACCTTGTCGGTGGTCGCCGAAATACAGCGTGCCGGCGGTACCGCCGCGTTCGTGGATGCCGAGCATGCGCTGGATCCTTCCTACGCCGAGAAGCTCGGCGTCAACATCGGCGAACTTTTGGTCTCGCAGCCTGACACGGGCGAGCAGGCGCTGGAAATCACCGACAGGCTGGTGCGTTCCGGTGCGGTGGACCTGGTGGTCATCGACTCGGTGGCGGCGCTGACTCCCAAGGCCGAGATCGAAGGCGAGATGGGTGAAATGCAGGTGGGTCTGCACGCCCGCCTGATGTCGCAGGCGCTGCGCAAGCTCACCGGCAACATCAAGCGCTCGAACACCATGGTGATCTTCATCAACCAGATCCGCATGAAGATCGGCGTGATGTTCGGCAGTCCGGAAACCACCACCGGCGGCAACGCCTTGAAGTTCTATGCTTCGGTACGCCTGGACATCCGCCGCATCGGCGCCATCAAGAATGGCGAGGAAGTGGTCGGCAACATGACCCGCGTCAAGGTCGTCAAGAACAAGGTCTCCCCGCCATTCCGCGAGGCGGAGTTCGAGATCATGTACGGCGTTGGCATCTCCCGCGAGGGCGAGATCATCGAGCTGGGCAGCCAGCAGGGCATCATCGACAAGTCCGGTGCCTGGTACAGCTACAAGGGCGAGCGCATTGGCCAGGGCAAGGACAATGTCCGCACCTTCCTGCAGCAGCACCCCGAGATCGCCCGGGAGATTGAAGAACAGGTGCGGCTGAAACTGCTGCCGCCCAAGAGCCCCCGCATCGTCACCGATCAGGCCAACACGGCCTGATCGCCCGCCCGCGCGCCGGTATGAGACGCCGCCCCAAGGCGGGAACGGCCGGCGCACCATCCCCTCCAGACTCCAGGGCGCGCCTGGCCGCCGTGGCACTGCTGGCGCGCCGTGACTTCGCGTGCCGCGAACTGGCGGACCAGCTCGAGCAGGAGGGCTACCCGACCGAGATCGTGGCGGCCGTCATTGCCGACCTCACGGCGGCGCGGATTCTGGATGACTCCCGGTTCGCCGCCCACTATGTGGCTTATCATGCGCAACGGGGCCAGGGACCGCGGCGCATTGCCATGGACCTTGGCAACCGGGGCGTTGCCCAGGCCCTGATCGACGCCGCACTGGCCGGGGGGCCTGACTGGGCGGGGCTGGCGCGCGAAGTCAGGATCCGGCGTTTCGGGCTAGCACTGCCCAAATCCTGGGCCGAGCAGGCCAAACAGGGACGGTTTTTGCAGTATCGGGGCTTTTCATCGGATCATGTCCGGTCGGCCCTGGGCCCAGATTTTGAGTCGGAAGATCCACCTTGAGTACATTGCCCCCAACCCGCGTTTCGGACATTCGCCAAGCATTCGTGGATTTCTTCCGCGATCGTGGCCATACCGTTGTCGCCTCCAGCTCCCTGGTGCCTGGCAATGATCCGACCCTGCTGTTCACCACCGCTGGCATGGTTCAGTTCAAGGATGTATTCCTGGGCCAGGACCGGCGCGACTACGTACGCGCGGTCAGCAGCCAGCGCTGCGTGCGCGCCGGCGGCAAGCACAATGATCTGGAGAACGTCGGCTACACCACGCGGCATCTGACGTTCTTCGAGATGCTCGGCAACTTCTCCTTCGGTGACTACTTCAAACACGACGCCATCCGCTTCGCCTGGGACTTCCTGACGGGCGTGATGCAGCTGGCCCCTGAGCGGCTGTGGGTGACTGTCTACAAGACCGACGATGAGGCAGCGGATATCTGGCACAGGCAGATCGGCCTGCCGGTCGAGCGCATCGTGCGCCTGGGCGAGGACTCCAATTTCTGGTCGATGGGCGATACCGGCCCGCGCGGCCCCTGCAGCGAGATCTTCTTTGACCATGGTCCGCAGGTCGCAGGCGGGCCGCCCGGCTCTGCCGATGAGGATGGCGATCGCTACGTGGAGGTGTGGAACCTGGTCTTCATGCAGTTCGACCGCTCGGCCGAGGGCAAGGTGACACCGTTGCCAAAGCCCTCGGTGGACACCGGCATGGGCCTGGAGCGTATTTCGGCTGTCATGCAGAAGGTCCACTCGGTGTTCGAAGTGGACCTGCTCGCCAAGTTGGTGCGCGCCGCGGCCGCTCTGGCGGGCACTTTGGATCTGGACAACGGCTCACTGCGCGTGATCGCCGATCACATCCGGTCCTGCAGCTTCCTGGTGGTCGACGGCGTCGCGCCCTCGAATGAGGGGCGCGGTTATGTGCTGCGCCGGATTATCCGCCGCGCCATACGCCACGGCTATCAGTTGGGGATCCGCGAGCCGTTCTTCCACAAACTGGTGGCCGTGCTCGAGGCCGAAATGGGACCTGCGTATCCCGAACTGACTCAGCGCCGGGCGCATGTGGAGCGGGTCCTCGCCCAGGAGGAGGGGCGATTCGCCGAGACGCTGGCCACCGGGATGGCGCTGCTGGACGCGGCCATGCGGGAAATGAAGGGCACCGTCATCGACGGCGCCACGGTCTTCAAGCTGTACGACACCTATGGGTTCCCGGTCGATCTCACCGCGGACGTGGCGCGCGAACATCATCTGACCATTGACCAGGCAGGTTTTGAGGCGGCAATGGATGTGCAGCGCAAACTCTCCCAGGCGGCCAGCAAGTTCGGCGTGACCCAGCACACTGGCGTGAAGGTCGACTCGCACACGCAATTTCAGGGCTATGAGTCACTGTCGGGGAACAGCCTGGTGGTGGCGCTGCTAAAGGACGGTACGGCGGTCGAGCAGCTGCAGTCGGGCGAGCGCGGCGAGGTGTTTCTCGAGGCAACACCGTTCTACGCCGAGTCCGGCGGTCAGGTTGGGGATGCAGGCGAACTGGCCGGTGCGGGCATACGCTTTGTGGTCGATGACACTGTCAAGCGCGGCAAGGCGTTCGCGCATATCGGCAGGGTGGTCGAAGGCCGCATCCATCTGGGCGATCGGCTGGGTGCCCAGGTCGATGGCCCGCGCCGCGCCGCCACGGTTCTGAACCACTCCGCCACGCATCTGCTGCACGCGGCGCTGCGCCAGGTGCTGGGCGCCCACGTGCAGCAGAAAGGCTCGCTGGTGGCGCCGGATCGGCTGCGCTTTGACTTCTCGCACTTCCAGCCCGTCACTGCCCAGGAACTCGCCACCATCGAGCGTTTGGTGAATGCGCAGATCCGCGCGAATGCCCCGGCGCAGACCGCCGTCATGGATTACAACCAAGCGGTCGCCTCGGGCGCCATGGCGCTTTTCGGCGAGAAGTACGACAAGGACGTGCGGGTGCTGCGCATCGGCGATTTCTCGGTGGAACTGTGTGGCGGCACGCATGTGGGCCGCGCCGGAGACATTGGTCTGTTCAAGATCTTCAGTGAAGGCGGCGTGGCCTCGGGCGTGCGGCGTATCGAGGCCATTACCGGCGAGAAGGCCATCGACTACATGGAGCAGCACGAGGCACTGATCCGCGAGGTCGCCGGCCAGTTGCGCGGTTCCCCGGATGAGGTGCCGGAGAAGGTGCGTGATGTGCTCGACCGCGTGCGCCAGCTGGAGCGCGAAGTTCGTGCGCTCAAGGACAAGCTGGCGTCCGGGTCCGGCGTGGACCTGGCCGCCGGCGCCATCGACGTGCACGGCGTGAAGGTCGTGGCGGCCCAGGTCGAAGGGGCCGATTCAGGCGCGTTACGCAATGCCGTGGATCAGTTGAAGAGCAAACTGGGGTCGGCGGTGATTGTTCTCGGATCCGTCGATGCGCAATCCAAGGTTCTGCTGGTGGCCGGGGTGACGGCGGACCAGACCTCGCGCCTTAAGGCCGGCGAGCTCGTCGGCAGTGTCGCCGCGCAAGTCGGTGGCAGGGGCGGTGGCAGGGCAGACTTTGCCCAGGCAGGCGGTTCCAATGCTACGGCGCTGCCGCTGGCTCTGGCGGGCGTCGAGGCGTGGGTTCGCAAGCGCCTGAGTGCCTGAAAAACCGGCCCATTCCTGATCCTGGCCGATTGATAGTCACGGGCGGTGCGGTCCTGCGTGGCGCCTGGTTGTTGCCGCGGCAACGTTAACGACTCAAGGCGCGCAGATTCAGGGTTTCTCCGATTGTTTCGCCTCCGCCACGCTATAGATTCATGAGAGCAGACATGGAGGTCCGGACATGTTGATTTTGACGCGACGTGTGGGTGAAACGGTCATGATCGGTGACGAGGTCACTGTCACGGTACTGGGCGTGAAGGGCAACCAGGTGCGCATGGGTATCAACGCACCTCGTACTGTCGCGGTGCACCGCGAAGAAATATTCGAGCGCATCAAGCACGAAGTGTCGGATCACACTCATCTTTCCGTGTAGGCGGACCTGATCCGCTCCGGCCGCGCAAACCCTGCGACTGCGGGTGCCTTTACCTGCGCTGCCCCCGCCAGTATCATGGCGCCCAGTCCCCGCCAGGGGCCTGCGCCAACCTTTAACTCATTGATGTGGTTGGTAATTTCCGCAAGCGGAGAGATGGCCGAGTGGTCGAAGGCGCACCCCTGCTAAGGGTGTAAGGGTCAAAAGCCCTTCGAGGGTTCGAATCCCTCTCTCTCCGCCAATTTTCTATATATAAATCAATACATTATAGAGTCTTACGCGGTAATTACTGGGCTTTCGGGACTAGTCCTGATTCTTGTGTTCTCACGGCGTCTCGCTCCGTATCACAGTGTCTCGGGTCGCTGTTGGTACATTTGTTGGTATGAGTATTCGGTCGGCCGCAAATACCAACATCTGCCATCGTCCCGAAGGACGTGATCGATTCCCGTCAACTATTTGCATGAGGCGGCGTCATGGGCTGCGGCGCTCCCTGCTTCTTGCGTGGCGTGACGTTCATGTGAAATCGTCCGTTCCCAGATTCTAAGAGCTGCCCGTCGAGGTGCTGTCGATATGTCGTCCAGGAAAAAATCACGGCGTGCAGCCAAGCAGCACAAAGTGACCGCCGGCAAAATCGACGCGGACAGGCGCGAGGAAGAAGCATTGCATGGGCTCGACGAATTCTCGGATAACCATTACTCATTCATTGCAGGCCATACGAGCGGCGGAGCGCCCTATGGAATTACATGGGAGGAGACCGAGCGCATGAAGGTTCCAATAGACTTCGACCGCTGGGTGAACAACAACAATCCAGATGAACAGCTGCAGTATCGTAAGGGTTGGTGGGACTACATCGAGCTGATCCGGCGCCTGATGTGGAAGTTCGAAACGCGAGAGGCACAGGTAGTCGCAACCTATGTCATGGGCACGCCTCCGCCGCAGGAGGAACTCCTGATGCCTGTGGTGAGATTTGCGGTTGGATCCACACAGTACATAGCCAAATATGATTTTGGCGTTTACCCGGAGCGTTGGACGGTAAGCATCAGCAATGCCACATCCACCGTCAGACCAATATTGGGACTGTTCGACGACCAGCAGGATTTGCGCGGTAACGTGATTGCTGGTTTCGAGAGTAAATGGATTCACGGGGCATACTGCAGCGACCCGACCCACTTTAGCTGTGAGATTCACGACGAGTGGGATCTCGCCGCTCTGGTGCGGCTCTCACGTTCGGGGGCGATCACTGAACACTGACGACCGGACTGCCGGGTACCGTCTGCTCGAAATGCGCACTTCAGGGTGTCGATCGAGTTCCAGCAGGCCTTGGAGGGCCACAAATGTTGCCTCGGCGGGGTCTTGGAAAACACCCGACCTGACCTTTCATCGCAACCAGTTGGCGAGGTCCTCCGGGAAGAAAGCCCTAAAGGCAATCCCGCGCCAGAATGTGAGCGCGGATACGCCGCTCTTCAGCGCGAGTGAATTTCCGAGCTGGTTGGCTGACCCGTTTCGCAGGTTTGCAAAGACAGCCGCCGTCTGATCGTGGCGTAATCATGTTGTGCGTCTCACGATGAGCAGTGAGCTGTCTTGCGCATTTGCTTTGACCTGTGCAACCAAGTCCTGTGTCATGGCGGCCGGCAGAGGTCCGTAGGAATCGCCGCCACGCGGAACAGGGCGTAGGTCAGGTCCTGGCCAGATAAAACGGTTGACTTCGGTCGTGATGATCCAGGATCTCGCGTCGTCCAGGCCAAGACGCGCCTTCGTTGCCGGGGGAATCTCCATTGCCTTTTCCGGATGCTCCGGCGGCGTGTGCGTGACGGGGCAGATGTAGGTATCGAGTTCCTGATGTTCGTTTAGGCGCAGGTGAACGATCACGCAGGGTCGATCCTTGCGGCCCTCTTCGCGGCCTGCTCTCGCCTCGTTCCACCACAGGTAGGCATGGCGAATGACAAGGCCGATTTCAGGCCTGGGAACCGCCACGTATCAGGGCTGATACTCGTCGTTGAATTCCGCAGCGGCTGCGGGAATAGCAACCGTGCCGAGTTCGTCGACCACCTCTTTGGGAAGCTGGGAGACATGGAAGGCTTTCTGCTCGTAGCGGCGCAGCCGGATGTAGTCGTCGGCGGCGATCAGCACTACGTCATCACGACCGTGATGGGTGACAACTATTGCCTCACGGCGAGCAAGTGCCCGGAACCGCCCGAACTCGCGGGTGAATTCTCCAGCGGTCACTTTGGTCATGAGTGCCTCCTTGAGGATGAACCCATGATATCACATGTTTTACACGAATCTCATAAAATACGTGATTGGGAGCTGATTCGTAGTACGGTCCGCGGTGATATAGACCCTCCATCGGCGACCGAGGGACCGGCCGACGCGTTCGTACGTCCGATGGTACGGATATTCTGGGAATTAAATAATTGCCAATAAATCAATAGCATAGGAGGCGGTTCGAATCCCTTTCTCTCCGCCAGTTTCACATGTCCATATCCGACATTCCGCCGCCTGCCGTTCCGCCGCGGGTATGCGCATCCTCCTTCGCAGCCTCGCCGACCATCACCTCGGTGGTGAGCAACAGGCCGGCGACGGACGCGGCGTTCTGCAATGCCAGCCGCGTGACCTTGGTGGGATCCAGAATGCCCTCTTCGAGCAGGTCACCGAATTTACCGGTTGCCGCGTTGTAGCCGTAGGAACCCTTACCGGCCTTCACCTGGTTCACGATGACCGCCGCGTCCTCGCCGGCATTCATGACGATATTGCGCAGCGGCTCCTCGATGGCGCGAGCCAGGATGCGAATGCCGACCGTCTGATCGTCATTGTCGCCCTCAAGCTTATCCAGGGCTTTGAGGGCGCGGATCAACGCGACACCGCCACCGGGTACCACACCTTCCTCAATGGCGGCACGGGTTGCGTGCAAGGCGTCCTCCACCCGCGCCTTCTTTTCCTTCATCTCGATTTCCGTCGCGGCGCCAACCTTGATCAATGCCACGCCGCCGGAAAGCTTCGCGACACGTTCCTGGAGCTTCTCCTTGTCGTAGTCGCTGGTCGCCGCCTCGACCTGTTGGCGGATCATCTCGATGCGGGCCTTGATATCGGCAGCCTTGCCGCCGCCGTCGATGATGGTCGTGTTTTCCTTGTCGATCACGACCTTCTTCGCAGCGCCAAGGTTTTCCAACGTGGTCTTCTCGAGCGATAGGCCAACCTCCTCGGAAATCACCGTAGCGCCGGTCAACGTAGACAGGTCCTGCAGCATGGCCTTGCGGCGATCTCCGAAGCCCGGGCTCTTCACTGCCGCCACCTTGAGTATGCCGCGAAGGTTGTTGACTACCAGCGTCGCCAACGCCTCACCCTCGACGTCATCGGCCACGACGATCAGCGGGCGGCCCGACTTGGCGACGATCTCCAGTAACGGCAACAACTCACGGATGCTGGAAAGTTTCTTGTCGCACAAAAGGATCAGCGGCTTTTCAAACTCAACGGATTGACTGTGGGGCTGATTGATGAAATACGGCGAAAGAAAGCCGCGGTCGAACTGCATGCCATCGACGACCTCAAGCTCAGTGTCAAGACCCTGACCTTCCTCAACGGTGATGACGCCTTCCTTGCCGACTTTCTCCATGGCGTCCGCAATGGTCTGACCGATGGACAAGTCCGAGTTCGCCGAGATCGTGCCGACCTGGGCAATGGCCTTGGGGTCTTTACAGGGCTTGGCAAGGCGCTTGAGTTCCTCCGTCGTGACCCGCACGGCTTTGTCGATACCGCGTTTGATATCCATGGGGTTGCGACCGGCGGCGACGGCCTTCAGGCCCTCGCGAATAATCGCCTGCGCCAGAACTGTCGCCGTCGTCGTGCCGTCGCCGGCCTCATCAGAGGTGTTGGAGGCGACTTCCTTAAGCATCTGGGCGCCCATGTTCTCGAACTTGTCCTTCAGTTCGATCTCCTTGGCTACCGACACACCGTCCTTGGTGATGGTCGGAGCCCCGTAGCTCTTATCCAGCACCGCATTGCGGCCCTTTGGGCCGAGCGTCACTTTTACTGCGTTCGCAAGGACATTGACGCCCCTGAACATGCGTTGGCGCGCCCCGTCGCCCAGCTGTACTTCTTTCGCTGCCATAGTCGTGTCCTTTGGGTAAGTTACTTTGCTTCGATGATGGCCATGACGTCTTCTTCACGCATGACTACGAGTTCTTGGCCGTCGATCTTTACTTCAGTACCGCCGTACTTGGCGAACAGGATTTTGTCCCCGACCTTTACGTCGCAGGGGCGCACCTGACCGCTGTCGAGGATCTTGCCCTTGCCAACCGCGACAATCTTGCCTTGAATCGGTTTCTCGGCCGCAGTGTCGGGAATCGCAATGCCGCCCGGCGAGGTGCGTTTTTCTTCCAGGGGCTTCACGATCACGCGATCGTGGAGCGGACGGATATTCATAGTAAAAGTCTCCTGACAGGCTGCTGGTGATATTGCCAACGATTTTGTGGCATGAGCTTGGGTTTCATCGGTCGGCAACACAGGCGTCGGCCTGCTTTTGAAAGCCCTCGTCACAGGTCCACTCATTCCCGGAATAATCAAGGTAGCCATTGGTCGTTACGATCAGCGCCACACAATTGAGTTTCTGTAGACCGAATCCGCGCTCACATTTCCAGTCGTTGCCGTTTGTGTCCAGGTAGCTGTTTGCGGGCAGCTGGATTGCCACGCAGGCATCGGCGCGCTTCATGAATCCGCGTTCGCATCCCCAATCGGCGCCGGTGTGCAACAGGAATCCGTATGCGGGTACTTTGACGGCGGTGCAGCTTTCGCGCTCGCGGCTGTAACCTCGATCGCATTCCCAGCCCCGGTCGAAGGTTGATTCAACTGCATATGCATTCACCGGCACCACGATGCGTCCGCAGGCGTCATTGTCCTCGCGAAAGCCGCGATCGCACTCCCATCCGCGACCGAACCGCTCATCGTCGGCGTGCGCATCGGCCGGTACTTTCACCAGCTTGCACCCGCGATCGACCCGCTGATACCCGCGGTCACAGTCCCAATCGGAACCGGAATAATTCAGATAGGCATTGGCGGGAATGTTGATGGCTACGCAGGCTTCGTCCGCTCTGTGATATCTTCGCGAACACTCCCACCCGCTCGTATAGCTGCTGCTATGGGCGTTGGCCGGAAACACACCCACACCCGCCGCAAATGAGGCGCTTGCGGATACCGCAAGCAGCAGCGCCAGGAGACGCACCTGGGTGCCCCGGGTAGACCGGTGTCCTGGATCAATATGCATGGATGTTCCTCGTGACGGCCGCTGGTGTATCAACCGGTTAAGGTAAGCGGTCACAGCGAACCCGTCGGTGCGTCACCGCACCGAGAACGGCAACCGGCGTCTAGGCCGTGGCTCGTAGGAGCCGCACGTGCTCGTAACACGAACAGCAGGCGGCCTCCAGACCGGGCTGGTCGAGTATCGTGATGATTCCGCGTCGGTAGCGAATCAGTCCGCGGCGTTGCAGAGCGCCGGCAGCCGCTGTGACGCCCACTCGGCGCACGCCCAGCATGTCCGCGAGGAACTCGTGGGTCAGTCTGAATTCACTGGACGGCAGCCGCTCGCGGGTCATCAGCAGCCAACGCGCCAGCCGCTCCTCGATGACATGGAAGCGATTGCAGGCGGCGCTCTGCGCGACCTGATTCATCAGCGCATCGGCGTAGAGCAGCACTGCACGCCGCAACCCCGGAGCGCGCTTGAACTCGCGCAGAAAACGGGTGGCGCTGATCTTCAGGGCGGTCCCCGTTCCTTGGACGAGGGCGCGGGTGGAGGAGGCAGCGATACCCAGCGCCAGGCGGGCTCCAACCAAGCCTTCGCGCCCAACCAGGCCGACTTCCACTGCCCGGCGACTATCGATGACTGCCAACAGCGACACCAGGCTGTCGCTTGGAAAGTAAACATGTCGCATCCGTTCGCCGGGCTCGTACAGCACGTCGCCGTAGGTCAGGGTGACCACCTCAAAGCCGGCCAAAAGACTCTCGTACTCCTTGGTCGGAATCGCGGCGAGCAGGCAATTCGGCGTACCGGCTCGCGCGACTGCCGCCAGACGGCGCGCATTCCTGCGTCGGGGTATGCCGACGATCTCGCGTCGAAGTGCATCCCGTGCGGCGGGCACCAGAATGGCTCTGCCAGTCACTGAATCCATGACGGCGTCGATCTGTCCCGCTTCGACGGCGCGCAGCTCCGTGGCGCCTTTGACGACCTGGCGGATCCACTTCCTGAACTCGGCCTCTGCCAGTCGGGCAGAATCAACCTGCGCGCCTCCCGGTGGCGCAGAACTCATTGCCTGCCACCTAGGCCCAGTGCCGCCAGCACGCTCTCGGTGTCACTGAGATTGCCGATGATCATCGAGGTCGGCGTGGGTGAGGTCTTGGCGAGGCTGGGTGTGACCAGGACACCCTCAGACAACGCGCGCAGTGGATGCTCGCAGACATCGACGATCTCCAGCTTGTATCCGTCAGGCAGATGGCGTTTGCAGATTGCCTCCAGATTCGCGATGGCCTTTACAGAGTTGGGAGCCTTGCCCGCCACATACAGACACATCACGACGACGGTGGTGACCGGCGGGGTACTGGCCGGTTCCGGTCTGGTGCGCTTACGCTTCATGTCTTGGTCTCTTCGCGCCGTTGGTCTTCGTTGCTGACACCGGGTTTCCGCCGCGCAGTTGGCGCAACTCGTCCTTATGCTCACCCAGGGACGCATGACGAGCCGCGTCGCTTCGGGTGTAAAGCGCCAGTTCGGATCGCTGCTTGTCGAGGTCCAGCTGCAAGGCGGCGATCCGCGCAGTGATTTCGGCCTCGGAGAATTGCAGTTCACGGCGCTTGTGGGTGAACTCCGCGCCGCGCTGCAACTTTCGGTCCCGCTCCTCGGTCTCTCGTTCCCAGCGCAACGTACCCATCAGTACCTCGCCCCCTGAGGTGTAAGGCTCGGTCAGTGACAGGCCCGAGGAACTCAACACCAGCTCGCGTACCTGGTTCGAGTGTCGTGTGCCGCGCGACTTGATGATGGTAAGCGCCCGATTACGCTCGCCGCCGCGCACCAAATACGACAGGTGGATCCAGGTGTCCGCGATGGTCGAGATTTGCAGCTCGGTTGCCTCGGCCTGCGGATCATCCCCGTCCACGAGTGAGGTGATGAAGGTGGTGATGTGGTGGTCCTGAACCAGGTAGATGAGGCGGTTGCCAACGGTTCTGGCATACAGCAGCGCACCGGTCTTGACGATGGCGGACAATGGATCGATCACCATGCAGCGCGGTTGATGTTCGTGAATCAGCGCCGCGAGCCTGATCAGGTGCTCTTCAGGGTTGATCATGTCGGTCCGACCGGAATACATGCGCAACACACCGGATTTGACATGGGGGTCGAGGCGAATGCCGACAGATGTGAGATTGCGTCTGATCCGGTCCCCACCTTCGTCAAAACTCACGAACAGTGTGCGCTCGCCGCGACGACAGGCACTTTCCGCAAACTGTCCCGCGAGGGTCGTTTTAGAAGTACCAGGTGCACCGGTGATCAAAGTGCTGCTGCCGCGAAACAGGCCCCCACCAAGCATCGCGTCAAGGCTGCCGAAGCCCGTGGAAACGCGCTCCGAGGAAGCCTTGTGCAAGACCTCGATCGTGCCCGGGGTCGACACTTCGATGCCAGTCGGGCCGAAATTCAGCGGAAACTCGCCGGGCGAGAAATTCGAACCTCGGTACTTGGTGATCTCCAGGCGGCGCATTGCCATCGCCTGTTCCGAGCGGCGATCAAACCGGATCACACAGTCGACCATGAACTGCATGAAGCTGTAGTTGACGCTCTGGGATGTGTCCGGATCGATCTTCGTGGTGATGATCGCGGTCAATTCGTTGCCTGCCAACCAGTCACGCAGGCGGTAGATTTCGCGCATTGCGGCGCGGGGATTCTGCAGCAGCGCAAGCAGTACATCGATGCCATCGAAGGCGATCAGGTGGGCGCCGAGAGCGCGTACCTTCGCTTCAAGGATGGCGAGCATGCCGCTTAGTTCAAAGTCCCCGGACTGTACAATTGCCGGTGAAAGTCGGGCATCGAGGAAGAACAGCGGGTTCTTTGTCGGTGCGGACAACTGCCAGCCGAACGTCGCGGCATTGGCGAATATCTCGCGGGCGTCTTCCTCGAATGCGACGAAGATCCCCGGACGCCGGTGAACCTGTGCACCATTTATCAGAGTCTGCAAAGCGAATACGGTTTTCCCGGTGCCAGGACCGCCCGTGACCAATGTCGTGCGGTTCCTGGGCAGGCCACCATGACTGATTTCATCAAATCCGGTGATGCCCGTCGCCACTTTGGGCAAGGGACGCAGGGTGGGTCTCTTCTTCGGCGGCACGCCCGCTCCTTGGCTTGATGTATTGAATGCTCCACGGCGGCCCGAATTTATTCCGTACGGTAGCGCACGTAGTGCGTGCCTGGGCGTCAATGGCGAGCCGCCGCTCCTCAGCCCGTGTTGCAGCTATTTTGGCTTCAATATCACTCGGTTATGTCGCCGCGCGATTCCTTCTTTGCCGGCGGCGGCCATTGCTCAAAGCTGCAGTGTTTCGGGAACGAGCGACCGGCGCACCTCATGGGTTGAGAATTCCCGGCGGCACACCGTGATGCGGCACGCATCGCGAATCTGTCTCTATGTCTGCTATCGCACAGAGCGCTGCCACTCTTATCTGTAGTTTTGCGCTGCCACGCATGGGTAACGGAGCTGTCATGTCATCCCCTCACACGGCAGAGTGCGCGACCGAGATATTTTCGCAGCAGGTCTTGCCGCATTTCGAGATCTGTGCCCCGCGGCTGATAACTGCGCATCGCAAGGCTCTGATCTCCGAACCCTATTCGACGCAAAGCCAGTCGCGGCTTCTTGCGCAGATCGAGGATCTGGTCACTGCGGACCGCCGCAAGGATGAGTCACTGGCGCTGCTGTTGCACGAGCTGCGAAGCCCTCTGGCGTCAATTCAGAATGCCATGGCCGTATTGCGCATACGCAGCAGGGACGAGTCCTTGCAGCAGCGGATGCACGAGCTCATCGAACGGCAGGTGCGTCAGATGGTGCTCTTGACCGCAAGTCTTGGCCAGACGGCGGGGCACCGCATGGCAAACCTGCAGGTGGACCTGCAGCGGATTGATTTGTGTACGGTGCTGAGTACGGCCGCTGGAACGGTCACTTCGGAACTTACCGAGAGGCAACATGAACTCGTGGTCAGCCTGCCCGAATCGTGCGTCTGGGTACTTGGGGACGCGAGTCGGCTTGAGCAGGTATTCGTAAATCTGCTCTCCAATGCTTCCAAATATTCCGACATCGGCGGCAAGATCCTGATGTCGATGCGTGTGAACGAAGGCTACGCCGTGGTTCAGGTGCGCGATTCCGGAATCGGCATCGCCGCCGATTCAATGCCGTTCATTTTCGATCTCTTCGTCCGCGCCGACACCATGGCGGTGCGGACGCAATCGGGGCTTGGCATTGGCCTGGCGCTGGTGCGTTCGATACTGGAATCGCATCATGGCACTGTTTCGGCGGCCAGTGACGGCGTCGGTCACGGCAGCGAATTCACGGTACGGTTGAAGATCGAGAACTAATTTGCGCCTTCCCGGCGCCCGCTTCAAAGGCAGCAGCCAGGCCGAAACGCTTTCGGCACAAGTCAGCAGCAATATCAGAGATACCGCCGCCTTTCACGAGCGCGAGCACGGAAAATTGGGGGAGTCGGCGCGAAGACTCGACAGAATCGGTGAAGTGATCGGTCGCCCGCTCTATCTTGCAGGGTTGCTTACCGTCGTCGTACTGTGGATCGGCGCAAATCTCCTTGCGCGACACCTGGGCGCCGCGCCTTTTGATCAGCCGCCATTTCCGGCGTTGCAGGGAGTACTCACCTTGGCAGCGTTGCTGACGACTACCGTCGTCCTGATCGCTCAGAATCGCCTCACCCGCATAGAAACGCAACGATCGCAGTTGGATTTGCAGGTGAATCTGTTGACGCAGCAGAAGGTCACAAAACTGATCCACCTGCTGGAGGAACTACGGCGGGACCTGCCGATGGTGAAGGACCCTCATGATCCGGAAGCGGCCGACTTGCAACAGCGCACCGACACCGCACAGGTGCTTGTGGCGCTGGAAGAGGCAGAGGAACACTCAACCTCCAGTCCTTAGACTTGTGAGTGCGGTGACGTACAGATCGCTGCAGGTGAAGCGGGTAGCTTCGCGCGTGGACAAAAGATTCCTTCGCCTCGGCGCGCCCGCCTACAGACGCGGCGAAACGTTGAGCGCAGCCTCCACTGATCGGAAATCCGACGATCGGTAATTCATTAAAGGTATATCTATGAACAAGTTAGTAAGTGTGGCCGTGATGGCCGCGATGATTGGCGGCTCAATTGGGGTGGCGAATGCCGGCCATGACAGTGATACGGCGGCCCTTTTTCAAAAGTCGAACCAGAGTTCGGAATTCTTCAATAAGAGCTACGGCTACGCGGTCTTTCCGACCATCCTCAAGGGTGGAGCAGGCATCGGCGCGGCGCACGGTACCGGCAACGTCTATGCAAAAGGACACCGTCTCGGTCACGTCACGATGAATCAGGTCAGCCTTGGGGCGCAGCTGGGCGGCGAAGGTTACAGCGAAATCATATTCTTCCGCGACAAGCAGGCGCTGGATGACTTTACGTCGGGAAACTTCGAGTTCAGCGCGGATGCGGGCGCCATTGCCGTAACTGCTGCGGCCGATGTAAGCGTCGGTACGACGGGATTGGATACCAGCGCCAGTGGCAACAAAAAGAACGCGGATACCGGTAGCGAATTTAATCACGGCGTAGCGGTGTTCACGATCGCGAAGGGCGGTCTCATGTACAACGTCACGGTCGCGGGACAGAAGTTCTCCTACAGCGCGCGCACGCCAGCCTAGCCGCGCAACCGGCGCGCGCGTGGCTTGGCCGCGGGCGTGCCGGTCGCAATTCACGCAATCCCAAGGAGAAACCAAGTGCTCGGAACTATTGCGATTGTCCTGATCATACTTTGGGTCCTGGGATTGGTGAGTTCCTATACCCTGGGTGGATTCATCCACATTCTGCTGGTAGTGGCAGTCATTCTGATTGTTGTACGTCTGATTCAGGGCAGGCGAATCTGAGCCCGCCAAACCGAGTCGCATTCATCGGCAATTCACTCCCGCGTCGCTGCGGTATTGCCACGTTCACCACTGACTTGCAGTTGGCAGTCGCGGCTTCGCAGGCGTCCCCTGAGACCGTCATCGTTGCAATGAACGATGAGGGGCACGACTACGATTATCCCGCCTGCGTTGGCTGCGAGATTCGTGAGCAGGAGCTGGGGGACTACGAGCAGGCCGCCAGATTCTTGAATGCCGGCCGGTATGACGTGGTCTCGTTGCAGCACGAGTTCGGAATTTTTGGTGGCGATGCGGGCGGTCATGTCCTCACGCTGCTGACGCAGCTCAAGATGCCGGTGGTGACGACACTCCACACAGTTCTCGCCGAACCGAGCGCCGTTCAGCGCCGCGTAATGGGCAAAATCGCGGACGCCTCGACCACCGTTATCGTCATGGCAGAGAAGGCCCGGGAATTGCTTCGAACTGTATATGACGTGCCGCTGGAGAAGTTACAGATCATCCCCCACGGCATTCCGGACTGCGCCTTCGTGGATTCCAGCGCCTCGAAGCTAGCTCGCGGCTTTGCCGGTCGCGCCGTAATACTGACCTTTGGGTTGATCTCGCCCAACAAGGGCATTGAGATCATGATCGACGCGATGCCCGAGATACTACGCAGTCGCCCCGACGCCGTGTATGTCGTGCTCGGGGCCACGCATCCCAATCTCGTGAGACGCGAGGGCGAGGCTTATCGGAACGGTTTGCGAGAGCGGACGCGGGTGCTCGGAATCGAGCAACAGGTGGTCTTTCTCGATCAGTTTGTGGACCGGGCAACGTTGGTTGACTTCATCTCCATGTGTGACGTGTATGTCACGCCCTATTTGAATGTGGCCCAGATGACCTCGGGCACCCTCGCCTACAGCTTCGGGGTCGGCAAGGCCATCGTCTCCACTGCCTACTGGCATGCGCGCGAACTGCTGGCGGACGGCCGGGGAATTCTCGTGCCCTTCGGTGACTCCGGGGCCACTGGTCGTGAGATTGCGGCGCTGCTGACTGATGACCAGCGCCGCGAGCGCTTGGGCCAGGAGGCCTACACCTACAGTCGGCCCATGACCTGGCCGCGCATTGGCGTACGCTACATGGGCGAATTCATGCGAGCCGTGGAACTTCATCGAAGTGGCTCGCGCCGCTTCAGTGCAGCGGCATCCGCCGACTCCCAGCGGGCTGTCCCGGATATGCGCTTGACTCACTTCCTGTCCATGTGCGACGACACGGGGTTGATCCAACACGCGATTCGTTCAGTTCCCGACCGTGCGCACGGCTATTGCGTAGACGACAACGCCCGCGCGCTGCTGCTGGCCTGTGCACTGAACGCCCCGAACGAGGAGCCACTATCCGAGAAGCTGACAGTCCGGATCGCGGCTTTTATCCAGCACGCCTGGAATCCCGACACCAGACGCTTTAGAAATTTCATGGGTTTCGATCGTCGCTGGCTCGAGGACAGCGGCTCGGATGATAGCCACGGGCGCACGCTGTGGGCGCTCGGGGAGTGCGCGCGCTGTGACAGCCGCGCCTCGCGGCGATCATGGGCAAAGGCCCTGTTTTCCGAGGCGTCGCCGTTTGTGGAGAGCTTCTGCTCCCCCCGTGCCTGGGCCTTTACGCTGCTGGGTCTGGAGGCCTTTCGAGTCGCGGATCCACTCGACTCCAGCAGCGTTGAATTGCAGCATGTGCTCGCCGCCAGACTCATGGCGTTGCTGGCCGCGGTGGAGACGCCGAATTGGGTGTGGTTCGAGGACAGCCTTGCCTACGATAACGCCCGCCTGTCGCAGGCCTTGATTGCCACCGGGGTTTCGACCGGTCGGCAAAGCTACATTGCCGCGGGTCTGAGGTCGCTGCGCTGGCTGATGACGCTGCAAACGGCGCCGAGTGGCGTATTTCGGCCGATTGGTTCGCACAGCTTCGGTGACCTGCGCCAGCCGCCGCGTGCGTTCGACCAGCAGCCGCTGGAAGCGACGGCGACGATCGCAGCGTGTCTTGCGGCGTGGCGCGCGGACCGCGATCCTGTGTGGCGTGTCCATGCGGTGCGCGCCTTCGCATGGTTCCTGGGCAAGAACGATCTTTTCATTTCGCTAATCGATCCCGAAACGGGAAGCTGCTGCGACGGCTTGCATCCGGACCGCGCCAATGAAAATCAGGGCGGGGAGTCCGTGGTCTCCTATCTGCTTGGACTTGCGCAGATCCGCCACATGGATCGGGTTGTAGCGCAGACAGGCGATACCAGCATGACGGCAGACGCCGCGCCCTCCATGATGACTGAGTTACCGCAACAATTGAGGCCCTTTGACACAGAACACGTTCTTCAATAGGCAGGCGTTTCATCTGCGCCCGGATTCGGCGCGGGTGGTCGTGCGCCCATTCAAACCGGCGACCGAGCCGCGCGACTTCAATTCAACCGACCGCACGCGCGCAAATCACATCGTGGATCGCGTTCTGGCGCTGGATGCGCCAACCATAGCCAGCCAGCTGGCAGATGTACTGGAGAACTTCCGGGGGCGACACCGCAATCTGCTCGAGACCTTCGAGGCACGGGCGGATGAGATGGGCGTGGCCTTATCTGCGCATCCGTCCTTTACCCTGGATCAGCGCCGGCTCGTGGGAGCCTACTTCCTGCACGAGTACTCCTTCGAAGCGGCGGCGCTGTTCAATCCGAGTATCGTGACCCACCCGGATCAGTCGGGCGCGCCAAGCGGCGGCCGCCGCTTCATCCTGAGCTTGCGCGCGGTCGGCGAGGGGCATGTGTCGTCACTGACTTTCCGCTCAGGTGTGATTTGCGCGGACGGCAGCGTCAGTGTCGATCCGCCGGCACGTCTGGCCTCCATTCCGATGCTGCGTATGCCCTTGGCCCCGGACGCCGACCGAGCCGAACTGATTTTCAGGCAGGAGGAAGAGCTCAGTGAGCGGGTGATCGTTCCGGTGCTGGCCTCGCAGTCCAACGGCATCGAGGACGCGCGCTTCGTGGAGTTCTATGAGGCGGGCAAGAGAACTTATTATGCGACCTATACGGCTTACACTGGCCGTGACATCAGCTCAGAACTGCTGGAGACCCAGGATTTTGTGACCTTCAACCTGTGCCACATGAGTGGCAGCGCCACGCGCAACAAGGGTATGGCGCTTTTTCCGCGCAGAATCGCCGGCCAATACGCCATGATCGCGCGCCAGGACAACGAAAACCTGTATCTCATTTATTCGGATGATCTGTACTCCTGGAACGGCGGCCAGGTGATTCTGAAGCCCCAGTTCCCCTGGGAGTTCGTGCAGATCGGCAATTGCGGCTCGCCCATCGAACTGGACGAGGGCTGGCTGCTTCTGACCCATGGTGTCGGCCCGGTCCGCCGATATTCAATCGGCGCCGTGCTACTCGACAAGACGGATCCGACCAAGGTTCTGGCGCGCTCCCGCGAGCCGCTGGTGCGTCCGGAGGCTCCGGAGCGTGAAGGTTACGTTCCCAATGTCGTGTACACCTGCGGCGCCATGCGCTTCAACGACCGGATCGTCCTGCCCTATGCGGTTTCAGACACGTTTTCGACGGTCGCAACCATGAAGATCGCCGCACTGCTCGGTAGTCTGCAGGCCTGCTGATTCCTCATGGTCGAGATGCGGTCCGGTAGCGGCCGGGCTGCGCCAGGGTGCCAAGTACCCGGCTGTAGTCATCCTTGAGGCTCGCGTAACAGCTGCAGGCGGCTTGCTCCAGGCCTTGGCCGTCCAGCACTGTGAGCATGCCGCGGCTATAGTGGATCAGTTTGCGCTTGCGCAGCGCAACCGCTGATCGAGTGATGCCGGCGCGGCGCACACCCAACATGTGCGACAGGAAGTCATGCGTGATGTAAAACCTGTCGGCGTGCGCCCGGTCGCGCGTCATCAGCAGCCAGCGGGCGAGCCGTGCCTCCACGAGGTGGAAGCGGGTGCAGGCGGCGGTCTGCGCAAGCTGGGTCAGCGTGACGTACTGATATCGGTTCAAGAGTTGGCGCAACGGCGGGCTGTGGCTGAGCTCCTTGAGAAGCGCGGTCGCATCCATGCGCCAGGCCGTACCGGCGCCTTGCACCAGCGCGTGCATCGGTGCTGTCTCAATACCCAGCACCAGTGAGCTCCCCACCATGCCTTCGTCGCCCACCAGGCCGACCTCAAGACCTACGTGTCCTTCCAAGGGCGCGATGAGGGATACAAAACTGCTGATGGGGAAGTAGACATGAGGCATGCGTTCCCCGGACGTGCACAGCACCTGCGCCAGGCGAAGCTCGACGGGTTCGAGGCGCTCCAGCAGTCGGTTACGAAGCCGCTGCGGCAGTCCAGCCAGCAGCTGATTAGCCCGCGTGGCTCGCGTTGAATCTGGCACCCGTATCCCCTGCGCCTTGGAAGCGAGGTTCCACTGTGGCGGACAACCCGTCGGCCATCTGTTCGGTGGCCCACCTTCCAGTCTCACTGGCCGGAAGGTGTTGGCGGGGTCTGGGCGGGAGCCGCCAATACGGCCGGCCCAGGGACGAGGTCGGGTCGCTTCGCTGCAGTGCGATGCGCGACCAATATCTGCATACCCACAATCAGAACTATGGTGGATGCGATTAAGAATAGGACTTGGATGCGAGCAGCAGGATCGTGCGCCGCGACGGCGTCGACGCTTACAGCTGGTTTCTGGGCGGCGGCGGGCGCCCGCCTCGGTAGCAGCGCCAGAAGGCGCTGGACCATCGATTCGCAGATGACCTGCCGCAATACGGGATCCGTCAGGGTATCCAGCGAGAAGGTCAGGCGCCTGGCCGCGGCTTCCGCCGAGAGGTCGGCCAGGGTGCCCGCCTCCTGCCACGGGTCAAGATCCATGCGTGCCAGAAGCGAAATGACGCTCAGCGGCAGTCCGTTGCGGTCCTCGCCGACGAGACTGAAGAGAAACTTGTCAAATTCGCCCCTGTAAGGGGAGCCATGGGCCGCGGAATTCATCATCTTGAGGATCTGCGCACCGACAGGCGCTGTCGGTACGCTGGCGCACCTTGCCATCGGCATAAGGGTGCCACCCGGGATCGGGACGCGGGGCCGCGCACCCGGCGTCAGCTTGCGATCTGCGGCGGCCCTTTGGGAGCAGGTCGCGGCAGCAGGCGATCGCTCTCTTTCTTGACCACCGCATAGCACTCACAGCAAAGCTGCTCGAGCTTGGGCCTGTCCAGAACCGTGATACGTCCACGGGCGTAGCGAATGACGCCGAGCTTGTCCAGTTTGCCGGCGGCTTCGGTAACACCTTCGCGGCGCACGCCCAGCATATTGGCGATGAGCTCCTGAGTCATGACCAGCTGATTGGACTGCAGACGGTCAAGCGAGAGTAACAGCCAGCGGCACAGTTGCTGGTCCACCGAGTGGTGGCGATTGCACACCGCGGTCTGGGCCATCTGCGTGATCAGGGCCTGGGTGTACCGCAGCAGCAGTAGTTGCACCTCACCGCTGCGATGAAATTCATCCTTGAGCTGCTGCCCGATGAGGCGATAGGCGTAACCGGAGCTTTGCACGATGGCCCGGCTGGGGGTCGTTTCTCCCCCCATGAATAGGGCGATTCCAATCAAACCTTCGTTGCCCACGACAGAAATCTCCGCCGAAGCGCCATCGGCGAGAACATACAACAGCGATACAATGGAGTTGGTCGGAAAATAAACGTAGCGCAGCACGTCCCCGGACTCGTACAGGACCTTGCCCAGCGGCATCGGCACGAGTTGCAAGTGCGGATACAGTCGTTCCCGCTCAGCGGCCGAAAACGCCGCCAACAGGTGGTTCTGCTGCGGATCGTGGGAGGGAGCTGGCATGGGCGACTGTCGCGGAGATAGGCGGCGGGGGCTACGACGTACCTCAGTATAGACTCTTATTCGTCCCGGCGTACGGTAGCGTACACAGACGCAGTACCCACCGTCACGCAGTCGAGATTCGCGATGTACCGCTTCGAATCACACCCATTCTGAGGTTGCCGGAGCCGCACGGATCGCAGGCGTCATGGGGCTCGTAGTCCAAGATTTTCCATGGCTAGGCTATAGTACCGCGCAAGTGTCGAAAACCCGGATTGAGAAGACTCAACGATCATGAAAACCCTTCGATCGCTTGTATTGTTACTGAGCCCATTGGCAGCCACAGTCGCGGCCGCTGCGCCATTGCCAGCCGATACCGGAATCGCGTGGAACCTGACGCCGGCCGCCATCACCCAAAGCTGCAAACAGCGTCTGGATGATGTACGGGCAAAAATCGCCGCCATCGACAAGCGGGCGGCCACTGAGCCCGGCCCCCGTCTGCTTGAGCAAGTCGAAGGTGCGGTCGCGGACATGAGTGACGCCCTTGCCGCGCAGGTCCTGTTGGCCAACGTCGCATTGGAAAAGCCCGTCCGGGACGCCTCTACGCACTGTATCGACGACGTCACCGCCTTTAACGTTCAGTTGAGTGCCGACCCTGTGGTGTTCCAGATTGCGCAACACACCGAGTCGCAGGCAACGGCTGGCGCGGAGCGCCGCCTTGCCCATCTTTACGTGGAAGCCGGACGCCGCACCGGTGCCGGCTTGCAGCCGCAGCAGCGCGCCAGAGTCACCCGGCTCTTTGATCGCCTGAACAAACTCCAGACAGAGTTTGGCCGTGCGCTGGGGGATGACCGATCGACCATCGTGATCAGTACTGAGGAGGCGAGCTCATTGCCCGCGGCGCTCCTCAAGACCTACAAGGCACTGCCGGGCGGCTACGAAGTGCACGTGAACGAGGCCACGGTCACGCAGTTCACCGATAACGAAGCGTCGCCCGAGGCGCGCAAGCGTTATACGATTTCGTACAACAACCGCGGCGGACAGGCAAACGTCACGCGACTGGCGCAGGCCATCGCGTTACGCACCCAGATCGCGAATCTCCTGGGCTACAAGACCTGGGCTGACTACCAGCTCGATGCGAGCATGGCGAAAACGCCTGCCAATGTGTTTGCTCTTCTGGGAAAGGTCCAGGTCGCGCTGCTGCCCAAGGCGCGTGCGGAGATTGCGGTGCTGGCCCAAATGAAAAAGGCGGCGGGTGACAGTACCCCGTTTGCCCGATGGGACTACGGCTATTACGAACACCAACTGGAGAAGACGAAATACCAGGTCGACAGTGAGGCCGTGCGCCAGTATTTTCCTGTGAAGAAGGTTATCGCCGGTGTCTTTGGCATCTATGAAAAGCTGCTGGCGGTGCATTTTGACGAGATACAGCCAGCCATGGCCTGGGCTCCTGGAGTAACCGAGTACAGCATTACCGACAACGCCAGCGGCGCTGCGATTGGCTGGTTTTTCGTCGACCTGTTTCCCCGCGACGGCAAGTATGAACATACGGCAATGTTCTCGATTCGCGCGGGACGTGCAATCCCCGGCGGCGTGCAACGCCCGGTTTCGGCGATCATCGGTAACTGGCCGCCTGGGGAGCCGGGGAAAGAGGCGCTCCTCAGCCACAATGACGTGCTCACGTTTTTCCACGAGTTTGGCCATCTGATGCACCAATCTCTGTCGCGTGCGCCGTACGAAACCTTATTTGGCACCAACGTGCGCCGGGACTTCGTCGAGGCGCCCTCGCAGATGCTGGAAAACTGGATGTGGCAGCCTTCAATCCTCAAGGAGATCTCATCCAACGTCAGCACCGGCCAACCCATACCCGATGAATTGATCAGGAAAATGGTCGCCGCGCAGCACGTGGCGGATGGCATGAACTGGTCCGCGCAGGCGTTTTATGCAACTTACGACATGCGCCTGCACAGCGCGGGCGCAAAGGTTGATCCAACGGCACTGTGGTTCAGTCTTGAGAAGCAGTTAACGCCATTGCCGGGCGTGCCGGGAACGGTCCCCGAGGCTGGGTTCGGACACCTCATGGGGGGCTACGACGCGGGTTATTACGGCTATTTATGGTCGCGGGTGTATGCCCAGGACATGTTCAGTGTCTTTGAAAAGGGTGGCCTTGAGAGTCCGGTCGTCGGCATGCGTTACCGCAAAGACATCCTGGAGCGCGGTGCGTTGGTGGAACCTGAGGTGCTGCTCCACAACTTTCTGGGCCGCGATGTCCACTACGAGCCATTCTTCAAATACATCGGCGCTGCACCGCCTTGACGAACGCCCACGGTCACCCCTGCGGTTTGTTCAAGTCACGCGACAGGATGAGCTTGATCACGCGATGATCTGAGCCGGCACTCAACCCAAAGCCCACACCGGCCTCGATTGACAGCGTCGGGCCACGATAGTCGAACACCGAGAAGAGCTGATGGGACTGGACGTTGTGGCCGTAAAAGTGCTGCAGCGGTCCGAAGTCGTCGTACTCCTCGGCGGCAATCGCCCAGGACTTCGACGGATTCCAGGCGAGGCGTGTCTCGGGCGCGAAATCCAGTTTCCCGACGCCCTCATAGTCATTGTCTACAATCGGATTGACGATGAAGTCGAACTGACCGAGGTGCCAGCCGATGATGGGCCTGATTTCCCCGGTGTAGCGATGCGGGTCCCAGTGCGCGGTGTTGTCGCTGAACTCGAAGTTGATGCCGTAGATGAACACCTGATTGGCCGCGTCCGGTTCCACGAATAGTGTGCGCAGCTTGAAACCGTTGAACAAGACCGCGCCGTTGCCGGTGACGCTGTACAGCGGCATATACAAGCCTGCTTCCAGCCATGGCGTGACTCCGTAAGCCCACTCCGGAACGCCATTCAAAGTGTGATTGGGGATGACACCGCCGGGCTGGACCGCATCGAGGTGGCCGCTTGGCGTGAAATTGTCGTGCAAGGTCAGATTGAAGACGCCGGGAGCGGCTATCTCGGCGTCATATACCTGGATTTCATCCGTCTGGGCGAGAGCCATGCCCGGCGCAAAGGCCAACAGGATGAGAAATAGCCGCAGCACGGCGTCACCGGGGCGCCTTGATCACGACTGCGCCGTGTTTCTGGCTCGGATGGTAGTCAGGCTGCGCGACCGTGGTGGCCGGGAGCAGGGTCCGCAGGATTCCACCGCGAGTTCTCATGGTTGCCTGATTCCACGGTTGGTGAAGCGAGGCCGCAAGCCTAAGGGAGTGGCTGCGCGAATTCAAACCATGCTGCGTCAGTGGTGCGCAGGTGAGATTGCGTCGTATTCGCCTGTGTTTCTCGGGGCCCGGGGCCCGGGGGCCGGTGCCGGCGGCGGCTCGCCTTTGATTTCCCGCGGATCCTGGAAGGGGATTTCCATCATCACCACGCGCCGCAGGAACTTCCAATGACCATTTTCGCGGATGAACTCATCGTCGTAGTGCCCGCCCATGGCCGGCGCCAGCCCGTCGCATGATCGCCATGGAGGTGGATGACGATATTGGTGAGCAGATGAAAACCCTTGACGTTACGCGCATCAAAGGGTGCGGCGCCGATGTACTTGTTCATCATGGCAAGTATTGCCTTGGGCCCTTTGGCGCGCCCGAAGCCACCGATCCATTCCCCCTGCCTGGCAAAGAGGTTTGAGTAGCCCAGCAGATCCTGGGTATCCAGCAGATGGCCGTAATCCACGATCAGCTGCGCGATCTCCTGGCGATCCTGGACCTCCGGCACGCGCGCTTTCAGTGCCTCGAAGTCCGCCTGCGTCGGTTCGACTGCCGTTGCCGGCCCGCAAGCGGCCACGAGCATCGCCACGGTCGCAAACGCGGCCGCGAGACCCCGCAGCGCTGGGATTGATGGGGTCATTGATGACATCTCCTTGATCGGCTTATGCTCGATGCCATGGGACGTCTCAACGGCAAGGTCGCGGTGATTACCGGTGCCACCAGCGGCATCGGCTTGCGCACTGCCGAGGTTTTTGTCGCCGAGGGTGCCAGAACCGTCATCGCGGGCCGCCGGGTGCGTGAAGGGGAAGCGCTGGCCAGCAAGCTTGGCCCGAATTGTATCTTCCTGTGCACCGATGTCACGTACGAGGATCAAGTACGTGCCTTGATTGCGCTGGCGGTCGAGAAGTTCGGCCGCCTGGACTGCCTGTTCAACAATGCCGGCGGGCCGGCCCAGGTGGGCGGTATCGAGGGTCTCGAAGTCGCCCGATTCGACGCGGCCATGGCGACACTGGTGCGCAGCGTCATGCTGGGCATGAAACATGCCGCTCCGTACATGAAAAAGCAGGGCTCGGGCAGCATCATCAACAACGGCAGCATCGCCGGAAAGCTGGCCGGCTACTCATCTTCCGTGGTCTACAGCGCCGCCAAGGCCGCGGTGATTCATCTCACGCGCTGTGTGGCCATGGAACTGGGCGAATCCGGCGTGCGCGTCAATTCCATATCGCCCGGGCTGATCGCGACCGGCATTTTCGGCAAGGCGCTTGGCCTGTCGCTCGAGGCGGCGGAGAAGACGCCGCAGGTGCTGCGCGAGCTGGCCAAGAGCGCGCAGCCGATACCACGCGCCGGGTTGCCCGAGGATATTGCGCAAGCCGCGGTGTTTCTCGCCAGCGATGAGTCGGGCTTCATCAGTGGTCAGGATCTGGTGATCGATGGCGCCATGTCCGGCGGCCGCAACTGGTCACAACAGCAGCACGGCTACGTTGCCATGCGCAAGGCGCTCGATCGGCCGGAATAGGCCGCTGCATCGCACAACCAGGAGATCGCGAATGTCGCTCATTCTCTACGGGCATGCCTTTTCCTCATACACGCAGAAGGTTCTGATTGCGCTGTACGAGAACGGCACACCCTTTGAGTTTCGCAGCCTCGGGCCCGATATGCCGCAGCACTCGGCCGAGTGGCTGCGTCGCTGGCCGCTGCGCAAGTTCCCGCTGCTGGTGGATGCCGAGCACAACGTGGCCGAGACCAGCATCATCATCGAGTACCTGCAGCTCGTGCATCCCGGACCGGTGCGGCTGCTGCCGACGGACTCGATGGCCGCGCTGCAGGTGCGCTTTCTCGACCGCTTCTTTGACCTGCATGTCATGAACGCCGCCCAGCATGCGGTGGATGGTGCATTGAGCGGTGACCCGGTGAAGCGCCGGGAGGGACTCGCGCTCGCCGTGGACAAGCTGGAACGCGCCTACGCGTGGCTCGACGGTGAGCTTGCCGCCAGGACCTGGGCGGCCGGCGTGGAGTTCACGCTTGCGGACTGTGCGGCCGCGCCCGCGTTGTTCTACGCGGACTGGGTGCATCCCATCGCCGCGGCCTTTGCGACGCTGCGCGCCTACCGCGCGCGCCTGCTCACCCGCCCATCTTTCGCCCGTGCGGTCGAGGAGGCGCGGCCGTTCCGGCCTTACTTTCCGCTGGGAGCGCCGGACCGGGACTGACGCGTCGCGCCGTCAGCGCGCCCAGTGAGCGCCGGTCAGACGCCGTGCGATATCCGCGACATGCATGCCCTGAAAGCGCGCGATATCGAGCTCTGTTGCGCTGGGCTGGCGGGTGCCATCGCCACGGGTGATGGTTGAGGCGCCATAGGGACTGCCGCCTTCGATCGCATCCATGTCGAGCAGCTTCTGGTGGGAATACGGAACGCCGACCACCACCATGCCGTGATGCAGCAGCGTCGAATGAAAGCTGGTGATGGTCGTCTCGACACCGCCGTGCTGACTGGCTGCGCTGGTGAATACGCTGCCGATCTTGCCGATCAGCCCGCCGTTCATCCACAAGGGCCCGGTCTGGTCGAGAAAATTGCGCATCTGCGCGCACATGTTGCCGAAGCGCGTGGGTGTCCCGAAAATGATGGCATCAGCCTCGGCGAGCTTGGCTGGCACGGCGTAGGGAACGGACGCGAACGCTGCGCGCGTGTCACGGGCGCCACTGAGCAGCAACACGTCATCGGGCACCAGCTCCGGAACCTGCAGCAGCGCGACTTCGGTGCCTTCAATGGCACGCGCCCCCGCGGCGACCGCCTCGGCCATTTTGTGGATGTGCCCATACATGCTGTAGAAGACGACCTGAATCCTGGTGACCATGTCACACCTCCCGGCACAGAACGGTGGCCAATGCGTCCGTCAACAAGTCAGTCGCGTGCTCTGAATGATGTTTCTGGCGCCAGGCGACGTAGCCATCCGGACGGACCAGCACTGCACCGGAGGCTTCGATGCCGTAGCTGATCGGAAACGGCGCGCTGAACATGCTGGAGAGCCGGCTGCGATGGGGCGCGAGATCAGTCAGTGGCAGATCCGCGCCCGGCTGACCCACCAGATGCGTGGCAATCGGGACCCCCAGCGACGCGCTGGCCTGCGCGGCAGCGGCTACCCAGCGCCCACCCGCGTGCCCGCACATCAGCACGAAGCCTCGGCCGTACAGGTCAAGTGTCGAAATCACTGTGCCGCCGCGCCTCAGGTCGACATGTGGCGCACGGGTTCCCGGCATGGCATGCGAGCGCCGCGGATCGATATCCAAGGCGCCATCATCCGGCAGGTCAGGATCGGGAATGCTCGCTCGCGAACGGTAGCGGTTGAACTCGACGTGCATGTCGGGAATGGCGGGCTTCATGCCTTCGGTACCCAGATCCGGGTCAGAGCGCAGGACATAGCGGTTGTAGGCCTGCTCGATGGCCTGCATGCCGGCGGGCTGACGCTCCTGGTCATAGGTCGCCAGCAGGGCAGGGCCGGCCTTGCCCTGCAACACGCTGGCCAGTTTCCACGCCAGGTTATGCGCGTCCTGGACACCGGTATTGCCGCCAAAACCACCGGTGGGGGCCATGTGATGGGCGGCATCGCCGGCGAGGAACAGGCGTCCTTCGCCCATCCGTGTCACCGCCCGGCACACGGCAACCCACTTGGCCACATCCTGGATTTCAACCTCCAGCTCCGGTTCGCCGACCGCATCGCGGACCAATTGCCGTGCCTTCTGCGTCGAAATGTCATCCGCGGCATGCCGGGCGGCGGGCGCGTGGATGTCACCGACGGTGAACACCACAAAGAATCCGCCCAGTCCGGTTTTCTCCAGGCGAAAGAAGCCGCGCACACGCGGATTGTTCACATAGATCACGCCAAGGTTGCGGCCGCGCAGTGCGCGCGAGCAGTCGGCGCGAAAGTAAATGGTCACACTATGGGACATCACCGGGTGCCCCTGCATGGGGATGCCCAGTGCCTCGCGGATCGGGCTGCGGTTGCCGTCGCAGGCCACGAGGTACGAGGCACGAATCCGGGTTTGCACTCCCGTTTCGATATCGCGCACGAGGGCATTGACGCCGTCCTGGTCCTGGTCGCAGGCCACGCATTCGGTTCCATAGCGAAACTGCGAGCCCAGTTCCAGCGCCCGCTGCTGCAAAATGGGCTCCAGCACCTGCTGCGGCATGAACAGGCGCCGTGCCGGGGATACATCCTCGATGCCCTGGTTGATGTCGGGCATGTAGCTGGCGATCTCGCGACCGGCCAGGGTCTCCACGGCGTTGAGGCCGCCGTTTGGATCGTAAAGCGCGTGCGCCGCGCGTGTGACCCGATCTTCGATTCCGGCGATGCGCATCAGTTCCAGCGTCCGCAGCTGAAAGTAGCCGGCGCGCGGATGAATGGCGGTCTGACGGTGTTTTTCCACCGACAGGCACGCTACGCCGTGCAGCCCCAGAAACATCGAAGTACTCAGCCCCACCAGGCTGCCGCCCACGACCAGTACTGGAACGACGGTGTGCTCGGTCATGATGGATGTGCCCCCTCACGCGAATCCTAGCATCGCCCCGCAACCGTTACCGTGGCCTCACGGGTACAAATCAGTTGCGAAGCAGCAACTTTGCCAGGTGACGGAGGTATCCTACAGCCGCGACCACGATGGCCTGTTAGCATCTGCGGCACAGGCTAAGGAGGATCTCTCATGCGCACTGTGCAGAAGGTTGGAACCGCATTGGTGTGCGCGTTCCTGTTCGTCGGCGCCAATGCGGTGGCCCAGGAGGAACACAATCACGAGCCCGCGGCTCGCCCGGCTGCCCATGGTGAACCGCACAATGAACAGCGTGGTGAACCCCATGCCGGCCCTCGAGGTTACGTGCGGGTGGCACCGCCCAAGGGCTGGGATGCCCGGCCGACGACCGTGGACCATGCGGCCTATCAGCACAATTTCCGCGCGTCACGCAGCTTTCATATCGGGCCCTATCGTCGGCCAGCGGGTTGGCGAGCCCATACCTGGACCTTTGGCGAGATCCTGCCGCGCGCCTACTGGGCGCCGCAGTTTATCCTCGGTGACTACTGGCTGTTCGCGCTCGAGGTGCCGCCTGCCGGCTACGAATGGGTGCGCGACGGTTCCGATGCGCTGCTGATCAGCATCGACACGGGTGAAATCCTGCAGGTCGAGTACGGGGTTTTCGCCTAGTCAGGCGGTCGCGGGCGAGTCACTCTCGCCCTCAAGACCGTGGCGCAGCTGCACGGAATCCAGGATCGCCCACAACAGATCCAGTTTGAAACGCAGGATTTCCAGCGCGCGGGCCTGCGCCTCACGGGTACGGAAATGATCCAGCGTGACGCGCAGTCCGTACTGCACGTCGCGCGTCGGCAGACAAGCCCGCGAGCGGAAGTACTCGAAGCCTGAGGTTTCGATCCAGGTGTAATGCACCGGCCAGGTTGCGAGCCGCTCGCGGTGAATCGACGGCGCGAAAAGCTCCGTCAGCGACGCGCATACGGCCTCCTGCCAGGGCTGCCGGCGCGCGAAATTCACATAAGAGTCGACGGCGAAACGCACGCCGGGCAGTACCTGGTCCATGGACCAAAGCTCATTGGAAGTCAGCCCCACCGCCTCCCCCAGTCGGACCCAGGATTCAATACTGCCCGCGTCCTTGCCGTGACCATCCTGCTCGAGGATACGCAGCACCCACTCGCGACGGATTTCACGGTCGTCACAGTTGGCAAGAATCGCGGCGTCCTTGAGCGGCATGTTGACCTGGTAGTAGAAACGGTTGGCCACCCAGGCGCGCACCTGCTTCGTTGTCGCACGGCCTGAATTCAACAGGACGTTGAACGGGTGGTAGACGTGATAGAAGTGGCCGGTGGCACGCAGCTGGCGCTCGAATTCCACGCTGTCCAATGGTGCTGAGTCGGGAATCAATGCAATCACAATACGATTTCCATGCCGCCACCTGGGGCGGCCAGGGCGGTAGAAGGATAATTTCGACCAGGAGGCCGAGGAGTCTGTCAGTGGCGCAAAAACCAGTATGTGAGGCTAGTCATGAATCGAAGCTCATGATTTTCATGAATTTAGGGCGTGACCAGCGCGCCCGGGTGCGCACTTGAGCCTGCGGCTGCAGATCAACCTCATCATCGCGGTGATGATGACTTTGTTCATCGGGACCCTGGTGTACCAGCAGATGGAAGACACCCGCAGCAGCGTCCGCGAGGAAATCGAAGGCTCGAATCGAGTCGCCATCCAGCTGCTGACCGCGGTATCCGGTGTGTACGAGGAATCCGGGGTGCGCGGCATGCTGAACTTCCTGCACCAGCTGGGGCGGGTCCGCGCCAATGATGTGAGCCTGTACGACCCTGCCGGTCAGCTCGTGTACTCCTCGCCGGCCTCGGTCTACAAGGTGGGTCGCGACGCACCGACCTGGTACGCGAACCTCGTCGCGCCCGTCGTGCAGCCCTCGCAGATTGGTATCGGCGGCGGGCGCCTGGTCATCCAGGCGAACTCATCGCGCGCCGTTCTGGATGGCTGGGACGCCATGAGGCACCTGCTGGGGATGGGCGCCATTGCGCTTGCCGTCATCAATCTGGCGGTATTCTGGTTTGCGGGCCGCATCCTGCGGCCGCTGCAGATTGTCGTTGAAGGCCTCAAACGCATGGAGGCCGGAGATTACGGCGCCCGGCTGCCGAACTTGAGCGGACGCGAAGGGCGCCTGATGAGCACCACGTTCAACCGCACCGTACAGGCGGTTGCCGACAGCGTGGCGGACCGGCGCGCCGCCGCTGAGGCCCGCGATCGACTGCGGGAAAACCGCGAGTTCACCCAGATGATCCAGAGCCACATCGAGGAAGAGCGTCGCACCATCGCCCGCGAGCTTCATGACGAACTGGGTCAGTCGATCACCGCCATCCGCAGTTTTGGCCTCATCATTCAGCAGCAGGCGGCACCCGGCAATGAGCGGGTGGCCGAGGCGGCACGCCTGGTGGTGGAGACGGCGGGCCACATGTATGACGCCGTGCACGAGATGATTCCGCGGCTGCGGCCGTTTGCGCTGGATTCGTTTGGCTTGGGCGACGCCGCCGCAGATCTGGTGGCGGCCTGGCGCACCCGCCAGACCGGTGTGGCGATCCTGCTTCAGGTCGAGGAGCCGCTGCCACCGCTCGACGCTGCGCAATCCATCTGCGCGTACCGCATCCTCCAAGAAGCGCTGACCAACGCGATACGTCACGCGGCAGCCCACCAGATCACCGTGAGCGTGAGCACCGTGCCGGAAGAGCTGATCGTTCGCGTCGCCGATGACGGTGCCGGCCTTCCCCCGGGCTGGGAACAAAGTGGACACTACGGTGTGCGTGGCATGCGCGAGCGCGCCGTCGCTTCAGGAGGCACTCTGCAGTTGAATTGCGAACCGGGCAATGGAACGCAGGTCGTGGCCCGCCTGCCCTTGAGGCCGCCGGCATGAACCCGACAACCGTCATGCTGGTGGATGACCATGCGGTGGTGCGGGTGGGCTTCAGGCTGTTGCTGCAGGCCGCCGAGGACCTGCAGGTGGTGGCGGAGGCGGAAAGCGGTGAACAGGCGGTCACGGGCTATGCGGAGGCCAGGCCCGATATCGTTGTCATGGACCTGGCCATGGCCGGAGCCGGCGGCATCGAGGCCATCAAGCGCATCATCGCTCGTGACGAGCGGGCACGAATCCTAGCCCTGTCAGCGCACGAGGACCTGAGCCATCCGAAACGGGCGCTCAAGGCCGGCGCGCTGGGCTACCTGTCCAAGCGCACAGCCCCCGAAACCCTGATCGAGGCCATCCGGATCGTCGCCGCGGGGGGCATGTACATCGATGCGGCGATCGCCCGACACATGGCGGCCCAGGATCTGTCCGGCAGCGGCAGTCCGATCGAACAGCTCTCGGAGCGTGAATTCCAGGTGTTTGTGCAGCTGGCGCATGGGGTTTCGGTCAACCGGATCGCCGAAATGCTGCACCTGAGCCCCAGCACCGTGGGCACTCACCTGTACAACATCAAGCAGAAGCTGGCGGTGGGCAACCAGGCTGAACTGACCCTGATCGCGGTTCAGAACGGCCTGATCCAGGTCTAGGGCCCTTCGCGATATATCCGAAGAGATACAACGAGATGCACTGGCGCTCGGACCCCTCTCGCACGCATCATTGCGGGCACTGACGCGGGTGGTGCGCCGGAACGGCGCTGACGATAGGAGGGGGCCGGAATGAAACGCTCAAAAATAATCATTGGTATCGTGGTGTTGGCGGTAGTGGCAGTCATGGCCTGGATCATGATTGTTCCGGGTCCCATGGCCTTCGCCGGCGGGCAGCACGTCGCGCTGGCGCAATACCACGGCGATCCGACCGGCGTGCCGGCCGATCTGACGGTGACGGAGCCCCTGGCGCGCGGCCGCTACCTGGTCCAGGCCGCCGACTGCGAGGCCTGCCACACGGCCGAAGGGGGCCAGGCCTTTGCGGGCGGACGACCGTTCCAGACATCCTTCGGCACCCTCTATTCCCCCAATATCACCCCGGACATGAAGACCGGTATCGGTTCGTGGACCGATGCGGATTTTCTGGCCGCGGTGCATGAAGGCCGTGACAAGAACGGCCAGCACCTCTATCCCGCATTTCCCTACGCCGCCTATACCTATCTGACTGACCAGGATGTCCTCGCCATCAAGGCCTACATCTTCAGTCTGCCCGCGGTGAGCAACGTCGCGCCCCAGAATGCCCTGCGATTCCCCTTCAACCAGCGCAGTCTGATGACGATCTGGGCGCTGCTGTATGACCCGGACAAGCGTTTCGAGCCGGTAGCGGATCGCTCGCCGACCTGGAACCGTGGCGCCTACCTGGTGGAATCCCTGGGCCATTGCGGCGACTGCCATACGCCGCGCACCCTGCTGCAGGCGCTGAACAACCGCGACAAGTTCGGTGGCGGCATGGCCGAAGGGTGGCGGGCCTACAATCTCACCAGTGATACGGCTTCGGGCATCGGATCCTGGACCCAGGCCGAGCTGCTGCAATACCTGTCGACCGGGCACTCGATGAATCGCGGCTCGGCCTTCGGGCCGATGGCGCAGGCCGTACACCTGAGCTTCCAGAATCTGACGCCCTCGGACCTGACCGCCATCGCTGAATATGTGCGCAGCGTGCCGGCCATTGCGAGTCCGGACCTTCCGGCGCCGAAGCTGGCCCGTTCCTCCCAATACCCCACTGATGACACGGTGAACGACCAGTTGGCCACCGGGCGCCATCTGTTTGCGGGAACCTGCAGCGGCTGTCATACCTGGACCGGCGCCAACGACTTCGTGCCCTACGCGACGCTGACCGGGACACGGGCGGTCAATGATCCGACGGCCACCAATGTGGCGCTGGCGATCCTGCGGGGCGCGAGCCCGCTGCCGGCGTCCGGTGCGATCGCCACCATGCCCGCCTTCGGGTCGGTCTGGAATGACGATCAGATCGCGGCGGTGTCCAACTACGTCATCGCGCGCTTTGGCGCACAACCCTCATCGATCTCATCGGCCGACGTCGGGAAGCTGCGCGCGACCCTGTAGGCCTTCAGGGACAGAGCGCGTCGCAGCGGTTCTTCCGCCGCTGTCCTGCCTCTGTTATAGTGACGCAGAGTACTTTGCATTGCAAAGCCAGGGGGGCGACCGTGACATCACCATGGTTTAGGCGCTTGGGCTGGTTTTACGCTCCGGTATCCGTCGGCGGGATGCTGGCGTACGGCCTCGCCTTGCTGTTCTGCGTGACCGTGTTCCGTGCCATTGACCGGCATTCACACTCAGTCAGCGATACGTTCTACGGCGTATTTCCATTCTTCGTCTGCACTTTCCTGCTGCTTGAGTGGCTCGGTCGCAAGACCAGCGGGGCCCGGGACTGAGCGTACGCCTCAGGGCGTCGTGCATAAGGAAGAGCGGATAAGGAAGCGCCAGCCCAGGGGCGCTTCCAGGGAAAAGCTCGCGCCGCGCCCGGGAACTACATCAACGATCCACTGGGTGTGAGCCCAGCGACGGAACTGTTCGCGGTCCATCCAGAATCCGCAACCCACGATCTCGCCGACTTTCTCGTCGACGCCCCCGAGCTTGAATTCATCCAATGGGAAGCACATGGGCGCACTGCCGTCGCAGCATCCGCCGGACAGGTGAAACAGCAGCGGCCCATGCTCGGTCTTCAGCTGTTCGATCAGGTGACGTGCGGCCGGGGTAACCCCGACACGACCCAGCTGCGTGACCGTCTCGTTCACTGCCTCGCGCCTCAGAAGAAGCCCAGCGCCTTGTCGCTGTAGCTGACCAGCACGTTCTTGGTCTGCTGGTAGTGATCCAGCATCATCTTGTGCGTCTCACGGCCGATACCGGACTTCTTGTAGCCGCCAAAGGCGGCGTGCGCGGGATAGGCGTGATAGCAGTTGGTCCACACCCGGCCGGCCTTGATGCCGCGTCCAAAGCGGTAGGCGGTGTTCACGTCCCGCGTCCAGACACCGGCGCCCAGGCCGTACAGCGTATCGTTGGCGATCTCCAGCGCCTGTTCGGGCGTATCAAAAGTCGTCACTGACACGACCGGGCCAAAGATCTCCTCCTGGAAGACCCGCATCTTGTTGTGGCCTTCAAAGACCGTGGGCTTGATGTAGTACCCGCCCGCAAGTTCACCCGGCAGCTTGTTGGGTTCACCTCCGGTCAGGACTTTCGCGCCTTCCTTCTTGCCGATATCAAAATACGACAGGATTTTCTCGAACTGGTCATTCGAGGCCTGGGCGCCGATCTGGGTGCTCATTTCGTACGGATCGCCCTGACGGATGCTCCTGACCCGTTTGACGGCGCGTTCCATGAAGCGGTCGTAAATGGATTTCTGCACCAGCGCGCGCGAGGGGCAGGTGCACACCTCGCCCTGGTTCAACGCAAACATGGCAAAGCCTTCGAGCGCCTTGTCAAAGAAGGCGTCGTCTTCGCGCACCACATCCGCAAAGAAGATATTGGGTGACTTGCCGCCCAGCTCCAGCGTGACGGGAATGATGTTCTCCGAGGCGTATTGCATGATCAGCCGGCCGGTGGTGGTCTCGCCGGTGAAGGCGATCTTGCCGATGCGCGGATTGGCAGCGAGCGGCTTGCCGGCCTCCAGGCCGAAGCCGTTGACGATGTTGAGGACGCCGGGCGGCAGCAGGTCCTGAATCAGTTCGGCCCACACCAGGATCGAAAGCGGTGTCTGCTCGGCGGGTTTGAGCACCACGGCGTTGCCGGCGGCCAGTGCCGGGGCGAGTTTCCAGGCGGCCATGAGGATCGGAAAGTTCCAGGGAATGATCTGGCCCACGACGCCCAGCGGCTCGTGAAAGTGGTAGGCGACAGTATCGTCATCCAGTTCCCCCAGTGACCCTTCCTGGGCGCGCACGCAGCTCGCGAAATAACGGAAATGATCGACCGCCAGGGGCAGGTCCGCGAGATTTGTTTCGCGGATGGGCTTGCCATTGTCGTAGGTCTCGACCGCGGCGAGGAAGGGCAGGTACTGTTCCATGCGGTCTGCAATCAGGTTGAGGATCCGGGCGCGGGACGCTACGGCAGTGCGGCCCCAGGCGTCCGCGGCGGCATGCGCCGCATCGATGGCCTTCTCCACGTCTTCGGCCTGGGAGCGCGGGATCTTGCAGATCACCTGGCCGGTGGTCGGGGACACATTGTCGAAGTAGCCACCCTTCACCGGATCCACCCACTTGCCGCCGATGAAGTTTCCATAGCGGCTGCGCAGGGGCAGGGTGTGCTCGAGGGTCTTCAGATGTGCGGCGAAGGAGGCGCTGTGGTTCATGTTCGCGTCGTTCGAAGAACGGCCGAGGGTCGAGGGAGAAGCATTCATTGTTGTCTCCGTGCGCAGCGAGGGTGCGCGCTATGATCGGTGCGCCATGCTCCGAGTGCCCTGTTGACCTGTCAAGTTCGACCGGGGCTTGGGGTTTGTCTTGACAATGGGCAGCGGGGGCGGATAAGGATGACTCCCGCCCGGGCATGCTCAGATCAAAAGGGGGAATGATGAATAAGAATCCACCACTTACCGGCCGTGCGCGCGCCCTTAGGGCCGCGTTGCCCGCCTTGACGCTGCTGCTTGCGGGAGCGCTGCTGGCTGCCTCGGCCAGGGCGCAGGCGCCCGGCGCGAGCGGCTGCGCCCCGGATGGCGACCTGCATTTCGTCTGCAACCTGATCAGTGTCGAGGACTTTCTGCCCGTGGACGGCGGACGCTGGCTGGTGGGCGGCTCCTATGTCGAAAAATCGGTGGGCTTGTACCTCATCGACACCCGCGCGAAAACGGCCAAGCCCGTGACACTGTCGCTGTCGGCGACGCCGGACCCCCTGTACGCGGGCTGCGCCGCGCCGGATCTGAAGAATCTGCAGACCCACGGACTTGATGTGAGAAAGGTGAACGGCCTGACCACGGTGTTCGTCATCAACCACGGTGGCCGCGAGTCGGTGGAGATTTTCCGTCTGCATGCTGCCGCCGGCACCGCCGAATGGGTGGGCTGTGCGTTGGACCCTGAGGGGGTCAACAGCAATTCCATCACCGCCATGGCGCATGGCGCCTTCGCGCTGACCAAGTTCATGGACACGCATGACAAGCAAGGTTTCCAGCACATCCTGGCAGGGCAGGTCACGGGCACGGTCTACCTGTGGACGCCGGGCAAGGGGTTTGCGGAGGTTCCGGGTACCAAACTGTCAGGGGATAACGGCATTGTGAGCTCTGTTGACGGCCGCTGGCTGTACATCAACGCCTACGGCAGTCACGAGATCTACCGAGTGCCGATCTCCGGCCATGGCAAGCGCTCGGTCGCCAAGGTGGATTTCTGTCCGGACAACCTGCGCTGGGCCCCGGATGGGTCCATTTTTGTGACCGGACAGTTCATCGATGCGAAGACGCTGAATGGCCTGCATGGCTGGGCGACGGTGAGACTGGACCCCAAGACCATGACGGTAACGCCCGTCGCAAAGGAACCGGGCCTGAAGGAGTTCGACGACGCCACCAGCACGGTGCAGGTTGGCGACACGCTGTGGTTCGGCACCTTCCGCGGTGATCGCATGGCGTACATGCCGGCGCCGAAGCCTTAGAGCAGACCGATGCACAAGACCTGCTCGCGAACTGCGCCGCGCTTCCTTTGGGCGGTGGCCGCGGTCCTGTCGCTGGGACTGGCATCACCCTCCATGCACGCGGCCGCTACCCCTTGTGACCGGACCTGTCTGAAGGGCTTCATTGACGCCTACGTTGAGGCACTGGCGCACCACGATCCGGCGCGTCTGCCGCTCGCCGCCAAGGTGCGATTTACCGAAAACGGTGCCGCGGTGCCCCTCGGTGAAGCGCTGTGGGTCACCTTCAGCAAGCCCCTGGGATATCGGCATTACTTTGCCGATACCCACACGGGGCAGGTCGCGGCCTTCATCACCGTGATGGAAAACGACTACCCGGACTACATGATGCTGCGGCTGCGGGTGCAGGATCACAAGATCGCCGAGATCGAGACCATCATCAGTCGCAATAACGCCCGCGTGGTGGCCATGCCGCCTTTTGATCCCATGTGGGAAGAGGCCGAGCCGGTCGCCCAGCGTCTGACGCGCGCGCAGCTCATCAAGGGTGCGGTGAGTTATCTGACGGCGGTGGCGATGGCCGATGGCAAGCTCGCGCCATTCTCGGACGACTGTTCGCGCACCGAGGTGGGACTGGTGTCGGCTGTCGGCAAGGGTCGCAAGCCGCCGCTTGGGGATCCGCCATCCGCCACCGGGGATCAGTTCCAGGACGCCATCCGCGCCACCCTGGCATTGAGTTGCGCAGCTCAGCTCAATACCCGCGTGTACAGCTTCATCACGGGCTTCGACTATGCGCGCGTGCCGCTGGTGGACGTGGAGCGCCAGGTGGTGTTCGGCATATTCGTGTTCCGGCGGCGCGGCAATATTCCCGGCGTCACCTATCAGGGAAAGTACTACCACTTCCCCTTTGGCATGCGCATGCCGGATGAGAACCTGGCGGGTGAGGCCTGGAAGTTCCGCGACGGCAAGATCACGCGAGTCGAGTCGACCTTCCTGGGCAACAATGTCTACCGGGCCGGAACTGGCTGGCCGGGAGGCATGGCAGGCGTGTCGCGCCCCTGCGACGCGGCCAGCAGCTGCACCAAGTAGTTCTTCCACACCGAGGCGACGGTGTGCGTGCCATGGCCCTGGGTGGCATCGCTGATGGGGATGAGAATGAAGCGACAGTGCCGCATGCGCGTCGCCAGTTTTTCCGCAATCCCAAGTTCGGGCGGATTGATGAAATCATCCGCCGAATTGATGTACAGCACCGGGACCGTGATGCGCTCCAGGTTCGCGCTGGGGTCGTAGTTGCGACTGGCCTGCACGTAGTAGACCAGGTCGTTGGCATCGGTCTGCGCCAGCGTGCGCTTCAGGTAGTCCTCCACATGGCCCTCCGCGGCGGCGCGGGTAGGATAGTGTTTCTGCATCTGCAGGGGACTTGAGCCCATGATCATCAGCAGCTCGTTGGCCGTGGTCAGGCCGCGTATGGGCTGCGTCTTGTACTCACCGCCCTGCCAGCGCGGATCCTGCACGATGGCCCGGACGGCCATGTAACGCATCATGCGATTACGGCCGGCCAGCGCCGTCGGCAGACAGGCGAAGGGCGCCAACGCATCGGCAAAGCCCATGTAGGTCTCGCCCCAGACGAACGACTCCATGCAGCCCATCGACGTGCCAAGAATCAGCCGCAGGTGGTCGACCTTGAGCCCCTCGATGAGCATGGTGTGCTGGCTGCGCACCATATCGTCGTAGTCATAGTGCGGAAAATGCGCATGCAGACCGTCGGAGGGCTTGGATGAGCTGCCATGCCCGATGTCATCGGGCAGGATGATGAAGTACTTGGTGATGTCCAGGGGCTGACCGGGCCCGAACAGCACCTCGGAGAACAACGGGTTCAGCAGCGAGCGGGCATCACCGCCCGTGCCATGCAACAGCAATACCGCATTGTCCGTATGACCCTGCGCGTCGGTATGGCGGGCACCCAGCGTCAGGTAGTGCAGCCGCAGCTGCGGCAGGACCTCGCCGGTGCCGAAGTGGAATTTGGCAATGGTGAAGGTCCCGTCCTGCGTCGGCCAGGCAGTGTCGGCGCAGGCGATGCCGGGCAGGCAGATGAAGATCAGGGCGGCAAGGACGCGGGGCATTCAGGCCTCCCTCAATGTGCATCTGCGGCATGGCAGGTGCGTCGCATTTGTAATGATATCCTAGGAGACTGCGGGCGAGGATCAAATAGGGGGAATTCATGTATCAGAAACCGACAGCTCCGCGAACCATCGGCGGCGTGCTCGATGACACGATCCAGCTCTTCAAGGCGGCCTTTCCAAGTTGCTGGTTACCGGCGCTGGTCATGAGCCTCATCACCTCCGCGCTGGGCTACTTCGTGTTCGCCACCATCCCGGTGACGACCACGCCGATCCCGCCAGCGGAAGTGCTGGCCCGGTACCGCGGCATGATGGGCGCGTTCGGCATCTGGTACCTGGTGGTGCTCGTATGCGGTCTGGTGTTCTACGGCATGGTGATCGCGAACACCGCGGCCGTCTCGCGCGGCACCACCCTGTCGTTCGGCGACTCCTTGGCCAAGGCGCTGCGCCGGGCGCCGGAGCTCTTTGTCGGTAGCGTCGTTTTTTTCATCGTGATCGTCATCGGCTTCATTTTTCTGCTCATTCCAGGGTTCTACCTCTGGAACCGGTTGCAGCTGTTCGTAGTACCGCTGGTGGATGAGGCCCAGGGACCCTTCGCATCGCTCGGGGCCAGCTGGCGCGCGGTGGGCGGCAACTGGTGGCGTACCGCCACAGTGGTGTTTGTGCTCTTTGTCATCCTGGTCGTCGTGGAGATGGTTCTGAGCATGCTGGCGGGCATTGTCGGTGCGTTCGGCGCAATGGGCGGGCCGGCGAACAGTCCCGCCGCAATACTGGGGCGCGTGCAGCTGCTCACGCTCTTCGTGGGGGCATTCGTGCGCATCTTCACCATGCCGCTGCTGGTGGCGGTCTATGTCGCGCTGTACCAGGATCTGTCACTGCGCAAGGGCGGCGCCGATCTTGAGGCGCGCATGGGAGCGCTGCCAAAGGGCTGAAGAGCAATGAGGCCGCGCGCCGCATTGGCATGGCTTGCTGTGCCGCTGTTGTTCGCGTGCTGCCCGGGCACGGCGCCCGCGCAGTCCGCGCCAGCGGCTACCGACGCCGATGCCGCCGCGCGGGCCGCTCTTCAGAACTGCGTGGCGCGCCTCGACAATGTACCGGTCGGCCTGCCCGACCTGGAACAGCGCTGCCCCGAGCTGCCCGCAGCGTTGCAGGCTGCGGGCATCCGACCGCTGATCATCGACAGTTCCCGGAGCCGATTCAACCGCAATTCGCTGTGGCTGCTGCATTACCTGATCCACCCCGCGCACGGTCCGGCACCGGCGGTTGTGGTGCTGCCGGCCATTCTGCGCGCTCTGCACCCGCCGCCGCTGGCGTCCAAGTCGTGGTGGCTGAGGTTCCTGGAGTGGCTGGGCGAGCGTCTTGCGCCCGGACAGAATTCCAATACCCCGTCGTGGCTGACCGGAATCCAGCGTCTGCTGCCGAGACTGCAATGGCTATGGACCGCGATCATCTGGATCACCGGTATTGCACTGCCCGTCTCGGTCGCGGTCATCGTCATGCGCGAAGTACGCGCCATGGGTCAGCGATCGGTGGATGCGCCGGTGGCGGCGGGGGCGACTGCTGTGGCGGGCCGCGTGGAGTCGCGACTGGCGCTGCTGCGCCAGCTGCCGCCGGGCCAGCGGCCGGCGCAACTCTTTGCACTGTTGATCGGGCGCCTGGTGGCCGCCGGGCGACTGCCGCCGGACCGCAGCCTGACCCATCGCGAAGTGGCCAAACGTGCGCGGATGGAGGATCCGCAACAGCGGCAACTTATCAACCAACTGGCGAGGCTTTCAGAGCAGCAGCTGTATTCGAGTGCCACCAGTACGCCGGCCGGTCTGGATGAACTGCTGGCGCGTGGCGAGGATCTCTACACAACGGGCTGGAGTCGGCCCGTGGAGCCTTGAGTGAAGGACCGGCTCATCACGCTGGGATGGGCGGCCAGCGCCCTGGCACTGTTCTGGATACTGTTCATTCCCAAGCCCGCGGGCCCGCCGACCGCGCCTGCGCCGCTGACGACGGGTGCGGACGATGAGGGCTATCTCGGGTTGTTCCGCTGGCTCGCGGCCACTCATGTGCCGGCGCTGGACCTGCACCAGCGATTCAACCGACTGGGCGACCCAGCCGTCAGCCCCAGCCCGGGCGGAAATCTGCTGATCGTGACCCTGCCGTTCAATGTCGTGGCGCACCCGGAAGAGTATCGAGCGTTGGACAAATGGGTCGATGCCGGCAACACCCTGCTGGTTTTGGCAGCCCTCGACGACACGCCGCTTTGGGATGCGGTCAGCGACAATTTTCTGCCGGAACTCGCGCAGGTCACGAAGATCAGATTCACCGCCAAGGAGCAACCGAATCAGAGCCCGACGAGCGGGACTGCCGCG
The DNA here is from genome assembly GCA_049792815.1 of Steroidobacteraceae bacterium. GTDB lineage: Bacteria > Pseudomonadota > Gammaproteobacteria > Steroidobacterales > Steroidobacteraceae > DAIDKA01. Next base: position 5,744 of record JBARBG010000139.1, on the reverse strand, counting down.
CGTGCCGTGTTCACGTCCGCGGGGAGCGAGATCCAACTGCAGCCCAGTGGCCGCATCAATGTGCTGCACGGGATTGCGCATCTCGCCACGTTTTCGCGCTTGCCCTCGACGCAGTGGCAGGCCGAGGCGCAAACCTTCGCCCCGGTGCTGGAGCTGGCGCGCCGCACGGATACCGCGGACCCGGTGCTGTGGCTCAAGTCCTCCGGTCACGGCGCAATCATCGTCAGCGCCTATGCCAGCGTCTTCAGCAACAACGTGATCGGCAAAGCCGACAATGCGCAGCTGCTGGCGAACATCGTTGCCTGGTCGCTGCAGCCCGGCGGCCGCGTGATCATTGATGATGCCCATCAGGGGGCTCTCGATGAGTACGATGCCGCGAAATTCTTTGTCGATCCGCGTCTGCATCGCACGCTCCTGTGGCTGGTAGCGCTGTGGTTGGCGTGGGTGCTGGCCGCTCAAGCCCTGCGTGCCCCGACACCGAACAGCGGTGGCCTGGATGAGAGCGCCATGCTGCGCGTGACGGCGGGATTCTTCGCCGGCGTCCTGCGGCCGGTGGCCAGCGCGCAGTGGCTGCTGGATGAATTCTTTGAGCGACTGCGGCGACGGCACGGCCTGTTGCACAGCACGCGGCCGCCGTGGGACTGGCTGGAGTCGCATGCGGGGGTCGCAAGCGTCGATGTCGAGCGGCTGCGTGACCTGTATGCGCGCACCCAATCCGGTCACCGCGTCAGCCTGATGCGGCTGCAGCGGATCATTTCGCAGATTTCAGGAAAAACCAAATGACGAATGCCTTGCAAGAACTGGAACGCGACCTCCAACAGCGCATCGGCGAAGTGGTGCTGGGTGTCAGCCCCACCATTCACGCCCTGTGCATCGCCGTGGTCGCGCGTGGCCATGTGCTGGTGCAGGGTGTTCCGGGACTGGGCAAGACCTTGCTCAGCAAGGCACTCGCCGGCGCCTTGGGAGGCAAATTCAAGCGCATCCAGGGCACATCGGACCTCATGCCCACCGACATCACCGGTACTCATCTGTTTGATGCGGCGAAAAATGCCTTCATGTTCCGTCCGGGACCGCTTTTCGGCGATGTGGTGCTGTTCGATGAAATCAACCGTGCCGGGCCGCGCACCCAGTCCGCGCTGCTTGAGGCCATGGAGGAGCGGCAGGTCACGGTCGACCGGGTTCAGTTTCCGCTGCCGCCGGATTTTTTGGTGGTCGCCACGCAAAACCCGCGCGAGTTCGAGGGCACCTACCCGCTGCCGGAGTCGCAGCTGGATCGTTTCATGCTGCGCCTGGATCTGTCCTATCTCACACCCCAGTCTGAAACCGAAGTGCTGATGCGCTATACCGGCGTGGCGGCGCAACCAGCGCAGGCTGTGAGTGCGACCGTGAAAGAAGGTCTGGTGCAGGAGGCGCGGGCTGCGGCCGCGCAGGTGCACATCTCCCAGGAGCTTTGCGCCTATGTGCTGGCCATCGCCAAAGCCACGCGCGAGCACCCCCAGTTATCGCTGGGTCTGTCGACACGCGGTGCCCTCGCCCTGCTGCGTGCCGCACGCATCACGGCTGGGATCGAGGGGGCGGAATTCGTGGCCGCTGACGATGTGAAGGCCGTGGCGCCCATGGTGCTGTCGCACCGTCTGATGCTCACCGGCGACGCCTTGCTGGCGGACGTCACGGAGACCGAGGTGGTCAGCCGCATCCTCGAGCAGGTGCCGGCACCGCGATGAGTCTGCGGCACAATGGCCTGATGCTGATGGTGGCCGCCGTGTTGCTCGGCATTGCGGCCCAGTGGGCTGGGAATCCTCGACTGGGCAGCCTGTGGGCGCTGCCGCTGGGCTTGCTTTTGCTGGGGCTGGCTTACGAGCGCTGGGTGTGCACCCGCGCCGCGCTGCGCCTGAATATCCACTCACCCGAACCCTGGCACCTGGCGCAGGCAGGTCAGGTGCGCTGGCAGCTGCGGCACTGCCTGCCACGCACCCTGTCCGTGATGATGGCACCGCATCTGCCCGCGGGCCTTGACGCGAAGAGCGCGGTACACACGGTGCAGGTGCCGGGCGCTGACGGTTCAACCCTGAGCCTGCCCGCCGTTGCACGCCGTCTGGGCGAAATCCGCTGGCCCGCGCAACCCGCCCGGCTGGGCGGACCGCTGGGATTGGCCTGGTGGTCCCTGAAACTCGACGCCCAGGAGCGCGCGCGAGTGGTTCCCGCCATTCTCAGCCTGAAGGAGAGTGCGGTTGGCGCGGCGCCGGCGGGCTCTCGGATCAGCCAGGCCATAGGTCCCGGCTCGCAGGTGGAGCAGCTACGGGACTACCGGCCGGGCGATCCCTTGCGCGTCATCGACTGGCGGGCGACGGCGCGGCGCCGGCAGATGGTGAGCCGCGATTTTGCTGAAGACCAGCACCTGGATGTGACCGTGGCGCTGGATGTCGGACGCAGCAGCCGCATCCTGTGCGGCGACCTGGACCGTCTGGGACACTATGTGAATGCGGCGGCACGTCTGGCGCAGTATGTTGTGGCGCAGGAGGATCGCATCGGCCTGGTGGTGTTCGGCGATCAGCCGCTTGCGGTAGTACCGCCGACACGCGGCCACACCGGCGTGATGCGCGTGCGGGCACTGCTGTCCGGCATCCAGTCCCAGGATACTGATTCCAATGTCATGCACGCGGCCTCGCAGGTGCTGCGGCGCGTGCGCCAGCGCAGCCTGGTGGTGCTGATGACCGACATCGAGGATGCAAGCTCCGAAGGACCGCTGGTCGCCGCGCTGCGCCTGCTGCAGCCGCGACATCTGCCCTTTGTCGCGGCCCTCAGCCAGCTTGATCCGGGTGCCATCTCAGATCGCGAGCCGCGGGACTGGCTGGATCCCTGGCTGTCGCTGGCCGCCAGCCACACGCTGTCCCAGCGTGAGCGGGCGGTCCGGGCCCTGCGGGCCACTGGGGCACAGGTGGTGTTGAGTGCGCCGCTCGGCTTTGAACGAACCTTGATTGATCGGTACGCGCAATTCAGGCAGCGGCGGCGGATCTGAAAAAACGGCCCGAGAGCACCGCGAACATCAGCCCGAGGTTTGCCAGTCCCAGGAACAAACGTACCGGCCAGCCAATGGCGGGATCCGGTGACACAAATCCCTCGATCAGCCCGCAGATGATCAGCAGCGGAATGAGCGCCGCGAACAGGCGGGCGATCTTGGCGGTGCAACGCTCCAGCGATTCGCGGCGGCTTGCCAGTTTGGGCCTGATCAGCGATTCGCCGAGCGCCACGCCTGCGGCGCCACCCAGACAAATCATCGACAGTTCCACCGTGCCATGCGCAACGATGAACTTGAGCAGGTCCCCGTCCAGGCCATGAAGCCGGGTGAATGCGAACACCCCGCCCAGCATCAGGCCATTGTTGGCGATGACGTAGAAGGTGCCAAGGCCATAGAAGACCCCGGCCACGCAGGCGAATATCGTCACGGCGATGTTATTGGTGAAGATGCGTATCGAGAGCACCGAGGAGGGCGTGATGTTCAATATGCCGTCCGTCCATAGCTCGCCGTGCTCAACATGGCGAACCATCTCGGGGCTCGCCACCAGGCCGACCAGAGTTGGCCAGGTGTGAATCAGCCACCAGCCGGCGCCGGTACTGAGTGCGAACAGGAACCAGACCCCGAGCAGGTAGGGTTTCAGTTCCTGTACCGTCGCCGGAATCTCCACGGCGTACAAGTGTCGAAGCGAGGCGCGTGTGTGGCGCGGCTCGCGGTTCACGATGGCGTGCAGTGAGGCGTAGAGCGTTTCCAATGCCATGGTGATCGGGCTGCCCGGAAGGGCCTTGCGCGCGCTGGCCACATCGCGCGCCAGCGCGCGGTACCCATCCAGTGCCTTCAGGGCATCCTCGCGGGACAGCCGACCGCGGCGCCAAGTCAGCAATGAATCGCCCAGCCGACTCCATATGGCCGAGCGCTGCGCCAGCCAGGAGGGCGTCTTCAGACCTGGGGTCACGCTGTATTGCTCGACAGCGCAGTGCGCAGGCGCTGCTTCAGATCCCCGTCCTGAAGCGCTTCCAGGTTTGCCGAGGCGCGCTCGGATCCCATGGCGGTGGCGATTCGCCGCAGCAGGTGACGGGCCAGCTCCTGCCGTCGCGAGGGCTGCAGGTCGTGCCAGCGCAGCAGCAGATCATTCCCCAGCGCCACTGTGCCGGCATCCAGAGAGGAATTCAGGAACAGCGATCCCAGTTGTGCCAGGGCCTTGACCTCCGTGTCGCCGTCGTGGACCAGCAGCGTGCCCGCCGCCAGATCACCCAGGCGCACCCGCTGCACCGAAAAAAACGTGGTGCACAAGCCAATGCCATAGAAGAGGGGCAGGCTGTCGATGAGCCGAAAGCCGTTACGGATCAGCAGCGCCAACGTCGACGGCGTGCCGCCCAGCCGGTTCACGATGCGCACGCCCGCCATGCGTTTACCGGGCGTGCGTCCGCGCATTACCAGTTCCACCAGCGGGTGATAGAGAAAATAGATTGCCATGGCCGGCAACAGAGTGATGGCCGCGACTGTTCCTGGCGATTTCGCACTCAGGTAGACCACGCCGGTCTGAACAAAGGCGGCAATGGCGAACCAGGCCAGTGCCAGGAGCAGCCTAATGTGCCAGTCAATGATGAAGGCATGCGAGCGGCTGCCGGGACCGGCGATGGCCAGCTCCACATCTACGCCGGTGGCGCTGGTGACGATCAGAGTGTCCGTGGCCATCGCAGGATGCAGGCTACGGCAGGAATTCCGCACCGGGAGGCTTGCCGTCGATCCACAGCGGCGACGGATCCCAGTGCTCGGCGATCATGCCCTGGTCATTGATGCGGAACATGTCGAACCAGGTCGTGGCGTAGATATGGTTCGGATCCTTGGCGTCGCGCATCTTGCGCACCGTGCTCACGGTGACGAAATTGCCGTCGGCGACGATGTTGATGATGTGCATTTTCATGCGCGGCTGAATGGGCCGGGGCGGGCCCATAGCACCGAAAAGCTTGACGAACGCGGCGCGACCCGAGACCACGTTGGGGTTGTGCTGGATGTAGCCCGCGTCCATGTACTGCGGCGCCTGATCCAGATGGCGGCCTTCATACACGATGCGCCAGAAGTCGAACACGAACCTCTTGTTGCGTTCCAACTTCGGATCCTTGTCCTTCAGCATCGACTGCTGGTCGGGGTTCTCGGTTGGAGTCTCCTGGGCCAGCAGCGAACTGAAGGGAGCGGCAGCAAGCAGGCTGATCAGCAGGCCCGCGCGCAGGATTCGTGTGACATTCATCGCGTTCTCCGACCGGCATGGGATTCCGGCTGGGGGATTCTACCGTTTGACGGGTCAATCCAGTACTGTCCTCAAGCGCTGGTAGCCGGTACGCGACATCGGCAGGTGGCTGCCATCGCTCAGGAATACCTGCCAGCTGTCCTTGGCATAGGGTTCGATGCGGGCGATGCGCTCGACATTCAGCATGAATGAGCGGTGGATGCGCACAAAGCGCACCGGGTCGAGCTGGGTTTCGAGCTGGGCGAGGGTTTGCTGCTTGCGATAGCGCTTGCCGCCGGTGGCGATCACCAGGTAATCATCCTCGGCCTCGATGAAATCCACCGTGTGAATTGCCACAACATGTACGCGGGTTCCTTCGCGGATGACGAGCCGTTCCAGCCACTGTCCGGGTGGCCGGGCGGCGAGGGCTACCTGGGCGCTGCGCGCCACGCGGTCGGCGGCCGGATCGCGCAGTCGCTCGCGGGCCCGCTGCAGTGC
>JBARBG010000138.1:0-9638 GCA_049792815.1 Steroidobacteraceae bacterium | reverse complement strand
CGTCGATTCCGATCAGGCCGGCCGCCACTTCGCGCGCCGCGGTGGCATAGGCGGGTGCCGCGAGCAGCGGCCGCAACTGCTGCACCAGGCGCGCTGCGGTCACGCGCCGGAAGGGCACGGTGCGGGCTACTCCCAGTCGGACGGCGCGCGCGGCATTGTCGGGCTGATCGAACCAGACCGGTGTGATGAGCTGTGGTCGCCCGGCGCGCAGCGCCTGCGCGAGGGTGCCGATTCCGGCCTGGTGCACGACCGCGCAGGCATGCGGAAATACCTGCGAATACGGCAGATAGCTGAACTCCCGCACCGAGTCCGGGAGGTTCGGCAGGCTGCCGGCGCCGGTGATGAGTATCGCCCGGCGACCGAGGCGACGGGCGGCCTCGAGCGCCGCCACCCAGAATTCCCCGCCCAGCCACACCGCCGAGGAACCGAGCGCGAATACCAGCGGTGGCGCGCCCGCGGCCAGAAATTCCTGCAACTGCGTGAGCACGCGTGGCTCAGGGGCGGCGCCGTCATACAGCGGCGTGCCGCACAGGTGCGTATGCGGCGGCCAGTCCGGCTGCGGTCGCATCAATGGGGCATCAAACAGCGCCAGCGTCCCCAGCGGCGAGAACTGGCCTTCGAAAACCATGACCTCGCCGCTGGCGGGCAACCCCAGCTCGCGGCGGTACTCGTGCAGGGGCTGTTCCCAGCCGCGCACCGCGCCGCGGATGAGGTGCAGCAGCAGGTTGTAGACCGGCGGGCCCAAGCGGCGCGCGATCTGCAGCGAGTTGAGCGGCGCCATCGCCGGAGGGTCGTCGCGCGACAGGAAATTTGCGGGCGCCAGGATGCTGGAGAGCCAGGGCTTGCGCTGTTCTGCCGCCACCACCTGCAGCATGAAGGTGAGGGGATGGCCGATCAGCAGGTCGGCCTCGGCGGCGGCGGCGCGCAGCTGCTGATGCGACTCGCGCAGGTGCGGCATGATCAGACCGTTGAGCAGCGCCTTGCTGCCACGTATCGGGTCTGCGACCCGCCGGGCCAGCTCCTGTGGTGTGCCGAGTTGCGCGAGGCTTGGCGCCACTGGCGCAAACTCCAGGCCCGCGCCCAGCACCTGTGACTGGTAGTCGCTGCAGGTGGCGATGCGCGCCGTGATGCCCCGCGCCTTAAGCGCCTGCCCCACGGCGATGTACGGATGCAGATCCCCGAGGGAGCCAAAGGTAGCCAGCAGGACGCGCGCCATCAGCGAAGATTTCGCAGGTACGAGTACTCACCCAGGGCGCGCATCTGGGTGAGTATCCACTCACGCCGCTCGACAACGTAGGCCGAGGGCCTGTCCGCATGCAGACGCAGCGGATTGGGCAGCACCGCCGCCAGCTGCGCGGCCTCGGCGCGGGTCAGGGCGGCGGCGTGCTCGTGAAAATAGGTCTGCGCGGCGGCCTCGACGCCAAAGACATCCGGACCGAACTGCGCGCTGTTCAGATACACCTCCAGGATGCGGCTCTTGGGCCAGCACAGCTCCAGCAGCGTGGTGAACCAGGCCTCGAGCGCCTTGCGCACATAGCTGTGCCCGCCCCACAGAAACAGGTTCTTGGCGGTCTGCTGGGAGATGGTGCTGGCGCCGCGCGAGCGGCTGCCGTCCTCCTGTTCGCGCAGCGCATCCTGGATGGAGTCGAAATCGAAGCCGTGATGGAAGGGAAACTTCTGATCCTCCGAGGCGATGACGGCCAGTTGCACCGTGGTGGCGATGCGGCCGCGATCGACCCAGGTATGACGCAGGTGGAAGCTGAAATCGCCGCGCGCGAGGGCCCCGAGCCGCGCCTCCACCATGAAGGCGCTGGTGACCGGCGGCCACCAGCGCAACAACAGTACCGCCGTGACGCTCAGGACCGCGCCGGTCAGGAGCAGGGCCAGGATCCAGCGCAGCAGTTTGCTGAATAAGCGGCGAATGGCCTTAAGTCCCGGCGCGGCCGCCCTTCAGCTGGCCGCGATTTCGCGCGCGGAAATGATCACCACGTCCTCCACCGGTACATCGTCATGGCCGCGGCGCCGGCCGGTCTTGACACCGGCGATCTGGTCGATCACGTCCATGCCGTCGACGACCCTGGCAAACACCGCATAGCCGTAGGATCCGGGCTTGTGATCCAGGAACTCGTTGTCCTTGAGGTTGATGAAGAACTGCGAGGTGGCGCTGTTGATGTCGTTGGTCCGGGCCATCGACAGCGAGCCGCGCTCATTCTTCAGGCCATTGCCGGCCTCGTTCTTGATCGGCGCGTGATTGGACTTCTGGCTCATATCCGGCGTCAGACCGCCGCCCTGGATCATGAAGCCAGGAATCACACGATGGAAAATGAGGCCGTCAAAGAATTCCTCGCGTACATAGCGCGCGAAATTCTCGACCGAGACCGGCGCTTCGTTGGGAAAAAACTCGATGGTGAAGTCGCCGAGCGTGGTCTGAAATCGGATCATGAAGAGCTTCCTTGTGCTGCAAGTGGCGCGATCCTAAGCCCACTGACCTTCGGTCACGCGTTCGTGGCCGCCAGGATCGCGGTGCGAGCGTACGCTGCCGAAGCCGCGGGCCACAAGTTCATGGGCCACCGCGCCGGCCTGCGACGCGCCGTGCTCCAGGATCAGCCAGGCGCCGGGCTGCAGATGCTCCGGCGCGGCCCGGATGATGGTGCGCAGGTCGGCGAGGGCATCCGCGCCCGGCGTCAGGGCCTGGCGGGGCTCATCCTTGAGGGCCAGCAGCGCCGGGTCGCGCGCGTCCACATAGGGAGGATTGCTGAGGACCAGGTCAAAGCGCTGCTCATGAAGGCCGGCGAACCAGGAGCCGCAGTGGAAACTGACATTGGCGAGGCGCAGCCGCCGGGCATTATCCCGGGCGACCGCCAGGGCCGCCGCGGAGGCATCGGTCGCCAGTATCTCCCAGGCCGGCCGCTCTGCCGCCAGCGCCAGGGCAATGGCACCAGAGCCCGTGCCCAGATCCAGCACCCGTGCGGCCGGGGCCGGGCCCAGCGCGAGCGCGCGTTCCACCAGCAGCTCGGTTTCCGGCCGCGGCACCAGGACATCGCGGGTTACGCGCAGTTCGAGCGTCCAGAACTCGCGCACCCCGGTGATATAGGCCAGCGGCTCGCCCTGGGCGCGCCGTTCAATCAGCGCCAGGTAGCGTTCCTGCTCGGCGCTCGTGCGCGGCTCTTCGGGGTGGGATCTGAGCCGTACCGGTGGCACACCCAGGCCGAATGCCAGCAGCATTGCGGCATCGAGGCTCGGCCGCTCCAGGACCGGCGCCAGCAGCGCCGTGCCCCGTGCCAGTAAATCCGAAGTCGTGAGCTGCACGGTCATCCTTTAGTATTGGCAGATGTCACAGATTTTGTATCCCCCCGCCCGGGCGCAGACCGTGCGCGAAGTCCTCAAAACCGGCGCGCAGATTTTCCGTCTGACGCTCAGTGTGAGCCTGCCCTACGGCATCATCGTCGCGCTGTGCGGCGATCTGGCCAATCTGCGCAATCTCAGCATGGATCTTCCGGTGCAGACCTTCGAGAGCACGGACCCGGGCTGGTGGGCCTGGAATGTCGTGGGCACCATTCTCGCGTTGCTGTTCGGCAGCGCCCTGATCCTGCGGCAGAAGGCGCTCGCGGCCGGGGAACGTAGCAGCGCCGCAGCGGAAATGCGCCAGGCGGCTGCGCTGCTGTCACGCCTGATCGTGTGTGTCGCCCTGTCCACCGTGGCGGTTTCGCTGGCCCTGGTGCCGTTTGGCGCCGCGCTGCCGATGACGGGCCTGAATCCGTCCATGGCCAACCTTGCCTCCCTCAAGGTCGGCATGCTGCTGCTGTTGATCCCGCTGTCGCTGCCGGCCGCCTGGCTGTCGCTGGGGCTGTTGTTCGCGCCTCCTGCGCTGATCCTGAGGAAGCTCGGCCCCATCGAGGCGATGCGCGTGAGCTTTCGCCTGCTGCGCGGCAACTGGTGGCGCACTTCGATACTGACGGCGCTGCTGGCCGGGATACTGGTACTGCTGCTGCTGGGGGTGGCGGGCATTGCCGGGGCCGCCGTAGCGGTGTCAGGGGTTACCGACAGGAATCTGCTGGCGACGCTGGCCATTCCGCTGGCCATCGTAAGCGGGGCCATCATCACGCCCTGGTGCGGCGCGCAGGTACTGGCCATGATGGGTGACCTGATGGTGCGTCAGGATGAAGCGCGGCGCGGCACTGGCGACAGTAACGGCACCAGCACCGGTCCCACGCCCTGAGTGATTCACGCATGAAGCTGCTACTGATCGAGGATGACCTGGAGGCCGCGAAGTTCCTGCAGAAGGGACTGAAGGAGAGCGGCTATGAGGTGGCCCTGGCCAGCGACGGACGCGACGGACTGAAGCAGGCGCAGGAGCATGCCTTTGACCTGCTGATCACCGACCGCATGCTGCCGCACCTGGACGGGCTGGCCCTGGTGCGGGCCCTGCGTGAGCAGGGTGTGCGCACGCCGGTGCTGGTCTTAAGCGCACTGGGGACGGTCGATGACCGGGTGCTGGGGCTCAAGGCCGGCGGCGATGACTATCTGACCAAGCCGTTCGCATTCTCGGAACTGCTGGCGCGCATCGAGGCGCTGCTTCGCCGCAGCGCCGCCGAAAAAAACCTGCCGCAGACCCGGATCCGCGTGGCCGATCTGGAAATGGATCTGCTCAGCCGCTCGGTCACGCGCGCCACCAAGGAGATCCAGCTCACCGCCCGCGAGTTCAAGCTGCTGGAGTTCCTGATGCGCCACGCCGACCAGGTGGTGACGCGCACCATGCTGCTGGAGGGGGTGTGGGATCTGCAGTTCGATCCGCAGACCAACCTGATCGACGTGCACATGAGCCGGCTGCGGCAGGCTGTGGACCGCGGTTTTGCGCGACCGCTCATCCATACCGTGCGCGGCGCGGGCTACGTGATCCGCGATGCAGATCAGTCCGCTTAGGACCTCCGCCGCGCGCCTGGCGCTGGGCTACGGCGCGATATTCACCCTGGGCGTGCTCGCGCTGCTGGGCACGGTGTACTTCCTGACCATGAACGTCATCGACAACGATGCCGATGCGGTCATCTCGGCCGAGCTCGAGGGTTTGACGGATGCCTACCACCGTGCCGGCCTGCCCGGTCTTGCCGATGAGCTCAGCTTCCGCGGCGACAGCTGGACCGGCACGGGCGCGGTGTACCTGCTCGTGGATCCGAACCTGGTAAAGGAAGCCGGCAACCTCACGAGTTGGCCTTTCGATGGCATTCCCAACAATCAATGGACTCAATTCGATCTGCGATTGCCGCGTGAAGACAACGCGGTACGGCTGCATCCGGTGCGTGCCAGTGTTTCACTGCTGCCCGACGGCCATCGGCTGGTGGTGGGCATTGATGTCACCCAGCAGCGACGCTTCTCCAATACCTTCCGCTACGCGACGCTGTGGGGCATTGGCCTGACGGCGCTGGGCGGCGCGATCGCCGGCTATTTCCTCAGCCGCAGACTCACGCGCCGGGTGCAAAGCGTGGCCGACACCTGCGATGCCATCGTCGCCGGCGATCTGGATCGCCGTTTGCCGATGGACGGTTCGCAGGATGAGTTCGATGCGCTGGCCCTGGCGGTCAATAACATGGTCGACCGGCTGGCCGAGAACACGCAGTTGCTGCGCGCGACCTTCGACAGCGCCGCGCACGATCTGCGTGGCCCGCTGTACCGGCTGCGCGGCCGGCTCGAGGACGCCGGCCGCATGCCGACCACCGAGGCGCCGGTGCGCGCCGGCATCGACGCGGCGCTTGCGGAACTGGACCGCGTGCAGCGCACGCTGGCCACACTGCTGCAGATCGCGCAGGCCGAATCGGGCACGGTCGCGGCCAATCACGTCAGCGTCGATCTTGCCGAGCTGATCACGGACATTGGCGAACTGTATGAACCTGCGGCGCGCGAGAACAGCATGACGCTGCGCGTGAGCGCCGCGGGTAGCTGCCCGGTGATTGGCAATCGCCAGCTGCTGGCGCAGGCGGTCGCGAACCTGGTGGAGAATTCTCTCAAATACATCGCGCCGGGCGGTCATGTCGAAATTCGCGCCCAGCGTGAGAACCAGCTGGTGTGGCTGGTGGTCGCCGACGACGGCCCTGGTATCGCGGCGGGTGACCGGGCGGCCGCGCTCAAGCCCTTCGTGCGGCTGCCGCAGGCCCAGTCGAAGGATGGCAGCGGATTGGGCCTGAGCCTGGTGGCGGCGATCGCGCGACTGCACCATGCGCAGCTGCAGCTGGAAGACAATCAGCCCGGGCTACGGGTTGGCCTTGGGTTCGCTGCCGCCGCGTGAGCTCGCGCGTGCGCGATGCGTAGACATGCAGCTTTTGATGAAGGCCTCACGAGCGGCGGTCTGCAGCTTCTTGGCATCGGCCGTGGCGTTGCAGGCGCGCATGCGCTGCTGCACGTTCTTTGAGACCGGCGTCGCGGGAACTGCCACCAGCGGGGGTGTCGCGGTGACCGGATGGGTGGTGGCGTCAGCGGCCCAAGCCGGCACCGCAGGCGCAAGGCCGATCAGGACTGCGAGCAGCGTGTGTGGCACAAGCCCGTTATCGAATGTTCCCGCACCACGCCTGATCATGGTCGAACAATAGCGAATCGGCCTGCACAGGCGCCTTGCAGTCGTATTAAGAATGCTTAACGCGCCCGCTCACTGCAGGGCCGCCAGTTCCTCGGCCTGATGCTCCTGCTGCAGGGCGCCGATCAGCTCGTCAAGATTGCCGTCCATGACATCGGCCAATTTGTATAACGTCAAATTGATCCGGTGGTCCGTGACCCTTCCTTGCGGAAAGTTGTAGGTGCGGATGCGCTCCGAACGGTCCCCGCTGCCGACCTGCAGCTTACGGGCGTGCGCCTGCTCGCTGTGCTGCTTCTCCTGTTCGGCGGCGAGCAGCCGCGCCTTCAGCAACGACATTGCCTTGGAGCGATTCTTGTGCTGTGAGCGCTCCTCCTGGCACTCAACCACCAGCCCGGTCGGGATATGGGTGATGCGGATGGCCGAGTCGGTCTTGTTCACATGCTGGCCGCCGGCGCCCGAGGAGCGGTAGGTGTCGATGCGCAGGTCGGCCGGATTGATATCGACCTTCTCCACTTCATCGATTTCTGGAAGGATGGCCACGGTGCACGCGGAGGTGTGGATGCGCCCCTGCGCTTCAGTCGCCGGCACGCGCTGCACGCGATGGGTGCCGGATTCGAAGCGGAACTGAAAGAATGCATTGTGTCCGGCGATGCGGCAGATCACTTCCTTGTAGCCGCCGTGCTCACCGGCGCTCTCGCTGATGATTTCCGTGGTGAAGCCGCGGTTCTGGGCGTAACGCAGGTACATGCGCAGCAGGTCGCCGGCGAAGATCGCGGCCTCATCCCCGCCGGTGCCGGCGCGCACCTCCAGGAAAATGTTCTTCTCGTCGCGCGGATCGCGCGGGATCAATAGGCTGCGCAGCTGCGCCTCGGCACTCTCAAGGGCGCCGCCCAGGCGCTGCAGCTCCTCCGCAGCCATTTCGCGCATCGACAGATCCGGATCCGCCGCCATTTGCCCGGCGGTCGCAAGCTCGGACTCCAGGGCGCGGTAGGCCTGGAAGCGCTCGGTCAGTGGCTGCAGGCGCGAGTACTCCACGGACAGCTCGCGAAACTGCGGCGAGCCCCCGTCAGTGGACGGATCGGCCAGCAGGCCGCCGACTTCCTCGAAGCGGTCGACCATTTTTTCCAGGCGTTGGCGTATCGAATCCTTCATGGGGTTACATGGCTTGACAGATCCAGCCCGAAAACGGGCGCGGCATTCTCAGGTAAGCCTGCCGCAGGTGACAAGGCGTGTATGCGGCGCTCCACACAGATATAGTGGCCATATGGGTGCGACACGAACCTGGATGAGCCTGTCGGCCGGCGCGATGGCAACGCTGGTCCTGGCAGCATGCCATATCAACCCGGCGCCAGGCGTAAGCGCTGCGGCGGAGCCCCCGGACTCTGGCGCGACCGACGCCGCGGTGCGGCCGGTTGCGGCCACCACCCCAGCCGAGGCGAACCCGGCGGTGCCGACCGATCCGGCCCAGGCCAGTGTGGCTGGAGAACTGGCCCTGCAGCGCGGCGACTGCCGAAGCGCAGCGGATGATTTCGCCGTGGCATCCTCGGGAGCCACCGCGCAGATGGCCAACCACGCCACGCAGGTGGCGATGGACTGCGAGAATGTGCCCGCCGCCTGGACCGCTGCCCAGAACTGGATGAAGGTGGCGCCCAAGGATCCGCAGGCTGCGCTGGTTTATGCCACCGTCGCCCTGAAGCTCTATCACATACCCGAGGCACGCGACGCCATTGCCGGGGCGCTGGCAACCGATACCAAGGCCACGGATCAGGACCTGGTCGGGTCCATGCAGGTGCTGGCCGAACAATCCGACGCCACGGCGGCGTTTGCGGCCCTGTATCCGGTGCTCGACACACCGCAGCGCTCGGCCGCGGTGCTGACGGCGCTGGGTGATCTGGCCGTTGAAGCCTATGACTTCAAGCGCGCCGAGCGCCTGGTGCAGGAGGCACTGCAACGCGACCCCAAATTCACCGATGCCCTGCGCCTGATGGCGCGGATCGCGGTTTTGCGCGGTGATGCCACGCTGGCTCTGTCCACCGCGCACGAGGTGACGCGGCTAGACGCCACCGAGGGCACTTTTGAAGTGGCCGAGGTACTGCAGGATCTGGGTCGGACGGAGGATGCACGAAAGGAACTTGAAAGACTACGGGCCACCGGCGACATCAATACCCAGGAAATCGACCGTCGCCTGGCGCTGCTGGCCTACGACAATGGCGACCTCGACCAGGCGCAGAAGCGCTTTACCGCGCTGATGCGCAGTGGCGAAGCCGGCGATGGCGCCATGTTCTACCTGGCGCAGATCGCCGAGAGTCAGGGCGACAAGGAGGCCGCGCTGGCCATCTACCGGCGGCTGATCGATTCCTCGATGGGCGCCCAGGCGCGCGTCGCGGCGGCCGGACTGCTGTTGGATGCCGACAAACGCGCCGAGGCTTTCGCGCTGATCGATGACCTCGCCAACCATGACACTCACAGCACCTTCGACATGGTGGTGCAGAAGTCGCACCTGCTGGCCGACCACGGCGATACCGATGGCGCGTTGGCGCTGCTGTCGGCCGCGTCCCAGTCCTATCCGCATCATCCGACGCTGGAATACGAACGCGCCACGATGCTGGAGCGCGCCGGCCAGACGCGCGATTCGCTGCAGGCCTTCGAAGGGCTGCTGGCCGAGCGGCCGGAAGATCCCACGGTGCTCAATGCCCTGGGCTACACGTTGGCCGATCACCGCGAACAGCTGCCGCGCGCCGAAAAACTGATCCGCCTGGCGCTGCAAGCAACCCCTGACAGTCCGGCAGCGCTGGACAGCCTGGGTTGGGTGCGGTTGCGCCGCGGGGATTCGCGCGAGGCGGCCGGCATTCTCGAGCACGCCTACACTGTCGGGCAGGATCCGGACATCGCGGCCCACTGGGTCGAGGCCCTGTGGATGAGTGGTTCGCAGTCGCAGGCGCGCAAGGTCTTGAGCGATGCGCTGGCCCGTCACCCGGAATCGGCGGCCCTTGAGGCAACTCGGCACCGCCTGGTGCCCGGCTCCGGACACCCCTGACATGGTGGTTCGCACGATCGTGGCCGCGCGCGCGCG
>JBARBG010000137.1:0-8130 GCA_049792815.1 Steroidobacteraceae bacterium | reverse complement strand
CTTGTGCGACCGCGTCGCGACAGCAGCCAACGCCCCGGGGCCGTGTTCGCGATGCCCAGCAGCAGGCGCCACCCCAGCCGTCGGATCCAGGGCGTTGGCCGGGGCGGAATCGCCGCATAGAAGATTGCGCCAACCTCACGGTGCAGCTGCCAGGTGCTGCAACGCAGGCGCCAGACCTGCGCGCCGCTATGCAGCACTACTTCCGGCGCAGCCAGCGCTTCAACGGTGACATCCGCCAAGGTCGCAGGCAGTTGCGGCGGTTCGCTGCACATCAGCGAAAGCTGTGCCGCTGTGGCCTGGCCACCGCTCTGCACCAGCAGTCCCTGCAGCGTGACTCCGGCAGGGCCGGGGCCGGTGACACACTTTACCGGCCCTTCGAAGCGATAATTGGATGGTGCGTTCAACCTGCCGTCTCGAGCTCCCACACCGTGAGGGGCGCACCGCGGCGCAGCCAGAACCCGGCACCGATTTCGTGGAAGTGACGCCGCAGGCGGGTGCGGTACCAGGTGCCGTCGCGCATGTGTACGGCGGCATCCGTACGGCGGCGGTCGCAGTTGCGCCGCCAGTCCGTCGCGGTCAAGGCCCCGAAATACAGTACCGCGCGGCACAGGCGGCCAAGATTCGCCAGCGCGCGGGCGGCGCGGCGATTGTCCAGGTACTGGAGCACGTCGTAGCAGATGACGAGATCAAAGGGGGTCGGGCTGCTCCAGGTATCGACATTCCCCTGCGCCCAGCCAAAGCGCTGAGACAGGTACTCACTCACATCCAGACCCGTATAGCGGGCCTTGGGAAAACCCTTCTCAAGGGGCTTGCGCAACAGGCCCGTGCCGCAGCCTGCGTCAAGAATGCGCCGCACCGGCAGGCCCACGTGGCGGGCATAGGCGACGATAAGCCGCGCCCTGGCCTGCATCTCCGCCCGGCTGGTCACCGCGGTTCGTGGATCAAAATAGAATTTCTCGTAGTAGGCACGATCAAAGGCCAAGTGGACTCCGCTTGAATGGCAGGCCAACGGGGCCCTCGCGCAGGACTATGCAACAGACCGGGCCGGATTGGCGAGGCCATCGCCCCAGGGATTGCTGCGCGCTCGCAGCACGGGTAGATTGCAGCGCCATGACACCCGATCGAACCACCGTGGGCCGGACCACCCTCAGGCGCAACGCCATCTGGCCCTGGCTGGTCATGCCCCTGGTCATCCTGGCGCTGTTCGCGGTTCTGCATAATGTGCGCAGTTCCGGCGCGCCGCATGCACAAGACAGTAGTTTCGACAGCGGAATACCTTAGAATCCGCACCCCCTCCACGGACCGTTGCGCCCATGCCCCGTATTCCGAAGGTCGGCTTCGTCAGCCTCGGCTGCCCCAAAGCCCTGGTTGATTCCGAACGTATCCTCACCGCGCTGCGCTCCGAGGGCTACGAAGTGGCCCCGACCTATGACAAGGCCGACGTGGTGGTCGTCAATACCTGCGGCTTCATCGATGCCGCCGTGGACGAATCCCTCGAGGCCATAGGCGAGGCGCTGGAGCAGAACGGCCGCGTCATCGTGACCGGCTGCCTCGGTGCGCGCCCCGAGCGCATTCTGGAACGCCACCCCAGCGTGCTCAAGGTCACCGGCCCGCATGCCTATGAGGATGTGATGGCCGCGGTGCATGAGCACCTGCCACCCCGTCACGACCCGTTTGTCGACCTGGTTCCGGCGCAGGGCGTGCGTCTGACGCCGCGTCACTATGCCTATCTGAAGATTTCCGAAGGCTGCAACAACAAATGCAGCTTCTGCATCATTCCGAACCTGCGCGGCGTACTCGTGAGCCGGCCCATCGATGAGGTGCTGCGCGAAGCCGAACGACTGGTGAACGCCGATGTGCGCGAGCTGCTGGTGATATCCCAGGACACCAGTGCCTACGGCGCCGACATCCGCTACCGCGCCGCGACCTGGCACGACAAGAACTACGAGACACGCTTCATCGACCTGGCACGGGCCTTAGGTTCGCTCGGTGTGTGGGTGCGCCTGCACTATGTCTATCCCTATCCGCACGTCGATGACGTCATCGCGCTGATGAACGAAGGCAAGGTGCTGCCCTACCTCGATATTCCCTTCCAGCACGGCAGCCCCAGCGTGCTGAAGCGCATGAAGCGGCCCGCGCATGCCGTGAATACGCTGGATCGAATCCACGCCTGGCGGCGCGAGTGCCCGGACCTGACGCTGCGCAGTACCTTCATCGTGGGGTTCCCCGGGGAAACCGCGGCCGAGTTCGAGGAGCTGCTCGACTGGCTCACCCAAGCGCAGCTGGATCGCGTCGGCTGCTTCAAGTATTCACCGGTGGATGGCGCTGCGGCCAATGCCCTGGGCGACCCTGTTCCAGCGCCGCTGCAGCAGGAACGCTACGAACGCTTCATGGAACTCGCCGCCGCCATCAGCGCGCAGCGCCTGCAGCGGCGCGTCGGTGCCACCATCCAGGTGCTGGTTGATGGTGTCGAAGGCAGGACCGCCGTCGCGCGCAGTGCCGCGGACGCTCCGGAAATCGATGGCGTGGTGCGCATCGCCAACGGCGGCAAACTGAAGGTCGGTGAATTCGCGCAGGTTCAGGTGACCCAAGCGGACGCCTACGACCTCACTGCGCGGCTGCCTGCCGCGCGGCGCTAGGCCTCAAGCGCGCGCAGCGCCTTGGGCGGCAGCAGCCACTCCAGGCTCGCCTCACCCACGCGGGGCGTGCCGGCAAAATACAGGCAGGCCGCGGCCCCCTTGCGGAAACGCAGTGCGAGCTTCGCATCAGGGCCCGCAATGCATACCGCCAACAGCCGGCCCAGGTCCGGTTCGTGACCGACCACCACGATTGACTGGACCTCATGGGCGCGCAGCACCGCAAGTACGCGCGCCGCGGTGCGGCCAGGCGCCAGCACGGACTCTTCGATGGATTCAGGCAGCCCGGCCCGACGCAGGATTGCAGCCGTTTCCAGGGCGCGCACCAGCGGGCTGGACAGCAGGCGTTCCACGGCGCCGTCGGCTTGCATGAGCCGCACCAGTGTCCCCGCCACCCGTTTGAAACGACGCGCGCCCGTCTTCGTAAGCGGTCGCTGGCGATCATCGGGCCAGCGCCTGCTGTCGGATTCTTCGGCGATGGCGTGTCGTACCAGGTACAGGCGCATTCAGCTTAACCCCGCGGGCAGCGGCGCCCTGTCCAGTATCATGTCGGAGGCTTTTTCCGCGATCATGATCACGGCGGCATTGGTATTGGCGCCCACGATGGTCGGCATCACCGAGGCGTCCACGACGCGCAGGCCCGACACGCCATGCACCTTAAGTTCGGGACTCACGACCGATTCGGCGCCGACGCCCATGGCACAGGTCCCCACCGGGTGCTGGGTCACGCTCGCCGTGGCACGAATGTAAGCGTCGAGGTCCGCGTCGGTCTTCACTGAGGATCCGGGCGCGGTTTCCCGCGCCACCAGGTCGGCCTGCGGACGGGTGCGGTAGATGTGACGGGCCGCCTCGATGCCTCGCTTCGCCGTCTCCAGATCCTCCGGATGCGCAAACAGGTTCAATTGAATCCGTGGCGCGTCGGTGGCACTGGCGGAAGCCAGCGACACACGGCCGCGGCTTTTTTCATGCAGGACGACGACGCCTGCCGTCATGCGGTGTTCCTGGCGGGTAGACAGGCCGGGGAACCAGATCTTGGCGTCCATGCGCACGGGATTGCACATGAGCTGTACGTCGGGTTGTGTCAGGTCAGGGCGTGTGCGGATGACTATATTGCAGCTGTTGATCTGCGTCGCCAACGGTCCGGTGCCGGACATCATCCATTGGAGGACCGAGGCGGCGATGCGGTCGAAGCGCAGCTCGTTCAGAAAGGTAACTGGGCGGCGTGCCGCAAATTCCACGGGCACGTGGGGATGTTCGCACAAGTTTGCGCCCACGCCGTGAAGATCGACCACCGGTGTGACGCCATGGCGCTCGAGCTGCGCAGCGGGCCCGACACCCGAGAGCATCAGCAGCTGCGGTGAGTTGTAGGTGCCGCCACAGAGAATCACTTCGCGATCGGCACAGATCCGGTGCCTATGCCCGTTCTGGGCATACTCCACCCCCGTCGCACGGCCCTGGCTGATGAGCACCCTCGTGGTCAGCGCATTCATCTGGATGCTGAGATTCTCCCGGCCCATGACCGGATGCAGGTAGGCCCGTGAGGTGCTGGCGCGCCTGCCGTGGCCGTCGATATTCACTTCACCACGGGCGAAGCCTTCCTCGACCTGCGCGTGCAGATCCTCCGTCACGTTGAATCCCGCCGCGGCGGCGGTCTGCATCAGCGGCTCATGCAAGAGCTTCGCGGTATTGATCGGCGTCACGGGCAGCGGGCCAGCGTCGCCATGGTAGGGACCGGCACCGCGCCAGCTGGTCTCCATGCGCCTGAAGTACGGCAGGACCTCAGGGTAGCTCCAGCCCGTGCAACCCAGAGTGCCCCAGGCATTGAAATCACTGGAGTGCCCACGCATGTAGAACATGCCGTTGATGGAGCCTGAGCCGCCCAGCACCTTGCCGCGTGGCAGCCACAACCGCCGGCCGCCCAGGTGCGGCTCCGGGTCGCTGAAATATCCCCAGGAGAACTCCGGGCGAAACAGCGCGCGCAGGAAGCCCAACGGCATGCGCAGCAGGAAGTGGTCATCGGGACCGCCGGCCTCCAACAGCAGCACGCTGCGATCGGTCTGCGCGCTCAGGCGCGCCGCCAGTACGCAACCCGCCGAGCCACCGCCGACGATGATGTAGTCGTAGCTCTTCAAATAGTTCGCCATGCCGGAGCTTAAGTCAGATGCGGGTGGAGCGTATGGTCTGGAACTTGCCGTCCACGAGGGTATAGAACACCCAGCTCACGATATGAATGCTTTCGCCCTTGCGAATGGCGCCAGCGATGAAATCCGGCCAGTCCTCGAGGGCGTGGAACTCGGTGGCCACCTCCACGGCGAGGCCAGCCTCATCCGCGACAATATTGCGGAGGACCAGGGTCTCGCGGATCCTGGACTTGACCTCGCGGTAGAAGTCGACGATGCCCCGGCGGCCATGAATGGTCTTGCGGTTGCCCAGCTGCAGCACCACATCCTCGGCGTAGTACTTGCTGAAGCCCTCGAAGTCGTCGCGATTGAAGGCCGCGATGTATTCGCCGTACAGCTGCTTGTTCATGCCGCCCCCTTGCGTCGCAGGGCGGCAGTGTCGGACGCTTAGCGGCCGTCGCGCAAGCCCTTCAGCGCGGCTCTGTGGCAAGACCCGACAGGTCTGCGAGCCTGACGAGCGGAGTATCGAGATGGCGGCTGAAGTGATCACGGGGCACGAAGGCCGTGATATTCAGCGTGGCGCCCGCCAGTTTTGGGCCATCCACCGGGAAGCGAATCATTCCGGACCGATCGAAGAAGCGGAACTCGCCGCGGGTGCGGCTTAAGGCGTCAGGCCAGAAGTTGCCGAGCACGGCGGGATCATACTTGGGAAAGCAGAAATGCGACTCCGGATTGCGCAACCCCGTCGCGGGATGTTGCAGAAAACCTGAAAAGCACGAAGGTTGCTGTTCGGTGCTCATGCACTGGATCCCCACGTCATCGCGCTCCGCGTCGATCGAGGTGTGGCAATGTCCAAGACCGGCAAGGGTTTGGTGCGCACCGACGGCGGGCAGGGTATAGCTCCCGGCCGGGCGGAACATAGTCAGTGAATAGTCGACCGCCAGCCGTACCTGGCGATTGGCCAGCCGCGTGTAGACATCAGCGGGCAGGTAGATGCGCTGGAAAATGGCGGGGATCGGGTCACCGGCGCGACCGGCTCGTACCTCAAACTGCGCATCGAGCATCGAGCCTTGGCCATCCACACTGATATTGGATGTTCCCTGGTAGAGCGTCGTTCCATCCGCTCCGCTGATCCGCACGTCAGCCCGATCCAGCAGCACGCTTGAGTCGGCGGGCAGCTCGGTGAATTTCAGCGGCAGATACAGCGCCGAAGTAACGTTCGGCGCGGCACCCAGTGGCAGCCGGTAGCGTCCCGCCTGGGGATCGAAAGCCATGGCAACCGCATGGGCGGCCCCCGGCTCGGCAGACAGCGCTGTCTGGAGACTGAAGGCGACCGGCCACGGGAGCCAGGCAAAGCCAATGATCAGCGCGCCCCCCACACCGACCAGCCAGCGCGCGAGTGTGGTACGCCGTCCTGAGTACTGAAGCGTGAGAATCAATGCAGCGCCGGCCAGTGCGAAGACGTCGAAGGCCGCACTGAACATCCACACCACGCCGGAATTCCCGAGGGTCGCCTTGACGCCCAGCAGCAGCGACAGGCCGACCATGAAGACACCCATATAGACGACGAGTCCGATGGCCGCGAGGATAAAGGCCTCGACAAAGGTGCGCGTGATGATGCCAATCATCATCGCGGGCAGCGCAAACTCGCAGAATACCTGCGCATTACGTTCGGCCGCCGCGACACCTGCCGCGGGCAGGGCAAAGCCATAGACCAGCGCGATGCCGGTATCCACCAGCCACACTGGCAGCTGCACCATCAGCACAATAAAGAGCAGCTTGGCCAGCGCCAGGTCGAGGCGCCGGACGGGCCGTATCAGCCAGTCCTGGCGGGTACCCGGGATAGGGTCCTGATGCATGGCGACGACCACCGCCACGGCCAAAGCGAGCATCGCCAGGGCCGACAGCAGCTCACCCATGAGCGCGATCTGGAAGGAGCCTCGGCCGTGATCCACCAGGTAGTGGGGAACCGCCGCGCACACATGCAACGCCGCAACCAATGCCGCCAGCGGCCACAACAGTCGTGCGTCCTTTTTGAAGATATGCCAGATCATGATGCGCTGCCTCTACGTGATTCACGCGCCAGCGTGGTGAAAATGGAACGCAGGGCCATGGGCTCGACATCGATGCTCTTCACGCCCGTGAACAGTGCCGCGATATTGTCGGCCAGGGCTTTTTCTGAAAACCGTGAGTCGACGAAGCTCAGCACGTTGCCGGCGAGGGTCGGCTGCAGCCAGCCATCCGGCGCCTTTGCCGGCACAGCGCCGGGTGATTCGAGGGTAATGCGCACCTGTCTGAAGCGCTCCGACAGCTCGGCCATTGATTCCTGGAACAAGAGGCGGCCCTGGTCGATGAAACCGACGTGCGTGGTCACGCCCTCGATTTCCGCCAGCTCGTGCGAGGAGATCAGAATGGTCATCTCCCCCGCCTGATGCAGCAGTCGCTCCATGAATTCATCGCGCACCAGAGGGTCCAGGCCACTGAAGGGTTCGTCGAGGATCAGCACTTTGGGCCGGAACGGCAGCGCGCAGGACAGCGCCATCTTCATCCGCATGCCATGCGACAGGTCGCCTACCCTGCGTTCCAGCGGCAGCCGCAGTTCCTTCAAGATGGAGCGCTCCAGAGCGCCGTCCCAGGTCGGATAGAACGGCCGCAGATAGTCCAGGTACTGCGCTACCGTCATGCGTGCGGGCATATCCTGGTTCTCGGACACATAGCCGATCTGCCGCAGCTGCGGCACCGCGAGCCGGCGCGAATCGGTATCCAGGATCCGCGCGGTGCCGCGCGTCGGCTGGATGATGTTCATCACGGTCTTGATGGTCGTGGTCTTGCCCGCGCCGTTGGCGCCGATCAGCGCGTAGGCGCTGCCCTCGGGAACGCTAAGACTCAAGCCGCACAGTGCCTCGTGGCGACCGAATGCCTTGTGAAGATTCTGGATTTCTATGGTCATGGTTCGTTGGCCTCGCGCGCCTGGTCTATTTTTGACCACTCAGTGGAGATTGCCTCGATCACATCCTGCAAACGCACGCCCACCCGGCGCGCTTCCACCACCAGCTGCTCGACTTCTTCCTGCAACAGCCGCTGCCGGTCGCCGGTGCGTGCCTTGGGCGGCACCGCGACCACCGTGCCGATGCCGGGATGCACTTCCAGCCAGCGCTCCTGGATCAGGTGCTGAACGACCTTATGCGCGGTGTTGGGATGAATTTTCAGATCGGCCGCGAGCGCGCGCACCGACGGGAAGGGCTGGCCCGGCTGATATTCACCGCTCAGGAAGGCCTTTTGGGCGGCGAACAGCAGCTGTTCGACGATCGGCTGGCCGGGACGCAGGGTAAAGCGCAGTAGTGTCACATGGGTAGTGTGACACGTATGACGCC
>JBARBG010000136.1:0-76824 GCA_049792815.1 Steroidobacteraceae bacterium | reverse complement strand
GCCCCGGGTGCCGCGGCCGTGGCGCCTGCCGCGTCGGCGACCTGCACCGTTGCCACCACATCCCCGGGCGAGACGGTTCCACCCTTGGTGGCGATGACCTTCTGGATGGTGCCAGCCACGGTGGACGGCACGTCCATGGTGGCCTTCTCGGTTTCCAGAGTGACCAGCGGGCCGTCGACCTCGATGGCATCGCCGGGCTTGACGAGGACGTCGATGACGGCCACGTCCTTGAAGTTGCCCATGTCGGGCACTCGCACTTCTATGACGCGAGTCACTGGTGATTCTCTTGCTTTGATCTTTCGATGTTGGTCAGGAGTTCAAAGGATCGGCCTTCGCCGGATCGATGCCCAGGGCCGTGATGGCCTTGCCGACCGTTGCGCGGTCGATCTTGCCTTCATCGGCCAGCGCCTTGAGCGTCGCCACCACGATGAAATTGCGGTCCACTTCAAAGTGCCGGCGCAGCGCCGCGCGGCTGTCGGAGCGACCGTAGCCGTCCGTGCCGAGGGTCACATAGCGCTGTTCCACCCACTGACGGATCTGGTCCGGTATGGTTCGCACGTAGTCGGTCGCCGCGATGATGGGACCGTCGATGTCCTTGAGACAGGACTTCACATACGGCACCTTGGCAACGGCTTGCGGATTGAGCAGGTTGTGACGCTCGCAATCCAGCGCCTCGCGTCGCAGTTCGCTGAAGCTGGTCACCGAATAGATGTCGGCCGGCACGCCGTAATCCTTCTCCAGGATCTGGGCGGCTGCGATGCACTCACGCAGGATGGTGCCCGACCCGAACAGGGTCGCGCGTACCCTGCCCTTGCCACCGGACTGCAGGCGGTACATGCCCTTGAGAATGCCCTCCTCGGCGCCCTTGGGCAGGGCCGGTTGGGCGTAGTTCTCGTTCATCACGGTGATGTAATAGAACACGCGCTGCTGATCCACGAACATCCGGCGCATGCCGTCGTGGATGATGACTGCCAGTTCGTAGGCAAACGTCGGGTCATAGCTGACACAGTTCGGAATGGTGCTGGCGTGCAGCAGACTGTGACCGTCCTGGTGCTGCAGGCCTTCACCGGCAAGGGTCGTACGACCCGCAGTCGCGCCCATCAGGAAGCCGCGCGCCTGGATATCGCCCGCGGCCCACAGGAAGTCGCCCACCCTCTGGAAGCCGAACATGGAGTAATAGAGGGAGAACGGCACCATGTTGATGCCGTGATTGGCGTAGGCCGTACCCGCCGCGATCCACGAGCAGGTGGCGCCGGCTTCGTTGATACCTTCCTCGAGCATCTGGCCCTTCTTGTCCTCGCGATAGGACATCAGGGTCTCGGCATCCTGCGGGGTGTAGAGCTGACCCACCGAGGAGTAGATGCCGATCTGCCGGAACAGACCCTCCATACCGAAGGTGCGGGCCTCGTCCGGGACGATCGGCACGACGTTCTTGCCGATGTTCTTGTCCTTCAGCAGCACGGTGAGGATGCGCACGAAGGCCATGGTCGTTGAAATTTCGCGCTCGCCGGTGCCTTCGAGCATGGCCTCGAAGGCCGACAGCGGTGGAATCGCCAGTGGCGGGGCGCAGTTGCTGCGCGCCGGCAGATAACCGCCCAGGAGCTTGCGCCGGCCGTGCAGATACTTGGCTTCCGCGGAATCCTCGGGCAGTTTCAGGTACGGTAGCTGTGCCAGCTCATCATCGGATACCGGCATCGCGAAGCGATCGCGGAACGCCCGCAGGCCCTCGACGTCCACCTTCTTCTGCTGGTGCGCGACCATCTGACCCTCGCCGGCCTTACCCAGGCCAAAGCCCTTGACGGTCTTCGCGAGAATGACGGTGGGCTGACCCTTGTGATTGGCCGCCGCATAGTACGCGGCAAAGACCTTCTTGGCGTCATGGCCACCCCGCTTGAGGGCCCAGATGTCCGCATCGCTCATGTTGGCGACCATTTCCTTGGTCTCGGGGTACTTGCCGAAGAAATGCTCGCGCGTGTAGGCGCCACCCTTGGCCTTGAAATTCTGGTACTCGCCGTCGACGGTGTCTTCCATGACCTTCTGCAGCAGGCCTTTCTGGTCGCGGGCGAGCAGCGGATCCCAGCGCGAGCCCCACAGCACCTTGATCACATTCCAGCCGGCGCCGAGGTAAGCGGCTTCCAGTTCCTGGATGATCTTGCCGTTGCCGCGCACCGGACCATCCAGGCGCTGCAGGTTGCAGTTGATGACGAACACCAGGTTGTCGAGCTGCTCGCGTACCGGCATGGTGAGTGCGCCCATGGACTCCGGCTCATCGGTCTCACCATCGCCGAGGAAGCACCACACCTTGCGATCCGTCTCCGGCACCAGGCCGCGGTGTTCCATGTAGCGCACGAAGCGCGCCTGGAAGATGGCCATCATGGGTCCCAAGCCCATGGACACGGTGGGGAACTGCCAGAAGTCGGGCATCAGCCACGGATGCGGATAGGAGGACAGGCCCACTCCGGGACCTTCGGATTCCTGGCGGAAGCGGTTCAACTGGTCTTCGGAGAACCGGCCTTCCAGAAAGGCCCGCGCATAAATGCCGGGCGAGGAATGCCCCTGCATGAACACCATGTCGCCGGGATGTTCAAGCGATGCCGCGCGCCAGAAATGATTGAAGCCCACCTCGTACAACGTGGCCGAGGACGCATAGCTCGCCAGGTGCCCGCCGAACTCGGAGGAGACCTTGTTGGCCCTGAGCACCATCGCCACCGAGTTCCAGCGTAGGTACGCCTCGATGCGCCGCTCCAGTGCGCGATCCCCGGGGTATTCCTTTTCCCGAGTTACCGGAATGGTGTTGACATAGGCGGTATTGGGCTTGAACGGCAGATACGTGCCCGAACGGCGCGTGTGGTCGATCAGACGCTCCAGCAGAAAATGCGCACGCTCCGCACCGTGCGTCTTGAGGACAGAGTCAATGGACTCCAGCCACTCCTGGGTTTCAGTCGGGTCAAGATCTTGCAATTTGGGAAGTTCCGTCATGGCGGCTCTCAATTCGCAGGCCCGCAGGCGCGGGCGCGAACGGATGCTGTGCTAGGATGCGCAATTGGACTGCGCGTGAAATCGCGATGAATCAAGCTGCGTAATGATCCGGATTTCACTGGCGACGGTCAAGCAAGCATGGCGGAACGGGGCCCTTTCCGGGACGCTGCCCTCAATCTGCGCAATCCGGTCATGACATCTCGCTCAACATCGCTGTTGCCGGCTCAGGCGCCCCCCAGAATCGAGCGCCGGGGGCGTTTGTCGGCGCGGGCCGCCGACCGCCTCGATGCCATACTAGTCATCGTTGCCACAGATACTGCCCCGGCGGTGTTTTCAGCACTGCCGCATGCGCCGCTGTGGAGCCAGATGTACGCCCGCAGGCTCCCCGCGGGGCGCCGCGGCGACGCCCAAAAGTCCGGTCCCACTGCCGGCAGTGTCCGCAGCATCAACCTCAGTAATGTGCATTCGACCCGACTCATATTGGGAGTGGTGCCGCGCAATGCAAGTGCCTTTGAAGTCCTGTCGCTCGCCGGCCGCATGGTGCGCGAACTGGGCAGCTGCGTCCGGGGCGCGCTCGCCCTGGCTGCACCGGATGTGCAAAACGGGGTCCAGGAGCGCGCGCTGGAAGCGCTGCTCAGCGCCACCCTTGCCTGCGCCTTTGACATGCCGAGCTTTCGCACCGCACGCAAGCGCGAAGCCAGGCTGCAACAGGTCATCGTGGTCGGCGGTGCACTGGATCTGCAGCACATCCAGATCGCCGCCAGGGCCAACAGCCTGGCGCGCTGGCTCACGGCCCTGCCGCCCAACAAGCTCAATGCCAGCGGCTATCAGCGGGTGCTGCGCGAACTGGCGCGCCGCCATGGACTTAAGTTCCGCTGGCTGTCTGAAGCCGTCCTGAAACGCCTGGGCGCGGGCGCGTTTCTCGCGGTGTCCCAGGGCAATGCCCGGCGTACCGCCGGCATCGCGCATCTGAGCTACCGGCCTGCGCGTCACCGTGGCCGTGTCGAGCTGGCACTGGTGGGCAAGGGCGTACTGTTCGACACCGGCGGCACCAACCTCAAGGCGCACCGCGGCATGCTCGACATGCATACGGACATGAACGGCAGCGCCGTGGCGCTGGCGACTTTGTGCGCCCTCGCCGAACAGCGCTCACCGCTGGCCGTGGATGCCTGGCTCGCCATCACCGACAATCGCACCGGTCCTGAGGCGTACGTGCCGCAGGATGTGGTGAGCGCGGTCAATGGCACCAGCATCCAGGTCATCCATACCGACGCCGAGGGCCGCATGGTGCTGGCCGACACCCTGGCGCTGGCCGGGCGCACCCGGCCAGCCCTCATCATGGATTACGCGACGCTCACCGGCGCCTGCGTGGTCGCCCTGGGTGAGCGCATGAGCGGCATCTTCGTGCGGCCGCCGGCGCTGGCTGCGAAGGCACTCGCGGCCGGCGAGGCGAGCGGCGAGCGCGTCTGGAATTTCCCGCTGGACACCGACTACGATGCGGAGCTGGAGAGTCGCATCGCCGATGTCATGCAGTGCACTCCGGACAGCAAGGCGGACCACATCCTGGCCGCGCGCTTCCTGTCACGTTTCGTACCCGAAGCCACGGCATGGATCCACATGGACCTGTCGGCCGCGGTGCGCAGTGGCGGTCTTGCCCATGTCAACACCGATATCACCGGCTTCGGGGTGCGCTACACGCTGGAGCTGCTGCGCGGCGGGAAATTGCCGCTGCCGCCGGGGAAGGCCCAGCGATGACCACGCTGACTCTCAGGCGCCCGGATGACTGGCACCTGCACCTGCGCGACGGCGCGGCGCTGGCGGCGGTGCTGCCGTTCACCGCGGCGCGCTTCGGCCGCGCCATCGTCATGCCCAATCTGAAGCCCCCGGTGACCACTACGCAGCTGGCGCTGGCCTACCGTGAGCGGATTCTGGCCGCACTGCCGGCCG
Source organism: Steroidobacteraceae bacterium (assembly GCA_049792815.1). Taxonomy (GTDB): domain Bacteria; phylum Pseudomonadota; class Gammaproteobacteria; order Steroidobacterales; family Steroidobacteraceae; genus DAIDKA01. The sequence continues at coordinate 71,898 of JBARBG010000136.1, read as the reverse complement.
GATCAGGCTTCCAGCCGCTGATGACGCTGTACTTGACCGATGGCACTGCGCCTGAGGAAGTGCCGCGGGCCCGGGCCGCCGGCATCGCCGGCTTCAAGCTCTACCCGGCCGGCGCCACCACCCATTCGGAGTCCGGAGTCACGGATCTGCGCAACATCCGGCGGGTGCTGGAGAGGATGAGCGAACTGCACATGGTGCTGCAGGTTCACGGCGAGGTCACCGGCGCCGAGGTGGATGTCTTTGACCGCGAAGCGCGCTTCATCGATGAGGTGCTGCTGCCGCTGTGCGTGCGCCACCCCGGACTGCGCATCGTTTTCGAGCACATCACCACCCGCAGGGCCGTCGAATTCGTGCGTTCAGCCCGCGCCGGCGTGGCCGCCACCATCACGCCGCAGCATCTGCTCCTGAATCGCAATGCGCTGCTTGCCGGTGGTATCCGGCCACATCTGTACTGCCTGCCCGTGCTCAAGACCGAGGATGACCGTGCGGCGCTCATCGATGCCGCCACCAGCGGCGATCCGCGCTTTTTCCTGGGCACCGACAGCGCCCCGCATGCGCGCCACGCCAAGGAAGCAGCCTGCGGCTGCGCCGGGATCTTCAGCGCCCACGCCGCCATCGAGCTGTACGCGGAAGTCTTTGACGGCGTCGGCCGGCTGCCGCTGCTGCCAGGCTTTGCGTCGGAATTCGGCGCTGATTTCTACGGCCTGCCGCGCAATCCGGACTTCATCACGCTGGTGCCGGAACCCTGGCAGGTGCCAGACAGCTATGCTTTCGGCAAGGAGACGCTGGTGCCGCTGCGGGCGGGCGAGATGGTGCGCTGGCGCATGCTCGAGAGCGCCGCCCAGTGAGCGAGGACGAGGCCACGCGAACCGCCGCCGCCGCGCTCATGAGCCGTCGTTTCCGCGGCTTTCTGCCCGTCGTCGTCGACGTTGAGACCGGCGGCTTCAACTCGCGTACCGATGCGCTGCTGGAGATCGCCGCGGTGTTCATCGACATGGACGCCAGCGGTACGCTGTCGCGAGGTGTCACACACAGCTTTCACGTGCAGCCTTTCCCCGGGGCGCGGCTGGATCCGGCATCACTGAGCGTGACCGGCATCGATCCCTATCATCCGCTGCGCCCGGCGCTGCCGGAACGCGAGGCGATCCAGCGCATCTTCCGGGAAGTTCGCCACCAGCTGAAGAGCTTCGACTGTCGTCGCGCCATCCTGGTGGGTCACAACGCGGCCTTTGACCTGGGCTTCCTGAATGCGGCGCTGGAACGCACCGACATCAAACGCAATCCCTTCCACCCCTTCTCCTGCTTCGACACCGCGACACTGGCCGGGGCGGCCCTGGGCCAGACGGTGCTCGCCAAGGCCGTCGCCGTCGCCGGCATCCAGTGGGATGCCAGCTCAGCGCACTCGGCGTCTTATGACGCCGAGCGCACAGCCGATGTGTTCTGTTTTGTCTGCAACCACATGCAGACGACCTATGCGGCGGCCCAGGACCGGGCCACGCAGTTAGGTTGGTTCGACAACGGGGCGGTCGAACCGGGCGTCAGCGAAGCCTGACGCCTGCTGATCAGGCGGCGACGGCGCCGCTGTCCTGCAGCAGTTTCTTCAGTTCACCGCTGTGGTACATCTCGAGGGCGATGTCGCAACCGCCCACCAGTTCACCCTTCACGTACAGCTGCGGGTAGGTGGGCCAGTTCGAGTAGCGCTTCAGTGCCTCGCGCAGCTCCGGCTCCTCGAATATGTTCACATGTTTGAACTGCGCGCCCACCGCGTTCAGGGCCGCCACGGTCTGCGCGGAAAAGCCACACTGCGGAAAATCCGGCGTGCCCTTCATGAACAGCACCACGGGTGCCGAGTTGAGCTCGGCCTTGATCTTTTCCTCGACATCCATAATCCGGTCCTCTTGATGGCGGCCAAGGGCCGCTGCGGGCGACAGAGCGTGGATTATGGGGGCTGTAGCGGCATTCTTCAAACCGCTTCCGACCAAAACCTATGGGGAAACTTCCAAAAAAGGGTGCGGCCGCTGCGCGAGTTTCCGCAGCGAAAAGACTGTCAGGCCCACCATAACCATCACGGCTACCACAATGACCGCCAAAATCAGCCAGTGAATGAGGTCAGGCAAGCCATGCCAACTTTCCGGATTGGCCGTCCAGAACACGATGAACCACGTCCAGGTCTGAGAAAACATGACGATGGCTCCACCCCAGGCGGCGGGCCCATGCGGCTTGTTCAGCCGGCCAGCCAGAGGTGGCAGCGTACACAGCGGAATCAACAGGAATTCCAGCGCCACTTTCACATACGCGGCCTGCGGCGGATGATCCAGTGCGACCACGCCCAGTGCCAGGAGCAGTAACACCAGCAGCGCACCCGCAGGAACGCTGAGGGCAACCAGACAAAGGCGTCGCAGCTGCTGCCTGCTGCTGCCCTGGCCGGGCAGCAGTGCCAACTCCGTCAATGCGCCGCTGCGGGAGGTAAACAGCACCACGACACGCACCAACGGCCATATCCAGCACAACCCGATTGCGATCACGAAGCTCATGAACTCCGCGACCTGCAACAGAATGCGGAAGCCCCGAGGATTGAGCGAGCTTTCAAAGCACCACACCAGCAGCGGTGCGCCCGCGAGTACCGCGCACAGTAACGCCAGCTCCATCACACGCCGCTTCCAGGACGCCGGCGCATAAGGGGCGCCGAGCGCCAGGCGCACCGCCCGCCAGGGTTGCGGGCGTTGTGCCGCCACCGAGGGGGTCACGGTCCTTGCATTGAGTCCCGCATCCGGCGCCCCGCGCGCTCGATGGCCCAAACGCCACAGGAGCGCGCCCGCCGTGCCCGCAACCGATGCGATCGCGATCATGAAGACATCCGGTGCGGCTCCGCCCAGCGACCACACGATGGCGCACGGCGCCACGAAAACGAATGCGAGGATCAAAAGCAGCGCCGTGGCGAACAGTTGGCGCAACCGCGGAATTCGCAGCTCCTCCAGGGCCTGCAAAAGTACCAGCAGAAAGAACACCAGCAGCCAGACATACACCACATCCACGCCAGCCAGCACGAAGGCGGCTGTCTCGCCATGGTGGGGCGCCTGCAGCACGGCCCAATAGATCTCGGCGGCTGAAGCCCATAGACACACCACCAGCAACAGCATCACCAGCAGAATCGGTGTCGTGAGGATCGCGACGGCGGCCGGCCGCACCCAGCGCGTCATTTTCGAAACCACGCGGCGCCAGGATGATCCGTCACTTCAATGAACAGGTCCTCGAGATTCATCGGTTCAAGCGTGCCGCCGCTGGTCGTGGCGGCGCTCGGCCATGAACCAAGATCCTTGCGCGTCAGCACAATGGATACTCCGCCATCGGGTCGCCGGCGGCGCGCGATCTCGCCCGGTAGGCGCTGACTCAAGGTCGCGGCGGCCTCCCGCGACAGACTCAATCGTGCATGCGTCTCCTTCAAGTCATCCATTGCGGTATCGAGCAGCAGTTTGCCCTCGTGCAGGAAGCAGACGTGGGAAGCGACCCGCTCCAGATCCGAAACAATGTGGGTGGAGAACAACACGGTGGTGCCGGCCTCCCCGGCCCGCAGCGCGATGTCCCGCAGGAAGTCACGCCGTGCGACGGGATCCAAGGCGGATGCGGGCTCATCGAGGACCAGCAGTTCGGGGCAGGCGGCCAGCACGCGAATCAGCGCGACCCGCTGCCGTTCGCCGGGCGAGAGCTTTGCAAGCCGCTTTGAGGGCGGAATATCCCAGCGCATCAGGGAATTCCACATGAACTCATGGTCCCACCTCGGGTAAAAGCTGCCCACGAACTTCAGCATGTCTTCTACGGTCAGCCAGCCAAGGGACTGCGGCTGCTGCGGCACATATCCCAGCCGGGATTTCGCAGCGTCAGTCAATTGCATCGCAGGTTCATCGAGGAGCAGGGCGGAGCCTGCGTCCGGCATCAGCAGTCCCACCAGGATGCGCATGAGGGTGGTCTTGCCGGCGCCATTGCGCCCGATGAGACCCAGCACGGCTCCCTTGGGTATCGAGAAGCTCACATCATCGAGGACCTTGCGGCCACCGAAGCGCTTGACAATGTTCCGGCAGATCACCGGCGGTTCGTCAGATTGAGCAGTCTTGGGCACACTCATGGCGTTCATCAATCTGTCTCCCACAGCGCTCGCAGTTTCTCGATGACAGAGTCGGCGGGCAGTCCGAGTTCACGCGCCTGACGCGACAGATCCTCGAGCAGCGGCTGCAGTTGCTGCAGGCGCCGATCGGTGGATTGCGCACGGCCGCGTGCCGGCGCCACCACCATGCCCTTGCCGCGCCGTCGCTCCAGGAGCCCTTCGAGCTCCAGCTGCCCGTACGCTCGCGAAACGGTCATGGGATTGATTGCGTGCCGCCCCGCGACGTCGCGCACCGAGGGAATCTCGTCCCCCGAAGACAACCGGCCGCTGGCGATCAGGCGGCGTAACTGCTGCGCGATCTGGCGATAGATGGGCTCGGTGGAACCGGGCTGGATGACAAGCTCGTCTGACTCCATGTGTATTGAGACACTAATACACTAAGCTCGGAATTGCAATGGGCCAGTGGCTAAGGCTCGCCTCCGAATAGCCCCCGGTGCGCGCTGCCAAGCAGAGATTGCCGGCTGTCCAGCGGCACATCCTCCCCGATCTCCCACATCATCATGCCGCCCAGATGTCTGGCGATGACATAGTCGGCCTTGGCGGCAATGGAATCCGCATCGTCATAGCTGATCCACTGCCGCAGGGACGCGTTGTAGGCATAGACCGCGCTGAGCTTGCCGCCAATCAGCAGCCGGTGCGGCACGAATCCGGACTGGAGCAACCGCTGTGCGGCCCGATAGCTGCCCACGGCTTTGGAGCCCAGATCGTAGGCCACCGACTGTGAGCGATCGAAGGATTGATAAAGCCCGTCTTCATCCGCCGGCGCAGCGACTCCACCATAGGAGATGAAATATGCCGGTACGCCGAGCAGCAGCTTCTCGGTCGGTACGCCCCTGTATGTCAGATACTGGACCGCGTCGTTGTCGCTGACATGATAGAACCGCGGCAGCAGCGGCTCATCCGGATCGGCATAGAGATTGGAGTCGTTAGCGGTGACAGCGCCGGGATAATCGGGGCTGTGGTAGCTGTACCCCATGAGTGAGACATAGGCGTTCGCGGCAATGAGCGCAAGGTAGTCGCGGCACCGCGTATCGGCCGGACAGTCGATACTGCGCAGCGTCTCCCGATCCCCGGGAACTTCGATGCTGATGAACGCGGCCGGGCCCAGCGCCTGCCGCAAGGACGCGACGAGCTGGGCGTACTGCTCGCCCTGCCCTGGGCCAAAGAATTCGTCAGGCTCAAAGTCCAGGTCGATGCCACCAAGGTGATAGGCGCGAATGAGTGAGGCAGCAGTGCGGACAAACTGCGCCGCATGTCCCAGGGCATTGTCCAAGGAGGACTGGCTGTCCGCACCACCGATGGAAATGATCTTCTGCAGCGTGTGAGCGCGATTATCAAGGTGCGCAAAGGCTGCGAAACTGCCGGCCGAGGCAGGGCCGGCGCCCGGACAGGCGGCAGGATTTTGACGGCAGAACTGCTGTAAATCGCCGGATGACAGGTCGACGGCCGGATTGCCGAAGTACACCTCGCCGCCCGCGTCCACCTTGAGAAAGGCATACGCCAGCACATTGATGGCATCCAGCTGGCGCTGCATCCGCGGGTTCGGTTGCGCGGAACCGGATGCAGCCACACTGCCGGGCACGGGGTAGCCGGCGAACCTGGCCGTATTATCCGACCAGTAGGTCATGAGTATGGGGGGCGCGTGGCTGCGTGAGGAGTCAGAGGCCAACGCCGGCGGCATTCCAGCGGCGAGCGCACAACAAAATAGCGCGGCCGCGGATAGCACAGATCTGGGTCCCCCAGCAATTTCAAAACAGGCTGGGCACGCCGACATAAAGCTGGTCCTCAAGGGAGTCGATCTGGTGCAGCAGATCATCCGGTACATGGCCCGCCATCAGGCGTCCCAGGTCCCAGACCTGCCAGGCGGCAAAGGGCTCCCAGCCGCCGGCATAGAAGTCGCCGGTATCCTTGGTGAAGTTTGCGACCGGACTCGACTGCAGAGCCGCCAACAGATCGCGCTCGGTGTCCTCGCGAGCGACGCCCTTGCCGGGAGGCCTGGTAGCCCACAGCAAGCGCAGGACATAGGCATTCGGCAGGCTGTCGAACTGCGGCCGGTCAGTGATATCGGGCGACTGGCGACCGAATGCTACGGCGTAGCGAGGGTCGCTCCTGACCAACGGACCGGCCTTGGCGGCAAGCACACAGAAGATGCGCGGGTCACCTGCCGTGCAGTTCGCGGCGGCGTGCCCCAGTGCCAGATTCATCTCAATCACCGAGATCATTGCCTCAAGACCCGCGCCGCGGTCGAGGGCGGCCTGCGCCCTTGCGACATACACATCCTGGGCGGGCGGCGCCGCGTGGTTGGCGACTTCCCGTGACAGCTGCGCAAATATTTCCGGGAACACAGCCGCGGACCGCGACGCCGTCGGCATCGCGGTCAGGTGCGGCGGCAGTGGCAACTGTGCCTGCGGCCGCCAATTGCGGGTCGTGAGCTTCCAGTGCGTGACGGCCGGCTCCTTACCCGGGCGCTGCGTCATGACCCAAAGCTCCCGGGGCATCTTGCCGCTGGCCGCAAGGTCATCGGCAATCAAGGGATGCAACTTCGCAAAGGTGGCCCAGAATCGGCGCAGTCCCCCGCGGACGGCCTCAGGCACCGGTTCGGCGTCGTAACGCACCGCGACGACTTCCGCGTCACCCTCCAGCCAGCGTATGCGCCCATCGGTATCGCCACGCTGCACCGACTGTCGCGGCAGTTTCTCCGACACCACACCCAGATCACTCTCCATCCAGAACGGATCCTGTGAAGCCGGGGCCTTGTCCATCGGTAACTGGGCGGCCTGCATGGCCTTGCGCAACAGCACCCGGTTCTCCATCTCCGCGACTCGGAACCAGACTTCGGCGTACAGCGAATCGTTCGTGAAGTGCTGGGCCGGATCGACCGTGTAGATTCGCCGGAACTTGTAGTCATGGAGCCTCAGACCCCGCTGGTCCGTGAAGTAGTCGTAGTCCTGGGCCAGTCCGACGCTGACCGCCTGCAGCTCCTGGCCGGCGACGTCGCGCGCGTACTGCAGCTGCAGCTCCCCTTCGCCCTGGGGGCGCAACGACAGCACCTCGTCGGTGCCGGCCGCCGGCGAGACCGCCGCCGCAGATGCACAACAAAGCAGCAGGCCAAGTGCCCCTGCGATCCGCGTCCGAATGTCCATGCCGCTCCACCTTACACCCGCTCGACTTGCCTCATCATGGCGCTCTGGGGCAGGCATCCGCAATTGGCCCGCTGCACGCCCGTGCTATCTTTCACAAGGTTCTGACCCCGGGGAAAAAGCCCATGCGAAAACTCCTGCTCGCCGCCGTGCTTCCTGGCCTGCTCGTTGGATACCCGGCCAAGTCACAGAGTGAGGAGACACTGTAGATGGATTTGGGACTGAAGGGACGCGCCGCGCTCATTACCGGCGCCAGCAAAGGCATCGGCAGGGCCATTGCCCTCGGCCTCGCCGAAGAAGGTGTGCGCCTCGCCTTGCTGGCACGCACCGAGGCGGCGCTGCAGGCCGCAGCCAATGAAATACGCGCCGCCACGGGCATCGCCGTGCTCGCGCTACCGACGGATATCCGTGACGCCGCAGCGGTGGCGTCCTCGGTCGAACGCGCCCGCGCTGAACTCGGCCCGTTGCACATCCTGGTCAACAACGCCGGCGGCCCGATCAAACGACCCGAGCGTCAGATCCAATGGCCGGATTCGGACTGGCGCGACGACATCGACACCAAGATGCTCGGCATGCTACGCGTGACCCAGGCAATGATTCCCCGCATGCCCACGGACGGCACGGGGCGCATCATCAACATCAGCGGCATCGCAGGCTCAAGCGTGCTCACGTCCGCGCTGACCCATGGCCTGAACAACGCGGCGATGAATCACGCCACTGCATATCTGGCCGCAGACCTTGCGGCCGCGCGTATCACGGTAAACGCTGTGATTCCCGGGCTCATCGCCACCGAATGGCGCGAACACTGGGCGCAGAACGCTGCTCGGCAACGCCAGTTGCCCAAGCAGCAGTTCCTCGATGAAACCTGTCGTGACTGGGGCATCGTCGCGGGCCGGTGGGGCACCATGCGCGAGGTTGCCGACGCTGTCGTGTTCATCGCCTCCGACCGCGCGGCCTACATCAACGGCGCGAAGCTCACGGTCGATGGCGGATATGCGATAAACGTTCGCGGCTGAGAGCTTGAGCGAGGATTCTTCATGCCGACACCAACCAGACCCGAAACAGTGGACGAATACATCGCGGCTTTTGCGCCTGAGATTCAGGTCGTTCTGCGGAAGATTCGCCAAACGGTCAAAGCGGCCGCACCGGACGCCGAGGAAATCATCAGCTATCGCATGCCCGCGCTCAGGCTGAACGGCATCCTGGTCTACTTCGCGGCCTTCAAGAAGCACATCGGCTTATTTCCTCCGGTGCGCGGGGACCTTAGCCTGATGAAAGCCGTGAAGCCCTACGCGGGCCCCAAAGGTAATCTGCAATTCCCATTCGAAAAACCCATTCCTTACGGGCTGATTCGACGCATCGTAAAGGCCCGCGTGCAGGCATCGGGGAAAAAGGCCAAGACCCTATGAAGACGATCGACCTTGGCTGCGTGCCCGCGCAGACCGGCAGTAGTTATCCGCGTCCCTTCGACACTGCCTGCAGCGGCCAATCCTGCCAGCGGCTGGCGCGCCATGCGGGGCTGACCCTGTTCGGCGTCAACCTGACCGTCATCGAGCCGGGCGCCTGGTCCAGTCAGCGTCACTGGCACAGCCATGAGGACGAGTTCGTCTGGGTGGTGGATGGCGAGTTGACCCTGATCACCGACGCCGGCGAAGAAATATTACGCGCCGGCGACTGCGCCGCCTTCAGGCATGGCGACCCCGATGGTCATCACCTGGTGAACAAATCCAACCGACCGGCAAAAGTGCTCGAGATCGGAAATTCCGACGCGCAGGACCGTTGCACGTACCCGGACATTGACATGATCGCCGACGCCAGCGGCTACAGCCACCGGGATGGGACGACCTATCCGAAGCAGGATTGAAGGGGCGCGCTGTTAGTGGGTGTAGGTCACAGGAAATTGACCGCGCGCCAATATGTGACCATCAATCGCGCTCAGCAGCTGTCCTCCGGTGGTGTCCGCAGGCAGCCCCAGCTTGCTATCAAGCGCATACACCGAAATGACATAGTGGTGCGTTGATCCCGCGTTCGGGCAGGGCCCCGAATAGCCGGACTCACGGGCGTCGTTCCTGCCCTGCTGCGTGCCATCGGGCAGAGGTTGTCTTCGCAGGGCTTCACTCAAATCGCGCCTGTCGGCAGGCATGTCGAATGCCAGCCAATGTACGTAATAGTGCCGATGAAGGTGCCCGACGGGCGCGTCCACGTCATCCATGATCAGTGCCAGGCTCTTTGTGCCAGGCGGCGGGTCGCTCCAGGAGATCTGCGGCGACACGCCAGAGCCCCTGCAACCAGATCTCTCCGGCAATGCGCCGTTCGCCGCGCTGGTGCTGTTGACCTGCAGCGAGCCAGTCACCTGCTGTTGAATTGCCTGGGGGCTGCAAGCACACAGTACCGCAGCCAATGACAGGGTCGCCGATAAGGGCAGAAGATGGCGCATGGCGGTAGTGTACGTGGCGGATGGAGTTAACGAGCATTAATCATTAGATAACGGAACACTGGCTAGGCGAGTGCTAAAGTCTGTGGATCGAAACGTAGTCTCGGGTGGGCCTTCCTTCTTCTCCGGAGACATCCCGTGCGTACTCGAGTCCTGGTGCTCCTTGTGGCCTTCGTCGCATCGGCGACGGTCAGCGTCGAAGCGACGGCGCAGGCGCTCCAAGAAATCACTGTGACGGCCAAGCGCCTCAACCTTGCGCCCATCGTGCGGAATTTTGTCAACCAGATCGCACTCCTCGCGAATGGCGAGGGACTCGCGCGATGGGACACCCCGATGTGCCCGACGGTGATTGGCCTGCCACAGCAGGAGGACGAATTCATACTCGGACGCATCTCGGAAATAGCGCGCGCAGCCGGCGTGCGGGTAGCCGGTGAATCCTGCGGCCCGAATCTGTTCGTCGTGGTGACCGCCGATCCGAAAGGGCTCCTGGAACAATGGAACGATCACAATGACACTCGCCTTGGAATCTTTAACGGCGCCACGTGGCGCTATGATCCCAACGGCGCCCCCCAGTCTGTCGTCGAGCCTTTCATCAACACCCCGCGCGCGGCACGGGTCTGGTACTTCACGGGGGCGTCGGATACGTGGGGTCAGTTGGCCGTAGTGGCCGGACCCAAGGACAACAGTCACATCCAGTTGAACATCGTGTATGGCTTTTTTCGGGTCTTCGTGATCGTCGATCAGGCACGACTGAACGGGCTCACCATCGGACAGTTCGCAGACTACGTGTCAATGGTCGGTCTCACGCAGATCAAGCCTGACGCGCACCTGGGCGATACGCCGACCATTCTGAAATTGTTCGACGCAGACCCTCAGGCTGCGTCTGCCGGCCTGACCGATTGGGATCAGGCCTTCCTCAAATCCGTGTATGCAACTGACCAGCAATCGAAGACGCAGCGTGCTGTGATGGCACGGCAGATGGTGCGCGACATCACCCCGTGACGCAGCCGCCAAGAGAACCGGAGGGCGACTGTTACCAAATGTAACTTCGCCATACGTTACGCGAGGCGCGCGGCGTTTGATCCGGTTGCCGATATTGATACCCTCATACGTCTATCTGGTTGCGATAACTCTGGGGGGAATCATGCGTTACATGCGAATCGGAACTTGCGCCGCGCTGCTCTTGGTTACCACTGTTGCATTGGCTCAGACGCCGGCGGAGCGACCGAGGCCCACGCCTGAAGAAGCACAGAAAGCCATGGATACGGCACTGGGTGCCTTGGGTCCCATGATGGGGCGAATGTCAGAAGCTATGATTCAGGCCCAATTGAAAATCGCCGAAAAACCAGAGACTGCCGACAGCATTGCGACCTTCAAGCGGAATCTTTACGACGCGCTGGTGAAAAAGGGATTCAAGCCCGGCGAGGCTTTGCAGATCGTACTGGCTACCGGCCTGCCCTCGGCAACCCCGATGTCACGGTGACTCGCGGCGCCGCTAGATCACCGCGGACTCCGTCAATGCGATCCGATTGCGCTGCACGTCCACTTCGACCATACATCCCATCGGCATTATCCATTGGGGATCCGTATGCCCGAAGTCACAATTGGTTATTACAGGCATATCGGGACGACGAGCTTCAACACTGATTGCGATCTTCACGGCATCATCCAGCGCTTGCTTCCGGGACTCGTCGTAGCCGCGCGCTCGTCCGACGAGCAGGGCCGCGACTCGATCAAGGTTCCCTGCTGCGCCCCATGATCGCAGCACCCGACTGTACAGTTCGGGCGGGGGCACTTCCTCGGACCCCTCGATAAACACGACGGCGTCTCGCCAGGCTTCGGGTCGCGGCCACCATGGTGTCCCCTTCACCATCTCCAGAACTTCCAGGCAGCCTCCCCATAGCACGCCGCGCCGCAGGCCCTGCCCTTGAATCACGCGCGGGCCTCTGTCGGCAACAAGGGGCTTGGTTCGAGCGGCATTCTGCGGATTCGACCAATCCTCGTAGCCATCGCAAGCAACACCAAACGGCAGGTATTCGAAAGTACTGGCAATGCCAAACAGAATCGATCTGAACTGATCGAGGAAGGCACCCGGGTACGATGCGGCTTGAGCGAGGCCACCCATGACGCTTGGGCCGTGAAACGCCACGTGACCCAAGGATCGTAGGTAGACCAGAAGTGTGCAGGTGTCGGAGTATCCCAGCACGATTTTCGGATTCTCAGCGAGCAGCTTTGAATCCAGCTTGGGCAACAGTCGAACGGAATCTTCGCCTCCGATAGAGGCCACTATTGCGCGAACGCTTCTATCAGCGAACGCGGCATGAATGTCGCTCACGCGCTCTTCGACAGATGCCTGCGCCGCGCGCGTTGATGGGTATTCCCGCACAACCAGTCCGAAGCTTCTGAGCGTATTGAGGCCAGCCTCATAGGTGGCAGGGAACAGTGCAGGACCACCCCAGGATGGGGACACAACGGCAACGACATCACCTGGTCGAAGTCGCTCCGGTTTAATTGCCACGATGGAAATTCCGATGCACGGGGCGACAGTATTCCATAGAGCGGCCACGGCGGCATGGCCCGATACGACTGCCGGACTGGCCTTTCGGCGCGGTCCAGGGAGGTGGCCCTACTGCGTCAGACCAACGCCGTAGAAGTAGCTGTAGGTCTCGCCTGGGACCGACGGCAGTTGGGCGCTGAATGACGAGAACATTACCGTATGGCCGAGGAAGCTCACAAACACATCCTGAGTCAACGCTCCAGCCGTGGTCTGGAAAGTGAAAAGGCCGTTGCATGGATTGGAGAGGGAAGGAGAACCGCCGAACAGGTAGGGCGTGTCGGCGACTGCCGCCAGCGTGCCCTGCGCCATCACCGTGCCGCTGGCATCTGTAATAGTGACCGAACCACCCGCGGTAATCGTCACGGTCGCATTGCCGAGATTCGGCGTGCCAACCTCGACGTTTCCTGCGCCGGTGCTGGCGTTGGCCTTTGAATAGTAAATCGAGTGGTAGGTGCCCGCGACGCTCGGATCGAACGCCTTGGAGGCGGCTTGCTGCAAACCGAAGATCGCGCCATTGGGTGTGTCCACAAGGAACATGCCGTTGGCCGTCCCGAAGATCGTTTCTGTTCCCGAGCCACTGGTGAGGGTGAGAAACGTGCCCGATGCATCCGCGACTGCCGAGGAGATCGGCACGGTACCGGCGTTGTACGCGCTCTGACCGCCGTTAATAGCGCTCAGTGCGCCGAAGGGCCAGTAGCTCGAGGTACTGCCCGTGCCCGAGGAGGAAATCGAGACCGAGCCGGCATCAAGCCCACCAGAGGCCGTGCGGAACTGCATGTAGTTGTAGGTGTTCCCCTCGAACGCGGATAGCGAGATTGGGCCGGACTCGACAGCGATGATCAGCGCCGGCGTCGCATGGTCGGGTCCGGCCTTCTGCGCTTGAACGACCAGGGCGTAGCCTGGAACTTCATAGGCGGTAACGAGGTTGCCGTTGGGATCGGCGATTGCGTACGAGCCATCGGAATTGACGGTGTAGGCAACGGTGCCACTGTCGCCATTCGTCTGGTTCGAATACGTGATGGTATGGTCAGTCGAGTTTACGCTGAGCGTCAGGAAGTCTCCGACCGACGCCGTGCCGTTGTAGACGTTAGTGACGGCCTGCGCAATTCCGCTGTCAACGCCGCCACAGGCACTCAGGCCCATGCAGGCCACTGCGGCTAAATATGTTACCCAACGCATATCGATGCTCCTGCGACAAACCAGTAAGGTCCGAAATCGGCCGGCCGATCTTACGTGGGCACCGATCGTGGATTAATGCAGCACTTCTCATTCTCTACGTGCGCGAGTCACAGATTTGCGCGTGATAACGCCCACGGCTTACTTAAGACAGCGACGGCCAGTGGTCGACAGCCGCCTTGTTGGATGCTTGTTTTCGGCGGTACGGGTTCCACTGCTGACTGTCGCAACTGTCAGCGTTTGAGCCTGTCGAAATGCAATTTGATAACATTGCGCCCGTGGCCATCCTGCTCATAGGCATGTTCGACTCTCCGTTCGTGCGGCGGGTCGCGGTGTCGATGAAGCTGCTGGGGTTTGCCTTCGAGCACGCGAACTGGTCAGTGGGAAAAGACCACGCGAGAATTCGCAGTTACAGTCCGCTCGGGCGGGTTCCAACCCTAGTGCTCGATGACGGTGAGGTCCTCACCGAATCGGCGGCGATTCTCGATTACCTCGACTCGGTGGTAGGCCCGGAGCGCGCCCTCGTGCCAACAAACGGGATACCGAGGCGGCAGGTGCTGCAGTTCATGGCACTTGCGATCGCGGCGGCTGAGAAGGGGCGTGAACTGATAAACGAACGCATCGCCCGTCCGCCCGAGAAGCGCCACGAGCCCTGGGAGCAGCGCTGTCGCAGCCAGATGCACGGTGCGCTCGGCGAGATCGAGCGGCGGCACCGCCAGCGTCCTGGTAAATGGCTCGTGGGCGAACATCTTACGCAGGCGGACATCACGCTCACCTGTGTATGGGCTCTTCTGCGGGAGGCGGTCGCGCTCGAGGACGGTCCTTACCCTACTCTCAGCGCGCTCGCCGCGCGCTGCGAAGCGCTACCAGAGTTCGAAGCGACCCGCTTGCCCTGGTTCGCGGCAAAGATTTGAAATGAGAGTGCGTTTCTGACCCCAAGCTCGCGCCGCACGACTGCCCACGATTCTTCCTTTCCTAAGGACCTGCATCTCACCGGTGCCCTTTGGCGGCGACTGTAGCTTCGGCGCCATAGGCAGCCAGGAATGTGCTCACCGCCGCATCGGCATAGCGCTCCAGCGCGACCTTGCTGTAGGGCTGATCATTTCCGGTGAACATCGCTTGATTCACGGGAATCCATAGCAGCAGGCCGACGAAGTGGTGAGCGGCGAGGAGCGGGTCCTCTAGCTCGAGCAATTGGCGCTTGGCGAGAGCGCCGAAGCAGGAGGCCAGAGTCGATAACACTCGCTCAAACCCCTGTTGATACCAGGTTCGGCCAAGTTCCGGCATCTTATCGGCGTTGGCGATCACGAGGCGCCGCAATCGAAGTAGTTGGGGTTCCATGAGCGAGGTGACGAATTGTCGGCCCAACAGCGAGAGGTCCTTCTTTAGCGCACGCGTCTCTGTCAGCGGACCGGCGACGAGGGCCACCAACATATCCACCTGGGTGGTGGTTGCAAGAACGATGTCCGAAAATAGTCTCTCCTTATCCGCAAAGTGCTTATAGACCGTCTGCTTGGACACCCCGGCCTTGGCCGCGATCTGTTCCATGCTGGTCCCTTCGTACCCCTGTTTCATAAAAACGGCGGTGGCCGCCTCGATGATCTCGCGGTGCTTCCGGGCGGAGCGGCCCTCTTCGGTGGATTTCATCGCGATCGCCCTCACGGCAGGTACTAGACAGTACGGTACTGTGTGTGATAGAAATATATTTCCTGGGTACTATACCGTCTAGTTCCATGGAGAATCAATAGGAGGCCCTGTATGTCACCCAACACTGAATCTGTAGCAAGTTCGAAGGTACCGACCCGCATCGGCTGGACGCTAAGCATCCTTGCGATTGCATTCATGCTATTCGATGCCGGCGGCAAACTCGCCCTCGAATCTCACGTGGTGGATGCGACCACGAAGATCGGGTACCCGGTGGACGCGATCCGGCCCATCGGTGTCATTGCTCTGCTGTGCACCATTTTGTACGCGGTCCCCCGCACTGCCATCCTGGGTGCTGTGCTTCTGACTGGGTTTTACGGGGGTGCCGTGGCGAGCAAGGTCAGGATCGAAGACCCGTTGTTCAGCTCAATTCTGTTCGGGGTCTACTTTGGGCTCATCGCCTGGGGCGGGCTCTATTTGCGGGACGAGCGCCTGCGCGCACTGTTCCCGTTTCGTCGATAGATCGAAGGAGACACGACCAATGCAAGTCACTACCCACCTCGGCTTCAATGGAAATTGCAAAGCTGCATTCGAATTCTATGCGGAAACGCTCGACGGAAGGATCACGGTGATGATGACTCAGGGAGAATCCCCGATGGCGGACAAGGTTCCAACGCAGATGAAAGACAAAATCATGCACGCGACGCTGGAGTTCCCAGGCGGAGGGACCTTGATGGGGGCGGACCACCCACAGGGAAAGAAGGTACAGCCTTCGGGATTTTGCGTGTCAATCCAGGCGCAGGATGCAGCGGCGGCAGAGCGCATGTTCAATGGATTGGCAGAAGGCGGGAAGGTGCAGATGGCATTTCAGAAGACATTCTGGTCGCCCGGGTTCGGAATGTGTACCGACAAGTTCGACATTCCGTGGATGGTTAACTGCGTCGGATCGGCGTAAGAGAAATCCATGTCATTTCAGGCGTACAGCGACAACATCAAAGCAAAGACAGGCAACACGCCCCGGGACGTCAAGAAGGTCCATGGCCTCGGGCATGGCCACGCCATGGCAATCTACGCGACTTTCGAACGAATGAAGGAATACAAGTAGCCGGCGAAGGACAGCCCTGCCACAGACTGTAAGCGGTGGCAGGGCTCGGGCGTCTCAACCAGCGATTGGAGGCTCTTACCCGACGGCTCATATCCAAACACATCAAATTTATGAAATACTGTCGGCATAAGAAGAAGTCCGAACGGACCCCCTTAGTAATATGCCTAAGCCATGGATGCTTTGGACCAGCGCTGCAATTGCAATGGCGCTGCCGTGTGCGGGACTGGCATCAGATGGAAGGATCGACTTTATCGGAGTTGTTGCGACGCCCACTTGTACACTTGTTGTCAGCGACGTCGGTACCTCTGGCATCGTAAATGGCATCGGCAATCAGGGCCGTACAACGCTGAACTTACCGGCCGCAACTGCAACATTTCTCAGCATAAGCGCCGCTGACTGCGACGCAGCGGTCGATACCACCAAAGTCGGATCGGCAACCTTGGTTTCGATCTATTTTGAAACCGTCAATTCCGTTGACCAGCAGTCCGCCGGAATCATCAGCATAGTGTACGAATAGATCCAAAAGCGATGCTCTCGACTGGCCGCCTTTTCGGTTTCTTCTCATCGGCACTGGTTGATCCCATCCACGACCTTCTGCAACACGGCCGCGCCATGGGCCACGGACACGGTCACTGACGGAGCTTTTGCCGCGCTGCCACATGCCCGGCCTCCCGAGGCCGTGAGCGAGTCGCGCAGGGTTCGGTGCTACAGTGCACTGACATGGCCTCGGGCGTGTTTATGAATCACGGTTCCCATCTGTCGCGCTCCGTCTTAGTTGCCATCCTTCTCCTGATGGCGACCGCTCCGCTGCGCGCCCACCATTCGGGTGCGATGTATGATTCACAGAGGACCGATTCGCTGCAGGGCACGGTGAGGGTCTTTCAATGGTCCAATCCGCATTGCTGGATTCAGCTTCTCGTGCCGAAGGACGGTGTCACTCAGGAGTGGAGCGTGGAGATGGGCTCTACGGCAGAGCTTTATCGCAGCGGCTGGAGGCCCGCCACAGTTAAGCCCGGTGACAAGGTAACCCTCGTCGTCCATCCCATGCGCGATGGATCCCCGGGTGCACACTTCCTGTCCGCCATGGGGCCAGATGGTGCAACGCTTGGCAAACCGATGACGGGGAATGCGCCATGAGGCGGGCAACGTGCTTCAGCATCGTTATGCTGCTCGCGGCATCCTTTGCCCATGCCGCGCCCAACTCGCCGCGGCGGGTGCAGGCCTTTGCGCGACTTCCCAACTGGACAGGTCTGTGGGAGACCACCATCTCGAAGGCCTGCACTACCGCCTCAGGTATATGCAATACCAAGTTCGGCTTCAACCTGAAATTGACAGAACATCCCCCTTACAACCCGGAATGGGAGCAGAGGTACCAGACTGCACTTGTGGCGGCGAAGGCCGCGCAAACCGATGTCGTCCCCAAGGGATGTGGCGAGGGCGCGCCCGAGTACGTCAGGAGCTTTCCCAACATCATGGAGGGGGTGATGATCTTCCAGGTCGTCGTGACCCCCGAGGAAACGCTCTTCGTGATGGATCACGGTGAGGTTCGACACATCTACACCGATCGACGAGCGCATCCTGGCAAGGACGACCTGTGGCCTACGCCGCTCGGCGACTCGATCGGACACTGGGAAGGTCAGACGCTGGTGATTGATACGGTGGCGCGCACCGCCGGGCCGATCTCGATGTTTGCTCCGGTCGCCGAGCTCAGCGACCAGGCACATTTCATCGAGCGGGTGCGCCGGATAGACAAAGACGCGCTCGAGGATCAGCTGACCATTGACGATCCGGTGCGCTTCGTCCACCCCTGGACTGTGACGCTGCGTTATTCCCGCGTGGCTGATCTCAACCGGTTCTTGCCCTACGACTGCGAGGCCGATCGCAATCCCGTGGAGAACGGCAAGTTCACGATAGCGCCGCCCAAGGATTAGCGCGCACATCGGTAAAGCCTGCGCTTTCCAGGATTTCCTGAAATTCCTGGAGGCTGTACTGCTTGCCCAGTGTCCCGATCAGCATCAGCAGTGAAAAGGCCGCCGCCGGCCACGGGCCGGTGCCTTCGTCGTCCATCAGGATCTCGCTGAGGAAGATGCGTCCGCCGGAGGGAAGTGCATCGAAGCTCTTCTTCGCCAGCAGCTTGTTGGTCTCGGTCGACCAGTCATGAAAGACGTTGGCGAAGAAATGCGATTCGTAGGCGGTCGGCCACGCCTCCATGAACATGTTCACCGGCAGTGACTTCACCCGATCGCCCACGCCATCAGCGGCGATAAATTTGTCGACCTCGACGCACATTTCCTTGAGGTCCATCAGGCCGACGCGCAGGTGAGGATTCCTCTTGGCCATCTCGATCCCGTAGACGCCCGAGCCGCAGCCGACATCCATCACCGAAGCAACTTCCGCGAATTCTCCCTGCGCCGAAGTGCCGCGCGCCGGGGCCTGGCTGTGGGCATGCATGAAGGCCGCGACGCGTGCGGCAGCCTCCGCGGTCATGCTCGGGCGTTCCCATTCGGGCGGGGCGTCAGAGCGGTCCCGCGGGCGCTTACCGGTCTTGATCGCTTCCAGCAAAAGGGCGTGCATGGGAGGAATGCCCCAGGAGGACATGCCGCCGAAGAAGGCGCCCCAATAGGCCTTGGCCTGTGGATGCAGCCAGCGCCGCGCTTCATGCGTGGCGCTCCAGCGGCCCAGGCGCTTGTCGACGAGCCCTTGTGAGCACAGCGCGGCAAGAAGAATCGCCAGCGCCCGCGCATCGAGGCCGAGTTGCGCGGCCAGTTCTTGCGTCGTCAGCGTCTCGTCGGACAGCGCTTTGAAGATGCCGAGTTGGTCCGAAACGGTGACCACGGGCAGCGTGAAGATCGATTCCCAGATGTCCCAGATCTTTGTGTCATCACTGGTTGGCGGCAAAGCGCTCATGCGAAGTCTCCCAATCGTAGATCGTGTGGGCCTATCAGCCTCATCAAGCAGGTCGGGCGACCAGCTCCGGGACCAGCTTGGGCGCCGTCTCGCCCAGGCCAAGCGTCACCAGCATGGCCAACACCGAGAAGCCGATCAGCATCCACGGAAGGATTCCGAGGCCGGCCTTATCCGCTGCCCAGCCAATCGCCACCGGCATAGCGCCCGCGCCGAGCATCTCGCCAAACGCCGCGTTGAATCCCATCGCCGTTGCCTTCAGGTGCAGCGGAGCGGATTCCCCCGGGATGACGTTCATGATCAGGATGGCGGACCCGGCAGAACCGCCGGCAAGAATGCTGCCAACAAAGACCAGGGGCAGCGAGCCGCCGCTGAATGCGAGGAGCAGCCAGCCGAGCGTGGCCACCGCGAAACTGCTGATAAGCGCCGGTTTGCGTCCGAAATAGTCGGACAGCATCGGTCCAATGAAGCCGTAGGCCACCATTACCACGCCCTGGGCGGTTACGACGACACCCATCATGGGTTTGCTCAGGCCCAGTACTTTGACCAGATACAGTGGCAGGAAGCCGGTAACTCCAACGAAGGCAGTCATCTGCAGCGTAGCCAAGGTCATCGTGAAGCGGATATTGCGCAGCTTCACCAGCGGAATGATGCTGCCCCTGGGCACGACGTCCGTGGGCGCACCGCGCTCGGGGTTGCGGACCAGCCACCACATCAGAATAGCCACCACCAATCCCGGGCCGCCGGCAATCCAGAAGGCATGGCGCCAGCCCCAAAGTGTTCCGATGCCGACGATCACCAGCGGCCCCAAAAGCGGAACGGCGAAAAGCCCGATGGTCGAAAGCATGCCGATCGCCAGTCCGCGGCGTTCCGGAGCAACCTCGCTTGTGACGATATGCGTGCTGATCGGCGGCATGCCGCCTTCGGACAGGCCCATCAGGGCGCGCGCCGCGAGCAGCGACAGGAAACCGATCGCCAGCCCTGAGCCGATCGACGCTACCGAGAAAATCACGGTACCCGCGATCAGCAGCAGTTTACTGCGGCCTGTCAGGTCGGCGGCCCTGGCGAGCCCGAAGCTCGACAGGGCCCAGGTAACCGCAAGAATACCGATGATCATCCCCACCTGGGCATTGCTGAGGGAGAATTCTGGCTGGATCATCGGCGCGAGCAGCCCCAAGGCGCTCCGGTCGAGGAACACAAAACCCAGGTTCACGCCGAGCAGGCCAACCAGCATCGTCTGATAGGCCGGAGTTGTTGGCACTCCGAATGCGCGCGCGACGGTCATCGACTTCATTCTTGTAATCCCCCAGACGAGACGGCGCGACTCGGCTTGTCGGCGGATGCTAGCAGGGTCGCTGCCTACGGGCACGACCAATTGCCATCGGGACACCCGAAGTTCTGCTGCGAAGCGTCACTTTTACGCAGGCGGGTATTCCGGATAGACAGTGATTTCGTCGGTGCAGGACCAACTGGCGCGCGAGTCCGAGAAGATGCGCGCCTGTGGCTGGATTGGTGCCACATCATCCAGCGACCCAGCCGGTATCATCACGACATCGGAGTCCTTTGCTTGACGCGGCAGCCGGCCGCCACAGGTTGTGCAGAAGGTGTTGGTAAAGCGCATGGCCTCAGGGACCTTGAACGCAAGGACCTTTTCTTCGCCACTCAGCCACTTGAGCACGGCCGGTTGCAGGAACAGATTCGAGGCGTGGCCCGTTCCCGTTGCCTTGCGACACCGGGAGCAATGGCAGTGGTAGAAGCGCTTCGGCTCGCCTGTCACTTCATATTTTACGGCGCCGCATAAACAGCTACCTTTAAGAGTGGACTTGGACATAACCCCTCTCCGATCGACTATCTGGTGGTGCAGGATATGGCTAAACAGCTGCAATCGACAATGATGGTCAACTGCGCGTGCGGGCAAGTCGCCGTTGAGGCGGTTGGCACGCCCATTACCAGCGTCAGCTGCTACTGCGACGACTGCCAGGAAGGCGCTCGGCAGATTCAGTCGCTGCCCAATGCCGCTTCGATCCAAGACGGCGATGGCGGGACGGCATACCTCGTCTATCGGAAGGATCGCATAAGGTGTCTGAAGGGCCCATCGCTATTGAGGCATCACAAGATCCGCGAGAACTCCGCCACCAATCGCGTCATCGCAACATGCTGCAATTCAGCTCTCTATATGAACTTTGATGACAGCAAACATTGGATTGACGTTTATAGGTCCCGATGCCAGGGAGCTGTCCCGCCGGTGCAGATGCGCATCTGCACCAAGTTCAAGCCCGAAGGCCGCACCATTGCAACCGATGTTCCCGCTTACTCGCGCTACCCGATGTCGCTCCTGGTGAAACTGCTTGTGGCCAAGGTCGCGATGTTGATGCATCGCTAGCGCGGCCATTCGGCGCTCTCAGCGCGGCTTGGTCGTATCGACCTGATAGATGGGAAGGTCCCAGTGGTTGGCCGTCAGCTCCCAACGACGGTTCTCTTCGCGCTTGCGAGTCGCCGCATCCGGGAACAGAGCGTCGGTGATCTCTTCCTCATGCTTGGAACCGTCGAAGTCTCGATACCTGATCTCGACGCGGTAGTCCCAACGCGCGGCCTCGTCGGTATGAAGCTGCGGGTGGTAGATCCGGTAGTCCAGAACGTAGCCGAGCGACTTTCCCCTGTCCAGGATCGGGATCTGGTACTTGCGGAAGATGTCCCACCACTCATCGATAAAGCCGTAGCGCACGCGGTACACCCACTCGACCTCATAGCCCTTGACGCCTGGCTTCGGGGACTGGCCCACGGCTACTGCGCCGCCCAGCGAAGAAACCACAAGCGCCAGCACCGCACATCCCATTTTCTTCATTTGCAGCATCGCGTCGGTCTCCTTGCCAGTCCTATCCGCCGGTGCCGATTGGAGCACCAACTTGCCGCGAATTCAATTCGAGGAGATCCACAACGCCTGACCACATGCGCGCGACTCTGGCGTCAATTGACCCGATCCCGTCTCTCGGCCATGGTCGCTTCGCGGGCTTCCTTGAGTTCCTTCCAATTGGGTGCGTACTTGAGCGCCTCGTCGTATTTGGCAAGCGCCGCTTTCGCCTGCCCCTGACGCGCCAGCGCGTCACCCCAGCCCTTGAGCGCGTCAGCGAAGTGCGGGCTCCTGTGGTGGGCGGTTTCGAACCTGGCGATCGCGCCGTCGATGTCGCCCTTGGTGAGGCGCATCTCGCCCCATTCAGAGAAGGCAAAGGGAAGTGATGGCGCTTGCCTGGCCGCCTCAGCAAACCACCGTTCGGCCGCCGTCCAGTCCTGCCTGATCGCGGCGATCTGTCCCCGGATACGCACACACAGATAGCAATCCAGTGGAGTCGCCGACACCAGCGTTTCGGCACCGGCCAGGTCCCCCGCCTTTGCCATTGCCAATGCTTCAAGCGGCTCAATCCAAACGGCCCTCAAGCGTCCGAAGAGCTTGTTTGCCGGTGTGTGCGCATCGAGCCACGCAGCGCACGCCCGGGCGTCCGCCAAGGCTGCCGGCCAGTCGTTGCTAGTGGCGGCGATCCAATACGCAGGCAGCGCATTGAACGCCAGGATGGCGTCCATCTGCAGGAAAGAAGGGTCGTCGTTGGGCCTCAGCGCCGCGACGATCTTGCTCGCGGAGTCAGGGTCGTGATCGAACGCGTAGGCGGTCGCCGCCAGGGCCGGCGACAACTCGGCGGACTCAAAGTAGTCGGGCGCTGCCTCCGCGAGTGTCCAATCTTGGGCAGATTGCTGAATGTCACCGGTCAGGGTTGCCAGCCAGGCCTGCGAGAGTATCTTGGTGTTCTCATAGAATTCCTGCGTCACCCCGGACGCGCGTGTTTGGGCGCTTATCTCAAGTGGTCGGGAATATTCCAATTCCTTCTCGTCGTGCCCGGACCACACTTCCGCACCGACCAGGCATATATCGGCGGAGTCGGTCAACGCGCCCGCATCAGCAAGCCCCCGCAAGCAGTGCTTGCGCGCGCTCTCCAGATCGCCGTTCGTATTCAGGTCAAGCATTCCCCATTCGATATAGGCCCAGCCGCGCTCACTCTGTGGCCCGTTGGTCGCAAGATCGGCGATGACGCGGAAAGCCTCCGCGTTGCGATTCTGCCCGGCAAGAAACTGGGCGAACCGATAGGGCTGACTGGTGCGATAGACGGCTTCCGCCGCCTTACCAGCGAGTTCGTCAAACTCGCTTTCCTGGCCCGTCAGCGTGGCGGGCGGGACCGAGAACGCCTCCACCACAAGACCATGATCTGAAATCGCGTCGCGGATCATGATCACGGCACCGATGCCAACGACGGTTGCGACCAAAATCACAAACAAGCGCAGCGCCACGCGTAGCCTTTCGTCAAAGCGCCTGAGTTTGAGCAACTGCAGGTTGACCGCGCGCTGCTCGTGCAGGTGTTCGGTCTGGATTTCGACCAAACGGGTCTGTTTGACGAAGTAAGCGCAAGCCTTCTCGGCCAGCTCAGGATTGCCCTTGGCCGCCTCGGCGGCAAGCGCAGCGGCGGTCGGATCCAGGGATGTCGGGGCCTCAGGGACCGCGCTTTCCGCAGGCGACTCGCCCTCCGTGCCTGAAAGCCCCGACATTCCGCCTGATTCGGCCACGCCTGTCCCCATCCTCGATGCAACCGAGCCTACCTGAAGCCGCGAGTGGCTGCTGCGGGGGAGCGCGCTTAGGATGCGTTCTTTCGCTCTCCCGGATGATTGAATGCCCCTCGCAGCTTTCCTCGCCGTACTTCTGGCTGCATTTACCCATGCGACCTGGAATCTGGTAGCCAAGACGGCGGCTCGATCAGCGCACTTCGTTTGGCTGTACTCAATGGCCTCCTTGCTGATTTGGACCGGGCCGGCAATATGGGTCCTGGTGCATGCCCATTGGCATCCAGGCCCACTGCCATGGCTGGCACTGATTGGCACCGCGCTGCTTCACTTGGCGTATTCACTCGCGCTTCAGGCCGGATACCGTGCTGGCGACCTATCGCTTGTGTATCCCATTGCCCGCGGTACCGGCCCCCTGCTCTCCTTTGCTGGCGCGGCGTTGCTGTTGGGAGAACGGCCCGGATTGCTCTCCTTGCTCGGAGTGCTGCTGGTCATTAGCGGCATCGTGTTGGTTGCGGACCTTGGACGGACGCGACTGCATTCGCCGCGCGCCGGAATCTTGTGGGGCCTACTGGTAGGCACCTGCATCGCCAGCTATACCTTGAATGATGGTTGGGCCGTCAAGTATCTGGCCATCTCGCCCATTCTGGTGGACTACAGCGGCAATCTCTTTCGCGCGATCGTCCTGGCGCCTCGCGCACTGACCCACCGAATGCAACTGCATCGGGAAATCCGCGAATTCGGTCGTGCCGCCGTGACAGTGGGCGCACTGGGGCCATTGGGTTACATCCTGGTGCTATGGGCTATGACGATCGCCCCGATCAGTCACGTGGCTCCGGCGCGCGAACTTGCAACGCTTGTCGGAGCCTATTTCGGGAGTCGATTGCTCAAGGAGCGGGGTGGCTGGCGGCGTGTGGCCGGGGCGTTGAGCATCGTCCTGGGCGTCATTTTCCTGGCGGTCTCGAAATAATGGCTCTCGCGGACAGCAATCGCTGCGGGGCCGGCTGGCCGACAACCCGCACTCTCTTTGAACGGCGCTAAGCCCGACAACCGCCGCTGACGTTGGTCCTTTGGCCGAAAGCGCCGGAAGCAACACCCAAAACCCGCCGGTCGGCGGCGAATGGCAGCTTCCAGACGAATCGGGCGCTGGAAGCTTGTCACTTTCATCTCACTACTTCTGACTCGCCCCGCGTTCTATCCGGGGACTCACCCCTGTCCACCGCTTGAAGGCTCGCGAGAATGCGGCCGATTCCGAATACCCAAGCAGCCGCGCTACCTCACTCACGGGATTTGTGCCGTTGCGGAGGTAGTCAACGGCGAGGTCGCGACGCAGCTCATTCAATACCGTTTCAAAAGTCACACCCTCGCTCTTCAGCCGGCGGAATAGGGTCTGGCGACTTAGGCCCATCTTCTTGGCGACCAAGTCAACAGCCGCCTCGCCAGCGCGTAATCCCGGAATCAACACGCTCTCAACCTTTCCCCGCATCGTCGTCGACGCATCGAGGCGCTCCAAGAGTCGACCGGCGTGGATACCCAGCACTCGGGTCACGTAGGGGTTTGAAGAAGGCATCCGCAGCCCTAGAAATCCGTCATCTACCAGCATCGCAGTCCTGTCGCGCCCGAAGAAGAGCGGCACACCGAAGACACGGTCGTACTCAGAACGATAGCGAGGTTCCTCATAATTAAAGTGAATGGCCCTGGGGAATGCCTCACCGCGATGGTTATTTTTCAGCATCCGCCGCGTCTCACGGACACACCACGCTAAACCCGTCTCCTGCAAGGGTTGCGATGTTCTGTCGTTTTCCCGGCTGAACACCAGCCAGGCTCCCTCTCGATTCTTGACGAATCGCAACAGTTCCGGCTCCTGACCGCCGTGGACCAGACGCCCGAATCGGTTCACCTGCGAACACGCTTCCCCCACCGTGGCGGTAGTGCCGGCGATGGAAAAGGCAACAGAAAGATCCTCGGTGCGTACCACCTCGCCAAACCTCAAAGCAAGAGCAGCATCGTGACACAGTGCCACGCTCGCGCTCATGAGCGCCAAATAGCGCAACAGCGGCACGCGAGTATCCGGATCGACAAGATCGGCAGAGCGAATTCCAGAGCGCTCCAGCAACATCTGTGCGTCAGCTCCTCTGCTGAGCGCGTACGTGAATAGGGCTCGTGCAAGCCCGGCGGTGACCGACCGATCCGCATTCATTTCATGGCCTTCCGATACGCACGGTCAACTCCTGAGACGCACTGTCATCGCCAGCCGAATTATCCGCGTGTGATGCTCCACCCGCAACAACGCTTCTGCGGGGCAGTGCGAACAGCAAGAGGTATAGCGACCGTGACTTCAAATATTCGGTTTTCACCGCGACTCAAGTCAAGAATTCTCGGACTTTGTTACCTGCTTACGATCTGCACGGGAGTCTTTGATCATATTGTTGTGGGCAGCCGAGTCATCGTGGCCGGAAACCCGGCCGCGACAACTCAGAGCCTGTTAGCGTCCGAGTCTCTCTACCGGTTGGCGTTCGCACTTGACCTAATTCCTGTCTACGCCGTTGTGACCGTGCTCCTGTACGAACTGTTCAAACCGGTAAGTCGCAGCCTCTCGCTGCTCGCGGCATTCGCAAGCTTCATTGGAGGTGCGGTGGGATCATCAGCTGCGATATTTCAGCTCGCCCCAATCGTTGTCCTGAACGGCGCCACGCAATGGCCGGGGTTTAACCCATTGCAACTTCAGGGGCTCGTGCAAATATTTCTCCGTCTCCACGAACTTGGCTTTTCCATCAGCCTCATGTTCTTCGGCCTCTACTGCTCGTTGCTGGGCTGGATGATTGTCCGTTCTATCTTCATATCTCGAGGCGTCGGGGTGCTGATGGGCGCCGCCGGAATGTCCTATATGCTCTACAGCTTTGCATACTGTGCGTCACCTTCCTTCGCGGCAGGGATATCGCCTTATGCGCTGGTTCTGGGGTCGATCGGCGAGATCGCGCTCACAGTGTGGCTTCTTGCCGTGGGAATAGACTCGGTAAAGTGGAATCAGCAGCTGCGCATGGCTTAGCGCGTATCCGCTGCCAATGACGAAGGTCTCCCACCACGACGCGGATCCAACGGCGCTGAGTTATCCCTCTGCACTCCCGGGCACGAAGGAAGCTCGTGCCCGGGTTCGTGCAGCCGATCAATGTCGTGCCCCGCGCCTAGCGACCCATCGACGCCGGTTTCACCAAACTTCTACTCATAAACATCGATGGTGGGCGCCGGGACAGACTCGCTTTCCACATGTGAGAACAGCCAGCGACCATGCACCTTTCTGGCTCGACCGGTGTCGGGCAGTCCGGGAAGACCAAAGGTGACGTTGGAAACTTTGAGGTCGTTATTATTGGCATCCAGATAGATGCACTGCCAATAGATATCCGCCTCGTCCCTATCATCCAGGCTGATGGCCTCTGTAAATATCGGGGTGAGCGAGACCCAGTCGCGACCCAGTACGAAGGAGCCGGCGTGATTCGCAAAGAAATCGCATAAGGTCAGTGATCCGGGAGCGCAGCTCGCCTCTCCCGGTGAGCCTTTGCCGCTATACGTGACTCCCCCCGCAATCAGGACGCCATCGTCCGTCCACAGCGCAAGGACATCTGCAAGGTGTTGACTCTTCGTGGTCGCGTCAACTCCGGCGTGCGACACAGCGGCGTGGAACGCAACGTGAAGTTGCTTGAGCTCGTAGAGATCCTTGTAGTGAGAGTCATGTTCGTCCGCGGCTGCGACGCCAGCGCCGACGAGCGTCGCCACCGCCAATATTGCGACCGAGGCTATTCGGGTAAATTCAGTGAGTTTGTCTATCTTCATTGCTCTGCTCCCTATTAGTGATGAGTGCGATTTCCTGCTTTGAAGGTTCCGCAGCGGCAGGTTCTGTGTCCTGTTGAACATCCGCTCGGCTGCCATTGTCGGTACCCCAACTATCGGGACAAGCTCTTTCCGACGAACGCCTGCTAATCGGGTGTAAATGCAGGCTGTTTTGGCGCGAGTCTCTGCATCGGCCGCGCGCTCACCGCGGATCGGCACATGGTTTTGGGGCTCGACGCTGCGCCGCCTATTCTCTGTTTTCGGCTACGCCATGGCGATGAATGGAAGGCCGGCGTATCGAGGCACGACGGCCTTCATGCATGCTTGAACAAGTGTGCGTGTGCGATGCTTACCGGCAGCCGTTCGCTGCGGTCTTTCACCTTAACTTCAAGTGCACCGGCGAGGGAACGGTATATCGTATCGATTGCGCCAACGTTGACGATAATGCCGCGGTGAATTTTCCAGAAGAGTGCCGGATCAAGCTTGTCCTGCATCTCCTTCAGGGGTGAATTGAGCAGAAACGTCGCGCTGCGCGTGGCAATCGAAGTGTATTTATTGTCCGCGCGCAGATAATAGATGTCTGATACTGCAACCACATGCAACTCACTGCCCTTGGGCACCGTGAGCCATCTGAGGTAGCGTGGCGCACCGCCTCCCACACGCTGGAGCAGCTCCATGAGGCTACTCAGATTCGCGGGGCAGTCGAGCAGACGCTCCCGCAGCCGCGAAATCATCACCTCCAATCGCCCCGTATCCATCGGCTTTAAAATGTAGTCAACTGCTCCGTGTTCAAAAGCCTCCAGAGCGTAATGGTCGTAGGCGGTAATGAAGACAACGTGTGACTTGCCGCTGGCGTGCCGCGCCACTTGGAGCCCGTTGAGCCCTGGCATCTGGATATCGAGAAACGCTACGCTCGGCGCGTAGCGATCCAATGCCTGAATTGCCTGGGTCCCGTCGCCGACCTCGGCAACGATCTGCAGCTCTGGCCAAAGCCTGCCTAGCGCCAGGCGGACCTCCGCCCGCTGCAACGGCTCATCCTCGGCAATGACGGCGGTTGGTGCGCTCACGCCCTGTCCGTCTCCGGTCCGTTGCTCAAGACCGTGCCGACCAGTGCAACGCGCAATCGTTGAATGAGGCCGTCGAGGTGATCGCCGGCATCGGGCGCGTCAGACTTGAGTTTGTCGCGAATTTCCGCCAGCTCCCCAAACAGCATCTGCGGATCCACCTGCGCCTGTGCTGCTACCAGGCGCGACTCGACCAGTTGGGCCTCAAGGCGCACACGTCGCAATTCCGCTTCGCGCACCCCCTGGAGCATTCGTTCGGCAATGCGGCGGTTCAGGTATACGAACAGTACCCAAACGCCCCACAAGCTTTGGTTTATTCCAATCAGGAGTACTACAGGCCAATGCTTAGCGGCCGCCAGAGTCGACGCTCCGAATTGATCGTCAAACAGCCACTCCATCGTCAGCCCAATCGCACAGTTGCCAATTAGCAGGCTCGAAATGGCCAGTGTATTCACCCGTCGCAATGGCACGCCGCGCTTCGCCACCTCGTCTGCTCCCAGGACGACAAACAAATTGGCGATTGCAGAAAACCCGAGCGCAATGGCCTTCCCTAGCGGAATCGGAGGTCCGCCCACAATTAATTCGCTCAGCGGCAAAGAGAAACTCAAGGCGAGCATTACCGCCAGCTTTCGCCACGTCACGGCCGACCAGACTGCGCGTGCGAAGCTCATGATACGTCGGTCATGGGAATTGAAACCATCGCGACCATGCCGTGCGATGCCGTGCGAGCCAACGACAACAGGGCGCCATCGCCGTAGAGCATGGATAGCCGCCGGCGGATGTTGGCCAATCCCATGCCATAGCCCTCGGTCACGGCCAAGCCGCGCCCAGTGTCGGAAACTTTCAGTACCAGCGCCGTGCGCTCGCGCGTCGCGCTGACTTGGATTGAACCGCCCGCAACGGTCGGATTGATGCCGTGCTTGAGCGCATTCTCAACCAGCGTCAATAACAACATCGTCGGGATTCGCTCAGCACCGAGGTCTTCCGGTACCAATAATTCGTAGGACAACCGCGTGCCCATGCGAATCTGGTGGATACGAAGGTACGCTGCGACGAGGTGCAACTCTTCAGAGAGCAGGGACTCGTCCTGCCGCAGGGTCGGCAACGCCTCAGAGAGGTAACGCATCAGGTTGTCCAGCATTTCGACCGCCGCCAGGCAGTCCAAACGAACCAGCGTTCGGACGGTCGCGAGCGTGTTGAATAAAAAGTGGGGCTCAATTTGCGCGCGCAGCAGCTGCAGGCGTGCGCGCTTGAGCTCTCCATCCAGCGCTGTACCGTCGATTTGCCGCTGTGTGAGCTCTCTCGTCGCGGTACGCGCCGAACTGCGAAAGCCGATTGCCGCGAATACCAGCACCGCCTCGAAGACGCACGGGAGATTGTCAGGACTCAGGAGTACAACCCCTGACGTGTCCCCCTCTAGCCAACCCAGGATCGCCCAGTAAACCCACATCACCAGCATAGCGACGATCAACCACAGGTATCGTCGGAGCTCGGTGGCGTGTGTCCGATTCGCAATCAGCACGAATATCGGTACCATCGGTAACGTGTCCACCAGGACGTTGGCGGCAAAGAGGCCGGCGCTGCGTAGAGCAGTTCCAGAATCTGCGACCGCAAGGGAGTCGAGGAAGTGCATCGTCACGTAGGCCACCAGCCATGCCAGCATCATTGCGAGAGCAAAGGTAGTGCCTTCCAGTAGTCCGCTGAACCGGCCGTTTTGGAGTCTGAGTCGACTCACGGACTGTGGTGAGGTGTCCCTCGCAGCTGATGTGGCAGACATGGGTCGATGCTAGCTCTCTTGAAGCGCAAAATCACACTGTAATATCGCGAAAGGATGCGTGGGGCCGGTGATTCCGCTGCTCCAACCCTGTTGGGTATCCACACTCACACTCCGATTCCAGGGTTTCACACCGCAAATTCGGGCGTTCGTCGGAAAGTAGCCCGACAGTCTCTAATGCACAGAACTTCAGGTGTAGCATCAGAAATGATCTAATTCCGCCATGAAGCAGCTCATCGGGCGAGTACCCAGTGTCTTGCCACTCACCCTGCTGCTGTTGGCGATGGCTTCGTTTCAGGCCGGCGCTTCGATCGCCAAGACGATGTTTCCTCTCGTCGGCGCGGTTGGAGCGGTGACGGTCAGAATCATTCTGGGCACCGCCATTCTGGCGATCACAATGAAGCCCTGGCGCGCCCGCATACCGCCGGGGTCACGGCTGGCGCTCGTGCTTTACGGCATGTCCCTCGGCTTGATGAACCTGTGTTTCTACCTGGCGCTGAGCCGCATCCCGCTGGGCATCGCGGTAGCGGTGGAATTCTCAGGACCTCTGGCGGTGGCAGTATTCGCTTCGCGGCGAGCTTTGGATTTCTGCTGGGTCGCGCTGGCGGTCGGCGGTCTGCTGCTACTCCTGCCAATCGCACATCCGGGCAGCCGTATCGATCCCGTCGGTATCCTCTATGCCCTCGGCGCAGGCGCTTGCTGGGCGCTTTACATCATCTTCGGGCGCAAGGCCGGCGCGGGTCACGGTGCTCAAACGGTGGCGCTCGGCAGCATCATCTCCACCCTCATCATTGCACCGATCGGAATTGCGACTGCTGGATCAGCGCTATTGTCGCGATCCATTCTGCTGCCTGGACTCGCCGTTGCGATCCTCTCAACGGCGCTGCCCTATAGTCTGGAGATGATCGCGCTCACGCGCATGCCGGTTCGGACCTTTGGTATTCTCATGAGCGTAGATCCCGCTCTCGCTGCGCTGTTCGGCCTGGTGTTTCTCCATGAGCGCCTGTCAGGCATGCAGTGGGTTGCCATCATCCTGATCATCGGGGCCTCGATCGGCACGTCGGTGACCGTGCAGCAGAAGGTTCCGATGCCCGGCTAGTGCCTACCCGCCGCTCACTTCGGTGCACACCAGCTTGGTCTCCAGATATTCGCCCATGCCGAAGCTTGAGCCCTCGCGGCCCAGCCCGGACTCCTTCACCCCGCCAAAGGGCGCCACGGTGGTCGACACGAGCCCGGTGTTCAGCCCGATCATGCCGTACTGCAGCGCTTCGGATACGCGCCACGCCCGATTCAAGTCGCGCGTGTAGAAATACGCGGCCAGTCCCGCAGTCGTGTCGTTGGCGAGGGCAATGGCCTGTGCCTCGGTGTCGAACTTCACGATTCCCGCCAACGGCCCGAAGGTCTCCTCGCGAAACAGCGCCGCCTGCGGACTCACGTCCGTGATGACGGTGGGCTGGAAGAACTGGCCGCGCAGTCGCGCGCCACCGGCCAGCAGTTTTCCGCCCTGGGCCACGGCGTCCCGTACGTGCCGCTCCACCTTTTCGACGGCCGCGGGATTGATCAGAGGGCCCTGCTGGGTGACCCCTTCCAGACCGTCGCCGATGACCAGGGCTGCGACCTTGGAGCAGAGCCTGGCGACAAATTCGTCGTGGATACCCCGCTGCACCAGGATGCGGTTCGCGCACACGCAGGTCTGACCGGAGTTGCGGAATTTCGAAGTCATCGCGCCGTCAACGGCCTTCTCCACGTCGGCGTCGTCGAACACAATGAAGGGGGCATTGCCGCCCAGTTCCAACGACACATGCTTCACGGTGCTCATGCAGCGCGCCGCGAGCAGTTTGCCGACCCGGGTCGAACCGGTGAAAGTGAACTTGCGGATACGCGGATCGGTCGTGAGTACCTCACCAATGGCCACAGGCTCGCCCGTCACCACGTTGAACACGCCCGCGGGCACACCGGCCTTGCTGCCAAGCCATGCCAGCGCCAGCGCCGAGAACGGCGTCAGCTCCGAGGGCTTGAGGACCATGGTGCAGCCGGCCGCCAGCGCCGGGCCCACCTTGCGCGTGATCATCGCGGACGGGAAATTCCACGGTGTTATGGCCCCGACGACGCCGACCGGCTCGCGCAGCACCACCAGCCGCTTGTCGGGCAGATGGCCGGGAATCACCTGGCCATAGACGCGGCGACTCTCCTGCGCAAACCACTCGATGAAGGAGGCCGAATAGACGATCTCGCCGCGCGACTCGCCGAGCGGCTTGCCCTGCTCGGCCGTCATCAGCCGCGCCAGATCCTCCTGGTTCGCCAGGATGAGCTCGAACCAGCGCTGCAGGATATTGCCGCGCTCCGCCGCTGACACGCGCCGCCAGGACTCGAAGGCGCGCGCCGCGGCGGCCACCGCACGTTCGGTCTCCACCGCCCCCAGTGCTGGAACGCGACCCAGAACCTGCTGGGTCGCGGGATTAATAACATCGAGGGTCCGGTCCCCTTCGACCCACTGCCCGTCGATGTACGCCGCCTGTCGCAGCAGTTCACCCGTCTTGAGTGCCAGGCGCCCCTGCTCGGTGTTTGCGGCAACCATCATGGGTTAAGGATATCATCGCGGGCATGAATGCACTTCCGGCAGGCCTTCCCGGCCCGCTACCGGCGGATCTTGGCCAGCAGGTGGCCCAGGCCCTGAGCGAGGACGGCGTGGGTAGCGATGTCACGGCCAACCTGGTGCCGGCGCGGCAGCGGGTGCGCGGTCGCGTCATCACCCGCGAGCCCATGATCCTGTGCGGCGTGGCCTGGGTCGAGGAGACCTTCCGGCAGCTTGACGTGCACATCAGCCTGCGCTGGACGATTGCGGAGGGCGCACGGGCCGAGGCCGGTGCGACGCTGTTCATGATTGAAGGCCCTGCCCGCCCGATCCTCGCCGGCGAGCGCACGGCGCTGAACTTCCTGCAGCTGCTGTCGGCCACCGCCACCGAGGCGCGACGTTACGTGGATGCAGTGGCCGGCACCGGGTGCACCATTCTGGATACGCGCAAGACCATTCC
Organism: Steroidobacteraceae bacterium; assembly: GCA_049792815.1. Taxonomy (GTDB): domain Bacteria; phylum Pseudomonadota; class Gammaproteobacteria; order Steroidobacterales; family Steroidobacteraceae; genus DAIDKA01. The sequence goes on along the minus strand of JBARBG010000136.1, from coordinate 38,470 downwards.
CGGATTGCGCACGGCGCAGAAGTACGCTGTACGTTGCGGTGGCGCCCGCAATCATCGCATGGGGCTTTTCGACATGGTTCTCATCAAGGAGAACCATATTGCCGCGGCCGGTTCGCTCACTCAGGCCGTGGCGAACGCCCGTCGGTCGGCGCCGCGGCTGGAGGTTGAAACCGAGGTGGAGTCTCTGCAGCAGCTTGAAGAGGCCCTGGTGGCGCGTCCCGACATCGTGATGCTGGACAACTTCGATCTCGCCGATCTGGGCACGGCGGTGAGCCGTAATCGTCAGGTCGGCGCGCCGGTCAGGCTCGAGGCCTCGGGCGGTGCCAACCTTGAAACCGTGCGTGCCATCGCGGCAACTGGCGTGGACTTCATCTCGGTGGGCGCCATCACCAAGCACGTGCACGCCATCGATCTGTCGATGCGGCTGGAATTTCTCGCCTGAAGGCTTAAGTTCCGACGGCCTTCAATACCCGCTGCGGCTGCGCAACGCCGTAACCCTGCGCATAGTCGACACCGAGGCTGGTCAGCATCTGGATGATCTCGGCATTCTCGGCGAACTCGGCGATGGTCTGCTTGCCGGTCAGGTGACCGATTTCATTGATGGAGCGCACCATCTCCCGATCGATGGGGTCGCGCAGGATTTCACGCACGAAGCTGCCATCGATCTTCAGGTAATCGACCGGGAAATGCTTCAGGTAGCCGAACGAGGACAGACCGGTGCCGAAATCATCCAGCGCGAACTTGCAGCCCAGTTCCTTCAGCGACTGTATGAAGCGATTGGCCTGCGAGAAGCTCGCCACCGCCGCCGTCTCGGTGATCTCAAAACAGATCTTTGAAGCATCCAGGCCGCTTCTGTGGAACTGGTCGATCACGAACGGCAGGAACTTGTCATCGCCCAGGCTCTGGCCCGACAGATTGATGGAGCACAGCTTCAGGGTCTCGCGTTCATCGGCTTCGGACACCAGCCAGCGCAGCGCATTCTCGATCACCCAGCGATCGATGGCCGGCGCAATGCCATAGCGCTCGGCCGCGGCGATGAAGTTGTCCGGCGAGACGATGCGCCCGCCCTCATCGCGCATGCGCAGCAGCAGCTCATAGTGCTGACCCGGATCGGGGCGCTGCAGCGGCTGTATGGCCATGCGGAACAGTTCGAAGCGGCCCTCTTCCAGTGCCGCATTGATGCGCGCCGCCCATTGCATCTCGCGCCGGCGGCGCATGAGTTCGATGTCGTTCTCGGCAAAACTGTGGACCCGGTTGCGTCCGGCTTCCTTGGCCGCCTGACAGGCGCTGTCGGCCGCCGACAGAATCGACGCCACATCCTCATTCTCGGCGGTGATGGGCACCACGCCGACGCTGGCGCCCAGACGAAACACCCGGTCCTCCCAGGTGAAGCGGAAGGTGCGCACGGCCTCGCGCAGCTGCTCGGCAGTGTGCATGGCCTCATCCAGCGAGCAGCTTTCCAGGAGGATTCCGAATTCGTCGCCGCCCAGGCGCGAAAGCGTGTCGCGCCAGCGGACCTTGGATTTGAGCAGCGCACCGACCTGCCCCAGCAGCGCATCGCCGGCGCTGTGGCCGCAGCTGTCGTTGACGATCTTGAACTGATCAATGTCCAGGTAGCACAGGGCGTAGGAGGCTTCGCGCGCCTTGGCGCTCTTCAGCGCCCGCTCCATGCGCGCCTCGAACTCGCGGCGGTTGACGAGGCCCGTGAGCAGATCATGGCTGGCGTGATACGACAGCCGGCGATTCAGTTCCCGCGACTCGCTCACGTCATGAAACACCAGCACGCCGCCGGCCACGTGACCCGCGCCGTCGCGTATGGGGGCCGCCGTGCTCTCCACGTACAGTTCGTTGCCGTCGCGGCGTATCAGCAGCACCGGCCGCACCGACTTGATGGGGCGCACGCGGCGGATGGCGACGGTGAGCGGGTTTTCCAAAGGCTCGCAGGTCTCCTCGTGGAAGGCGCGGAACACCTCCTCCACCGGACGGCCCATGGCATCCTCAAGCCGCCAGCCGGTCAGCTCCTCGGCCACCGGATTGATGTAGTCGATGCTGGAGTCGGCATTGGTAGTGACCACGCCATCACCGATGGACTGCAGGGTGATCTGGGCGCTCTCCTTCTCGCGAAACAGCGCCTCCTCGTACAGTTTGCGCTCGGTGATGTCCAGTTCCACCCCGACCAGCCGCAGCAGCCGCCCATGGGCATCGACGCGGGCCTGCGCCCGGCTGATCACCCAGCGCCATTCGCCGCTGCGATGGCGCATGCGGTGCACGCTTTCGAAAATCGGCAGTTTGCCCGCGACATGGTCGCGAAGGGCGTTCTGCACCCGCGTCATGTCATCCGGGTGCACGAGGTTGCGCCAGTCGGGCGACTCCTTCATGTCCTCGTCGGCATAGCCCAGCATGGCCTTCCAGCGTGGCGAGAAGTAGACCTCGTTGTTCTCCAGATCAAAGTCCCAGACCCCGTCGTTGGCGGCGGCCTGAGTCAGATGCAGACGTTCCTCGACCTTCGCCAGCCGCTGCTGCATGCGCAGCCGGTCAAGCCCCGTGGCGACGCTGGTGCCCACGAGTTTCAGCAGCAGCTGCAGGTTCACATCCCAGGCGCCCTGTGGCAGGGCACGGGCGAGCGCCAGGATGCCGGCGGGCTGCTTTTGGATATGGAACACCACCATCAGCAGCGAACCCATCTGCAGCGCCGCAAAGCGGCGGCCCTCAATGGCCTGGGTGGGCTTTGGCATCACCGTGTCGCGCAATTCGCTCAGGCGCAGGTGATCCAGACGGGTATTGAGCCAGGGGTAGTCGGCCAGGGCGTCCCCGGTCAGGGCCTCGGGCTGGCAGTGGGCGAGTCCCCGGCGGGCGACCTGAACCTGTCCGAACTTGGCGTCCTCGCCAATGAAGGCGAGAAAAGCGCAGTCACTGATGGTCACATCGGCCAGGTTCTGCAGATTGCGCAGGATGGTGGCGTCGGCGGAGCCCTTGCGCAGGTTCTGCAGGTCGACCGCAATCTTGGTACAGGCCACGTCGATGCCGACAACGGCTGGGGGCGACTTGCCACTCCACACGTCGGTGGACAGGACATCGGAGGCGGTGAACTCCACGCTGGAGTCTGTCGGTACGCTCGGCATTGCGACCTGTTTGGCGGTTCTGTTTACGTACGATTAGGAGTTTTACCGATAATGGCATACCGAATCAGGAATTCAAGCTAAGGTACTGTCTGTGCTTGAAGAATTTGCCAATACTGCGACCTGGTAGAGCCTGAAAAGCTCCTGCTCCATTTCCCGTTGCAGGTTCTCCATGGCGGCGGCATCCAGTACCCGTGCAACATAACGCGGCGCCCCCACCGCGATACTGATCCGTGAAAACGGCATGGGGATGACGAACTTGTCCCATTTGATCAGCCATGCCCGCGAGGCCGCGTAGGCCATGGGCAGCATGGGGCGGCCTGACAACTGCGCGAGGAGTATGGCCCCCGGCTTGAACTTGAAGCGCGGCCCCTTGGGCCCGTCCGGGGTCACGATCGGAGAGACATTCTCCTTGACCAGGGCCACGTAGTAGTCGCGCAGCGCCTTGGCACCGGTGTGCGAGGAGGATCCCCGTATGGCCCTGGCGCCGATCCGGGTGACCATCATGGCCCCGAGCTCCCCGTCCACCGAGGGACTGATCAGCCAGCCTGGCATCAGGCCGCGCGCGCGCTGCTGCAGCAGGTAGCGTGCGCAGAACAGCTGGTGCTGGTGCCAGTAGCAAGGCACCAGCGAGGGCGCCTTGGCCAGCGCCGCGGCGAGGTTTTCCTCGCCCACGATGCGCTTGACGCGGCAGCTCAGCCACCATAGCCGGATGATGGTCATGCCCAGCGGCACGATAACCGCGTACAGCGCGCGACGCGCCCGGGTCATGCGCCGGCCCGAGCGCGTTACGGTCTTGTAAACGGTGTTGCGGAGCTCACCGCCCGGGCCGGTATCGGTCATGAGACAATAATACATGACCTCTGCCGAGCCACCTGCCAGAGCGCCGCGTGCGCAGCCACCCGAAGCCGACGTGCAGTTCGATGTGGGTGCCACCGAGGATTCGCTTGAGCGGATGACGGAGCTGTTCGCCCGTTACGGGGATATCTACCGGGTGTATGCGCCCGGTCGCAAGCGCCACACCTGGGTCATCAATCATCCCGATGACGTGAAACGGGTACTGGTGGGCAATCACCGCAACTACACCAAGGGCACGGGCCTTGATCGGGTGAAGATACTGCTGGGCAACGGCCTCATGACCAGCGAAGGGGATTTCTGGCGGCGCCAGCGCTACATGATGCAGCCCCACTTCCACCGGCGCGTGGTCACCGGCTTCAACACGCTCATTGATGCGGCCAACAACCGCTTCATCGACAAGTGGGCGACCCAGGCCGCCCGTGGTGAGCAGGTCAACCTCACCGATGACATGAGCGAGCTCACCCTCGAGATCGTCCTGGGCTCCATTTTCGGCAAGGATCTGGCCACCTTGAGCCAGCAGCCCGGCGGCAATCCCTTCGAGGTCGTCACCAAGGAACCCGCCCGCGACCTCAAGTTCGCCTACCGCTTCCGTTCGCTGGCCAAGCTGGTCTCAGGGCTCATGGCCAAACGCCGCGCGGAACCTGCCGAGCATTTCGACTATCTGAGCATGCTCATGAACGCCCGCGACAAGGAGACGGGCGACCCCATGAGCGAACGGGCGCTCATCGATGAGGTGATGACACTGGTGGTGGCGGGTCATGAGACCACCGCCAGCGGCCTGAACTGGGTGTGGTACCTCCTGGCCCGGCACCCTGAGGCCGACGCCCGCATGCACGCCGAGATCGAGGCCACCCCGGAACTGAACGCCCCGGGCCTCGGGCAGATGGAAGAGCTGCAATACACCCAGAATGTCATCAATGAGGCCCTGCGCCTGTATCCCCCGGGGTGGCTGCTATCCCGGCGCAGCGTCGAAGCCGATGAGCTGTCGGGCTTTGTCATTCCGGCTGGAACCGACGTCCTGCTCAGTCCCTACCTGCTGCACCGTCACCCCCAGTACTGGAAGGACCCTGAAGCCTTCCGTCCCGAGCGCTTTGACGCCGAGCACGAGGCCGAACGGCCCCGCTTCGCCTATATCCCCTTCGCCGCCGGCCCCCGCCACTGCATCGGGGAATCCCTGGCCCTTTACGAGATGCTCATGCACCTGTACAAGGTCGCCCGTCACTACCGGCTGAAGCTCGCCTCGGACGAGCCCATCGAGCTGGAAGCGCAGATCAACCTGCGGACCCGTAAACCACTGTTCATGAGGCTCGAACGCCGCTGATGTCCACTTTCGCCACACTCACTGAACTCATCGAAGCCAATCGCAAGGTCGCCCGCAGCATCACCTACCTGGAAGGTGAGCAGATCGAGCGCAGCGTCACCTTTGCCGAGCTGCACGCGCGCGCCCTGGGGATCCTGTACCACCTGCAGAAACTCGGTGCCAGTCGCGGGGATCACGTCATCCTCTTCCTGGGTGACAACGAACCCTTCATCGACGCCTTCTGGGGCGCCATCCTGGGCGGCATCATCCCCGTGCCCGTGGCCCTCGGCATCAGCGATGAACACCGCCACAAACTGCTGCGCATTGCCAGGAAGCTGGGCCATCCCTTCCTGTACACCGACCAGCGCTCGCTGGAGCGCATCGGCAGCTTCGCCACGCAGGTCGGCGAAGCGGCCACTTTCGAGAAGCTCAAGTCCCGGGCCTTCCTCGTGGATCAGCTGGATGACATCTCCCGGCCCGGCAAGCCGTACGGCGCAGTCACCGACGATGTGGCTTTCATCCAGTTCTCCTCCGGCTCGACCAGCGAGCCCAAGGGCGTGGTGCTGACCCACCGCAATATCCTCGCCAATTGCCAGGGCGTCAGTGAGGCTGCGCACCTGACCGACCAGGACGTGAGCCTGTCGTGGATGCCGCTGACCCATGACATGGGTCTGATCGGTTTTCACATCTTCATGCTGGTCAACCGTATTCACCAGCACCTGATGCCGACGGATCTATTCGTGCGCCGCCCCCTGCTGTGGCTGACCTTCGCCAGCCAGAAGCGCGCCACCCTGATGTGCTCGCCGAACTTCGGTTACCGCCACTACCTCAAGGTGCTGGGTGACCGGCCGGTCGATGGCCTCGACCTGTCCCCCGTGCGCCTGCTGTTCAACGGCGCAGAGCCCATTTCCGTGGAACTGTGCGAGGAGTTCCTGACCCGCCTGCAACCCGCCCGCCTGAAGCGCGAGACCATGTTCCCGGTGTACGGGCTTGCCGAAGCATGCCTGGCAGCGACCTTTCCCGCCCCCGGGGCGGCGCTGCGCACGGCCCGGCTCGACCGCCACCACTTGAGCGTGGGCGAGCCGGCGCAGGAGGCGCAGGCGGGTTCCCGTGATGCCTTGAATCTGGTGTCCGTCGGGAGTGCCATTCCGTACTGCAAGGTGCGCATCTGCGCCGATCAGGACGAGGAGCTGCCCGAGGGCACCGTGGGTCATATCCTCATCAGCGGCGACAATGTCACCCAGGGCTATTTTGCCGACCCTACCGTGAATGCGGCGAGCTTCAGCGCCGATGGCTGGCTGCGCACCGGCGATCTGGGCGTGATTCGCCAGGGCGAGCTCTTCATCACCGGCCGTGCCAAGGAAATCCTGTTCGTCAACGGGCAGAACTACTACCCGCACGACCTTGAGAATATCGCGCAGGCCGCCGCAGGCCTGGATCTGGGGAAGGTTGCCGTGGCGGGCGTGCGCCCCGCGGGGGCCCAGACCGACCACATCATCGTATTCGTCCTGCATCGCGGCGACATGAAGGAGTTTCTCCCCCTCGCCAACGAGGTCGGGAAGCTCATCAATGAGCACGCTGGCCTGGAAGTGGGTGAGGTGGTGCCGGTGAAGCGCATTCCCAAGACCACCAGCGGCAAGATCCAGCGCCATCTGCTGGAGGAAGCCTATATCGAGGGTGAGTTCAGCGCGGAACTGGCGCAGCTTGCGGCACTGCGCGCGGCGCTGCGTGGCCCGGCCTCGGCCTCGCGCTCCGACATCGAAGAGAAGATCCGCACCATCTGTGACGCCGCGCTGGAGGGCAAGAAGCTCGACGTGCACGACAATCTGTTCGAGGTCGGCGCCAGCTCCCTGAAGCTGATTGAGATACACGAACAGATTGACCAGGAGTTCCCCGGGCAGATCGATCTCACGGAGCTGTTCGATTTTCCGACCATCGCGGAACTCGCCGCGCATCTGGAAGGCAAGCTCGCGGCGCAGGCAACCTGAATCGCACGTACGTCAGGTGTCGCGCAGCGCAACGGCGACCGGCACCCGTGCGGCCCGCAGCGCCGGGAACAGCCCGCCCAGCAGCCCCACCGCGCAGGCAAAGGCAATGCCCTGCGCCGCCAGTGCCGGCGTGACGGTAAGCTTGAACACCAGGCTCCCGGCCGCGTGCAGATTCCCGTTGAAGGCGAGCCAGGCCAAGGACGCGCCAATGGCCGCACCCAAGAGCGACAGCAGCAGCGCCTCGGCCATTACCGAGATGAGGATCGCGCCGGCGCCAAAACCAAATACCCGCAGCGTCGCGATCTCCGTGGAGCGGGTGCTGACCGCCGAGTACAGCGTATTGAGCGCACCGAACAGTGCCCCCAAGCCCATGACCCCTCCGACCAGGTAGGCGACCACGGTCAGAAAGCGATTCAGATCCCGTGACTGAACGGCGAGGTAGTCGGTCTCGCGCAGCACGTCCACCGCGAGCGTCGGATTGGTGGTGAGTGCGGTCTTGAACTGATTGAAGGCCCCTGGATCGGTGAGCAGCGCCGTCATGCTCTTGAAGGCATTGGCCCGCAGCCCCGACAGTATGGTCTCGGCATCGGCCAGCAGCCCGGACTCGAACGCACTGCCACCACTTTCAAAAGTGCCCGTCACCGTCCACTCACCATCGGGCATCTGCACTTTGCTGCCAAGCTCCAAGCCCTCGAAGGCGGTCTGGGCCGACTTGCCGGCGATCAGCTCGTGCGTCGCGGGCCGGAACAAGCGGCCATTGATCAGCTTGATCTCGGGCCGCAGCGCGAAGCCGGCGGGACCGATGCCGCGAATATCGACGAAGACGTCCAGTCCATTGGACTTCTTGGTGACGGCGACAGAGGCGAGGGAGTCTGCCGAAACGATCGCCTTGCCATCGGCTGCCTTGCGGATACCGGGGGCGTCGGCAATGACGGGCACATTGTCGCGCGTGATGGTACTGGCGCCTTCGTATTGCGCATTGCGGCTGAGCACCAAGGCGCGGTCGGGCCGCCCGGTGCTGCGCATGGTGCGCATGAACCCCGTCGACAGCGACAGGATCGACACGGTCACGGCAACGACGCAGGCCATGCCGACCACCACCACCAGCGAGGGGCCCAGACGCTGCGGGATGGTGCGAAGCCCGATCCCTGTGACCGCCAGAATCTGCCTCGCTGCGTTCATGATCGCGGCCTTGAGCTAATGCCGCGAGAGGGCGGCGACGATCGTGAGCTGTCTGGCTCGCCAGGCAGGATAGACACCGCTCACCACTGCTACGAGCAATGCCACCACAAAACCGCGCAACGAGTCGATCCAGTTTATCTGCGGCAGATCCACGAAGTCCTGGATGAGCGGGCGCATCAGCGGAATGACGAGCTTCGCGAGCAGCAGGCCCAGCAGCGCCGCGAGCAGGCACAAGAGAGCCGATTCGGCGATGACCAGCCACACCACGCCATTGTCGGAAAAGCCCAGTGTCTTCAGTACCGCTATCTCCGGAACCCGCTCGCGCACCGATTGCAGCATGGTATTGGCGGTGACGAACAGCAGCATGAAAAACACGGCGCCCACGACGGCATGGGTAAACAGCTGCATGTCGCCCAACCATTGCAGACCGGACTGCGCCTGGGATTTCTCGGAGGTCGTGCGGGTCGGGGCCGCAGAATTGACGAACAGCCGGTCGATCTGGCGACCGATCTGCACGGCGCGGTCGGGGTCCTTGATGCTCACCAGGAACCGGTTGATGCTGCCCTTGTCACTGGCACTGGCCTCATCCACGTATTCATAGTTGGCGAGAAACCAGCCCGCCTGACCGGGGTAGTCGGCGTCATCGACGATGCCCACCACATCGAAGGTCCACACCTTGCTGCCATCCACCCGCAGGGTCTGGGTCTGAAGTGAAACCTTGTCGCCGACCTTCCAACCGTACCTGTTCTGCAGGTACACGCTGACCACCGCACCGGTTCTCGTTTTGCGCAATGTGGCAAGGTCGGCCGGCTTGATGGTGACTTCCGGCCGCAGCGAGAAAAAGCGCTCATCCACGAAGAGCACCCCCATGCCCTCCTTGGGGTCCCGGTAATAGGCCCCGATGGCCCGTCGCGGCGCCACCAGGGCGACACCGGGAACGCGTGCGATCTGCTGGGCATAGGCAAACTGCATCGGCGCACCGAATTTCGAATCGGTAAACAGCCGGTCCAGCCGGGAGGTTGCCAGGGCGTGGTCGAAGCCCGCATCAATGCCGGAGAGGATCCCGAAGAGCACGAAGGCCACCACGATGGACAGCAGGGTGAGTAGGGTCCGTGCCGGCTTGCGCCACAATCCTGCCCATAGCAGCGGTAGGTACTTCACTGGGCTATGATCCGCGATAGCGTGCCGGCCGTCCACGCTTCAAGGGGGGTTCATGAGTCCGGAACGTCGCGCATTGTTGAGATTCCTGAGCGCAAGTCCGCTGTATGCGGCCCTGGCCCCCTGGGCGACGGCACTGGCGGAGGATCATTTGCCGGCCTCGGCCGCCGAGGCGCTGGATGTCTTTGAACTCGAGGCCGTCGCCCAACGCCTGGTGCCGCCGGCGCACTGGGGCTACCTGCAAAGCGGCGTTGATGGCGATGTCACGCTGCGCGCCAACCAGGCCGCCTATCAACGTTATGAACTGCAGCCGCGGCGCCTGGTTGATGTGAGCCATGTGGATCTCGCGACCACCGTGTTCGGCGTCAAGGCGGCCTCCCCCATCGGCTGCTGGCCTATCGGCAGCCTGCGCGCCCTGCATCCCGAAGGCGACATTGCCGTGGCCCGGGCCACCAAGAAAAAGAATGCCCTGCACATCATGTCCACCCAGGCTTCTTTTCCGGTCGAGGAGATCAATGAGGCCCGCGGCACGCCGGTGTGGTACCAGCTCTACACCACCAACCAGTTCGAGGTCACGACGAAGCTGGTCAAGCGCGCCGAAGCCGCCGGCTGTCCGGTGGTGGCCGTGACGGTGGATACCCCGGCCGGCCGCAACACCGAGACCGCTTCGCGCCTGCGCCGCGATGACACGCGCCACTGCGCGGATTGCCACGCGGTGGATGAGCACGGCAATCCGCGCCCGCTGATCAGCACCAAACCGATGTTCGGCGGCATCGACACCCAGGGCCTGGGCCTGACCCAGGCTTCACTCACCTGGGACTTCGTGAAGCGGCTCAAGGATGTGACCAAGATGAAGGTGGTCCTCAAAGGCATCGAGTCCGGCCTGGATGCGGCACTGGCCGTACAGAACGGCGCCGACGGCATCATCGTCTCCAATCACGGCGGACGCTCGATCGAGAGCGGTCGCGCCACGCTCGAATCACTGCCCGAAGTCGTGCGCGCCGTTGCGGGGCGCATTCCGGTGCTGGTCGATGGCGGCGTGCGCCGGGGCACCGACGCCTTCAAGGCGCTCGCCCTGGGCGCGAGCGCCGTCGGCATCGGGCGTCCCTATGCCTGGGGGCTCGCGGCCTTCGGCCAGGACGGTGTCGAACGCGTCCTCGACATCCTCAACGTTGAATTGCGTCTGGCCATGGTCGGCTGCGGCGCACGCAGCGTGGCCGAGATCAGTGCGGCCTCACTGATCGACGTGCCCAAGTAGAACAATCTTGCCGAGCAGGTGTCCCGCCTCCAGCCGCTGGTGTGCCTTGGCAGCATCGCCCAGCGAATAAACGGCGGCCACGGGCACGCGAAGCTTCCCCGCCACGACTTCCTGGTTCAGGCGGTCCAGTTCAGCACTGCCGCCGACGAAATTGTACAGCGTCATCATGCGCAGCCCGCCGCGCGGTCGTGGAATGGGTTCGAGCCCGTAAAGATAGGCGACCCGGCCCTGTCCCGGGCGAAGCGCATCAATGCAATGTTCCAGCGCATCACCGCCCGCGAGGCCCAGTACGGCATCCACCCCTTGCGGGGCAAAGGCCTTGGCAGCTGCTGCAATGTCCCCGGTTCGTCCGTTTACGACTGCGTCGGCCCCCAGCTGCCTGGCGAGAGCCAAACCCTCGTCAGTGGTTGCCGTCGCGAGCACCCGCACGCCCCGGTGCTTGGCGATCTGCACCGCAAGTGTGCCGACCCCACCGGCGGCACCGTGGATAATCAACGACTGACCGGCCCGCAACCCCAATACATCATCGATCCCCTGCAGGGCCGACAGGCCACTGATTGCCAAAATGCCCGCCTGCGTGAGATCGATGGACTTGGGCACATGTGCGATGCGATCCGCGCGCGCTTTCACGTATTCGGCATAGAAGCCGATTCCTGTCACCCCGTACACTTCATCGCCCAGTTTGAAGTTGTGCACGTCGGATCCCATGGCGACGATCGTGCCCGCACCTTCGCCGCCGAGCACGAACGGAGGTGCCCGAACACTCAGATGCGCTCGCATGTCCGCCTCCCAGACAGACACACCGGCCGCGTAAACCTTGATCAGGACCTCATCCGCCTTGGGAGTGGGCACCGTCAGACGATGCAACGTCAGGACCTCAGGGCCTCCGGCCTTGTCGAAGCCGGCTGCGTTCATCGTGTCAGGAACGCGCTGCGCCTCCGCACCGGTGGCCGGACCGAACATGTAACACGCAACAATGCCCAACGCGAGCAATAAGCAGTTTCTCATGGGGTGTCCGCTGTGACTCATGTTTTGCCTCACTCAAGATTACGGCACATACATGCGTTGGGAATGACATGGCCGTGAAGAAGACCTCATAGAGGGACGCCTCCTCACCTTGCGCGTAACGTCTAATTTGTGCAGCTGTGGGAGGCAAGGGCTGTCGCATGTCGGCTTCGAAGCCTGCGCGCCGCGATCGCCGTTCCAAAGAACAGAAGTTCGAGCCAGGTTACCGCTCCCCCGCCACCGGATTTCCCGCCGGTGCTCCCACCGCCACTGACGACTACTGTTGGCATGGCGGTCACGGTGACGGTCGTAGAGGAACTGACATTTGCCATTTGGCCCGTGGCGGCGCAGGTAATCGAGTATGCATAGGATCCGGCAGTTGTCTCAGTCACCGTCTGACTGCCGCCGGTTGAACTGACAGCGCCGGACCAGCCAACTGTGGAATCGCCTCCTCCGGCTGTGCACGAATCGACATTGGCCGTGCTCCAGCTAAGTGTCACGGGGTTGCCGGCGGTCGCTTCGGAAGTACTGGCGGTCAGCTGCACGGTCGGCGGCGGCGGCGGTGAGGGCACCGAAGGTATTGCTGCAAACGTGATCATGAGAGTTGCGGCCGGTGCGGTGCCGCACGTCACGGTGTAGGTGTACGCGCCAGCCACGGATTCGTTGACCTGGGCCGATCCGGACGCAGCCGCGTTTCCCGCCCAGCCGTCGGTGGCGCTCCCGCCGGAAAGCACGCAGCTGGAGCCGTCCACCGATGACCAGGTGAGCGAAATACTCTGGCCTACCTGCGCACTGGTCGGACTCGCTTGGAAATAAGGAGGTCCGAGGACCACAAAATTGACCGAAACGTATGACGAGGCATTCAACGGGTTTACACCGCAGGAGACGCCGTAGCTATCGCTGTTGCTGGCCGCCTCGGTCACCGTTTGCGAACCGGAGCTCGCGATGGCGCCGCCCCAGCCGTCACCGGTCACGCCGCCCGTCGCCTGACACGGCGACACATTTGAGCTCCAGGAGATCGTCACCGGTTGACCCAGTGCAGCCGCGGACCGGCTGGCGGAGACGGTGACCATCGGCGCAGCCGCCGCGACCGAGACGGTGACCTGTGAGCTCAGCGATTGCGCGCCCGTGCCGCAGGTGACGTTGTAGGTATAGCTGCCGCCCGCAGTTTCCACGACATAGACGTTGTCGTTTGGATTCGGCGAGGTACCCGCCCATCCGTCGCCGGCGGCTCCCCCCGATAGCGTGCACGGGGCGAGATCACTTTGATATTGCACCAGGAAGGACTGGTTGGCGATGGGAGTGATGGGCCCCTCGAAAGCCTGTAACCGTGGTGTGCCGGTGACCGTCACAATCGAAGCGGCGCTGGCGCTGTTGGTCCCGGATCCACAGGTGAGTGTGTAAGTGTAGATCCCGAGCACGAATGCCCCGACCGGTATCGAATTGTGTGGCGGCTCCGCTATCGCAGCGCCATTCTGCGGCCCGGTTTCGCTGAGCGAGCAGGGTCTGACGTTTGCGTCCCAGTTCAACGTTACCGAGCCATTGGACACGATGCTCGCGGTAGCCGGCGTGAGTGTCACGCTCGCCGGACCCGCGGCAAACACGACGGTCGCCTGTGAGGTCGAGGTGGATCCGCCACTTCCGCAGGTGACGGTGTAGGTGTACGTGCCCGCCACACTCTCAGTGACAGTGACGGGCGTGTTGTATGTGGTATTCGTCGGCCAGCCATCGGTGGCCGATCCTCCCGAGCTTACGCAGGGAAGGCCGCGCGTGCTCGCCGTGATCTGAACCGATTGGCCAGGCTGCAGAGTCGCAGCGTCGGCAACCACCTGAGTGCTTGGCGCGAGCACCGTGACGGTCGTCTGAGTCGAGGTCATGCGACTGCCGCTGCCGCAGGTGAGCGTGTAAGTGATGGTTCCGACCGTGGACTCGGTCACGGTCGCCGTACCTTGGAAATTCAGCGTGCCCGACCAACCGTCGCCGGGCGTTCCACCTGATGCGGTACACCCGCCTACATTCGCTCTCCAGCTGAGCTGGAATGAGGTGCCATACAATGGCTCGATATCCGAGGTGGAAAGATTGATGGCAGGCGGGGACAACGTCCAGTTGACCTGCGTCTGTGCGACTACAGTCTTGGAGCCGTTGGTGCATGTCAGGGTGTACGTGATAGTACCGCCGTCCACGCTGGTTAACCCGACGCTGCCATTGGTCGAGACCGCACCACTCCACCCGTCGCCCGGGTCGCCACCGGAGGCGGTGCAGGAAGTCGCGCGCACCGCGGTCCACTGCAGAAAAATCAAGTTGCCCGTCGAATCGCTGGCGGCATTGCTGGAGAGCGAGACCATGGGAGGAATCGGCTGCCCGTCCAGCACCAGGGTGCCGGTGTGCCCCGGGTCAAGCACCGATTGGATGGTGATCTGCCCGGTGGTGCTTATCGGATCCTCGGTCGAGCTGAAAATACCCGACAGCGCCGTGGCCGATTGGGTGGCCGACTGCGCGGAGGGGGCGCTCGGTGAACTGACCGGACAGACACCCGCGTCACTGCCCCCTGCCTGTGCCTTCCCTCGCACTATCGTCCCGGTCAGTCGTCCGTTGGCATCGAAGAGCCCGGAGCCGGAGGCTCCTCCGCCGGCACTGCCGACTGCGTTTACGGTATCCCAGAACGTCGACGTAAAGCCCACTCCGAGCGCGGATGCGGGTACGACACTGTAGAACGCCTGGCCATACCAGCCGATGAACTGACGACTCGTGCCCAGGGCATGATGGGCCGTGAAGCCACCGATGAAAGCGCCGCCGGTGGCATCCCAGCCGGCGTAGTACGCATCGCTGACCACTGGGAACGAATCCAGCTGCACCAGCCACGCATCCTGTTGCTCGACAACCGTCGTCGCCCCGTACTGAGTCCTGATCCCCGGATCGTAGATCGTGCCCAGCGGCTCGCCGCAGGCTACTACGGCGTCCCAGTAGACGGAGATGGCCGCCGCGGCGATTGGGTCCCCGCCATTGGGATTCCCATTCTCGCAGTGGCGCGCAGTGAGCACGTAGGGGGTGCCATCGCCGGGCACATCATTCAGGAGCACGCCGCTGCACTGGCCGGTGTTGGCGATCACCAGCGCGACGGTTCCCTGCCCAGGGCCCGAATTGACCGTGTCCGTATGACAGGACCAATTCTCCTGACAGGACCCCGTTGTCGGCGCAGCCGACGTACCCGATTGCAGCTTGTCGTAGTGCGGATGATTCGGAACACCCTGACCCAGTCCGCGGTAACCGGCCTGGAATCCGGTGATCGCAAAGCGCAGCTGGCTCAGATCCGCCGTCGCTACATCGATTTCGAGCGCCAGCGTATCGCCGCGGGCGATGCGACTCCATAACTGTCCGCGGTTCACGTCCCCGGCGGTATAGACGTAGCGGGAGCCACCTGCGGTCACCCGTAGCTGCGCGCTGCGGGGAAGATAGATCGGCGCAGCATGAAAGGACATCGACACTGCCGTCGATATCCGCATGGTGTAGCGCCATACGCTGCGATTGCCAGCGGTTGACCATTCACCGTGAGTGGCAAGACCCACGACATGCGGAATCTCGACCGCGAAACGATTCGGGTCTGAGAAGGCCCGGTCAATGAGCGGCGCGAGATCCGGCGACAGCGCCTCGGACAGTGGGGCCGCTTGCACGACGTTCACCGTCATCGCCAGCAGCACGAGTGTTGCGATGCGTCGCAGTGACAACACACTCGCAAGCCATCGTCGAGGTGCGCTCAGACGGGACAACGTGGACCCCTGGTCGTCTTTCTGTTAATTGTTCTGCGTGACGGCCCTACTGCTTTCTACCCCAATTCGGTTTGCCGCTCAAGTTAAAGGCGGCATTGACCCAGGCGGTAGCGGAGTGGCGGGACGCGCAGCAACATTACCGCCGTTTTGTGGGTCCTGCGAGGGCGCCAACAGCGGCTCCGCCGGCAGCTCCGATAACGGCAACGACTGCCGTGAAGGCCGCCAATTTCAGTGCTGATCCGTAGGTTCGCGGATGCAGAGTGTCCGGCAACCCCAACCCCAGGTTGACCAGATGCAGCGCGGGAACAAAGATCCAGATCAACATGACCGCAGGCGCGCACCGAATACCCCAGAAATATCCGGCCACTGCCGTTGCGACCAGCAGCATGCCCAGAATTAAAATTGGGCTCACTTCGCCGCCAAAGGCAAAGTTATCTATCGAGGCGATGATGACGCCCACGACGGTGCCCATTGCGATCCGTATTCCCGTCGGTGCGTTGCGGATAACTTGCGACACGTCAGGCCGTATCGCACTCGTGTGCGCGAGCGTCCACCTCTAAGGGTGCTGCTTCATATCCGACGGAGGCAATTTGATTCAAGTAGACCGGCAAATATTTGCCGATCGAGCCTGCCACCTCGTACTGATACACATGTCTGCATTCATGCGAGACCAGTCGGTTCGAAGAGTAACCCGCCACGATGTAAATGCCATGTCCCAAAGTCAACCCGATGGTATGCGGCCCCAGCAGACCCATGGCCTCAGCGGCCTGTCGCAATTCCGGATCCTGCGGGCGGGGAACCTCGCTCACCTCCAGTATTCGCACCCGTTCCGGTTCCTGCACCCCGACCAGGTGCGCCAACCTCAGTTCGAGGCGCGTGAGCGGCACTCCGGACCTGGCGATTTCACCGGAGCGCGCCTCGGCCCAGGCTATCGCCTTGGGCAGCAGGCGGGGAATTGTCTCGCTGTCCATCAATCCCGACCGGGGCAGCGATAGACGACGCCCTCAACCGGAGCGCCCAAGTACTGCTTGGTAATGAACACCGTGTTGCCGCTAAGACCGATCGCCTGATTTTGAAAATCGGCTGGAGTGGAAAACGTAGCGCCGCCCTTTGCGTCGCGCGCGGGGTTTATGTTTCCTGCCGCCGTACAACTGACAACGTCGTCTGCCTTCTGTGTCAACTGAACCTTTTCGGCTCCCGGCGCCAATGTGGACGTCGCACAGGCATACAGAAGCGTGAGCGTGACTCCGACAGCTGCGGCCCGAGCACAGACGCCTGGCATATGAATCACGGTTGCACCGGTACGGGGGCCACATCCACCCCCTTGGCCTGGCGCAGCACGCGCGCCGCCTCACCGCCGGGAGCCCACATGATCAGCAGTTTCGCCGGCCCTGATTTGGGCACCAGGTGGCGCACATGGTCGCCGGGCCTCACGATGCCCACCATGCCCGGTGTCAGTTCGTAGAGCTTGCCGTTCACTTCGTGATCGTAGGTGCCCGAGAGGACGTAGATGATCTCCAGCGCTCCATGGGTATGGCTGCCCACTGTGGTCCCGGCCGCCAGCGTCACCTCGACCATCTCCAGTTCCTTGCCGCCCAGGTTTGATTCGTTGAGCAGCAGCTTCCATTCCGCGGCCGTTCCGGCCCCGATGTGATCCTTGATGCCGTTCGTGGCGTAGGTGTAGCTGGGTGCATCGGCGCCACTCGCCAATGGCGCGACCAGGCAGACCAGGGCGAGAGGCCAGCAGGCTCGTAGCACAGTTCTCATCGTGTTCCCCTTTTCCCAAGTGATTCCGGAATGCCAGCCGGTCAACCGCCGGGTGTGTTGTCCACCCAGTTCGCCGGTGGATCAGGTGGCACGCCCAGATCGGTAAACAGCGCGCGCAGCGCAGTCTGCTCGGAGGGATAGCGCTGCACGTATCCCGCCAGGGCGCGCGTCGCCGACGGGGAGTTGAATTTCGCAGCGAGGCGGGTCATCTCCTCGGTTCGATAGCGCAGCCCGCGCCGCTGCCGGGTGATCTGCTGACTTTCGGCGGATCCTTCCGGCCACAAACGGATCGCCAGCGTGCTGCCATAGGCCTCGATGAGCACAGTGTCGGCCTTCATGAAGGCCGCGGCAATCTGGCGACACTGGGTCAGCACATCAGGCTGTTGAACATCCTGCTCCGAACAGGCGCGGGAGACAGGCTGCAATGGCGGGATGAGACCGGCCTCGAGGCCGACCAATTCGAACATTGCGGCGGTGGTATCAAAGCCTTGCCGGCCCGCCGCCGCGACGGTCAGGTGCGACACGAGCGGATTCCAGTACAGAGTGATGCGCGGCGCGCGGGCCAGAGCCGCGCGGGCCGCCCGCCAGGGTGCGTTCCGGTTGGCGTGATCCGCCCGTATCAATGCATAGGTCGAGGACATGCCGTTGTCAGGGTCAAGCTGGGCCAGGTGCGCCTCCAGCGGCGCCGTATCGCACTCCGGCGAGCTTGCGCACAACTGCAGCTGCAGGAATGCCAGGTCCGCACGCTGCGGCGCGGCGGCGACGGCACGCGCGGCGAGGTCCAGGGAGGTGGCATTGACGGCTCCGGGAATCTCGCGCTCGAACAGGGCGCTGGCCGCCAGCGAATCCGCATCGGAGCGGGCAGCGAGCTCGGCCTGCAGTCGGCGCAATCGCTCATCGTGCTGCGCCAGCTGCACTTTGGCAGCACGGTCCGCCTTGGATTCGGAATTGATGGCGGCAGCTTCCTCGATCTGCTCGCGGTGCGCACTCGCCGCCTGCCGGTCCTGGTGCGACTGCCGCCACTTCGCCATCGTGCCGCAGGCCGACATCAGTACCAGCGCCAGTACTGCGGCGGCGCGCAACACTGGGGCCTCATCCCGCATACAGGGACTTCTTGAGCTTCCAGCGCTTGTGCGACCAGGGCCAGTCGGCGGGCGCCGCCTGTATCTGCGCCTCAACCAGCCGCGCATAGCGTTCGGTCAGCGCTCCGGTGGCCAACTTCTCCCCCGCCTGCGCCAGGGGTGTAATCGACATGGCGTAGTGCCCCCGCCCGGTGCGTCGCAGACCGACGAAGAACGCGGGGAACTTGGTGACGCGCGTGATCTCTTCGGCGCCCATGAAGAACGCCGTGTCGCGATTCATGAAACGCGTCCAATGACGGCGCTCGCTGGTGCGCGGCTCCTGATCGGCCACCATGGCGATGGCGCGTGCGGTGCGGCCACCGCGCAGGATGTGCGCCAGCAGTTCCTGCGCGGGGACCAGTTGGGCCCCGAAGCGGCTGCGAGCCTTGAGCATCTCGCGCTGCGCCCAGCCATCCACCAGGGGCTTATAGGCGGCCTCCAGGGGATATCCCAACTGCAGGGACAGCGCCAGCAGCATCCACTCCCAGTTGCACTGGTGCGCGGCCACCAGCAGTACCGGCGTTCCGGAGCTGAGCGCGGCGTGCACCGGCTCAAAGCCCTCCGCAACCACACGTTGCCGCAGTTCCTCGGCAGGCAGGCTCACGGAGCGGATCACTTCCACCAGCACCTGGGCGAAACTGCGGTAGTAGTCGCGCATCATCCGTTGCAGCTGCGCTTCGCTGAGATTGGGGAACGACGCGGTCAGGTTCTGCCGCAGGGCGCGCTGGTCCACGCGCACCACCCGCCAGGATAGCCACGCCAATAGATCCGCGAACGGGTACATGACCCACCAGGGCAGCGCGGCGAGCAGCCGGACCCACCAGGCGGGGCGCTCTTGCGAGCTGGCCGCCCGCATCAGGTTACCGCGTGCGGCGGGGCCTTCACAGCGGCAGGCGGCGGGGACTCGTGCGACATCAGCACCTTCGCCACGCGCGGGCCCACCCAGCGCTCGACATCATCCACCAGCGTGAACACCGCCGGGACGATGACCAGGGTCAGCGCGGTCGAGGTGATGAGTCCGCCCATGACCGCGATGGACATGGAGGAGCGGAACATCTCGCCGCGGAACAACTGCAAGGCGACGGGCAGCATGCCGGCGATCATGGCGACCGTGGTCATGACAATGGGTCGGGCGCGCTTGTGGCCCGCCTCCATCAGCGCCTTGGTCCGCTCGGTCCCCACCCGCATTTCCTCGATGGCGAAGTCCACCAGCAGGATGGAATTCTTGGCGACGATGCCCATCAGCATCAGGAAACCGATGATCACCGACAGCGACAGCGACAGGTGCGTCAACAGCAAAGCGACGGCCGCGCCACCCACCGACAGCGGCAAGGCCGACAGAATGGTCAGCGGCTGGAACACGCGCGCGAACAGCAGCACCAGCACCGCGAACACCATCATGATGCCAGTGCCCATCGCCAGCCCGAAGCTGGCCTTCAGCTCGTTGGCCAGCTGCGCATCGCCGGTATCCACTTCGCGTACGCCTGGCGGCAGGTGCTTCATGGTCGGAAGGTCATCGACCAATGTCATCGCGGGACCGAGTTCCGAATGATTCAAATCGGCATCGAGCTCGATGCGACGGCTCTGGTTGTAGCGCTGCACACGACTGGGTCCCTGGCCGAAGCTGATATCGGCCACGGCCTTCAGCGGCACCGTGCGGCCACCGGCCGCCGGCACCGGCAGGTTCTGCAAGGTCGACAGATCGCGCCGCGAACTCTCGAGCAGGCTCACCCGGATTGGAATTTGCCGATCTGACAGCGAAAACTTGGCGCCATTCTGCGGCAGATCCCCCAGGGTCGCGATGCGGATGGTCGAACTGATGCTTTCCACCGTGACACCCACTGCGGCCGCCAGATCCAGCCGCGGCCGGATTACGATCTCGGGCTGCTGCAGATCGGCGTTGATGCGCGGATCACGCAGTACCTTCAGCGTCCGCATCTCGTTCAGGACCTGTCCTGCGGTACGGTCGAGCAGTGTCGGGTCGTCGCCCGTCAGGAACAGGGTCAGATCGGCATCACCGCCCGACGCGCTGTTCACCTGGAAATGAATGCGCGCATCGGGTATCTGGCGCAACTCCTTCATCACCTTTTCCTCGAACTCCGAGGAGGTCTCGTGGCGCTGACCGGCCGGAATCAATTCCACATAGAGCGTCGCCAAGCGCACGTCGTTGTCGTCGCCGGCGTACTCCACGATGCTCCTCACTTCCGGGTACTTGCCAATGATGGCACTGGCGCGGGCTGAGATCGCTGCGGTCTGTTCCAGCCGTACGCCCGGCGGCAGCTCGATGGACAGGGCGGCACTGTCGCTGTTGTCCGGCGGGAACACCGAGGTGGGCAGGAAATAGAACGCCGTGATGGACAGTGCGTAGATCACGGCGCCCGCGCCCAGCGTCTTCCAGCGGTGCTCGACGCACCAGCGCAGCAGCCGCAGATACCACAGCATCACCGGGCCGTCCGAATAGACCTTATGGTCGCTCTTCAAAGTGTAGGCGGCGATCACCGGGGTCAACAGACGTGCGACGAGCAGCGAGAAGAACACCGCTGCGGCCACCGTCAGGCCGAACTGCTTGAAGAACTGGCCGATGATGCCGCCCATGAAGCTCACCGGCAGGAACACGGCGATGATGGCCGAGGAAGTCGCGACCACCGCCAAGCCAATCTGATCAGCGGCATCAAGCGCGGCCTGATAGCCGCTCTTGCCCATATGCATGTGGCGCACGATGTTCTCGATCTCGACGATCGCATCGTCCACCAGCACGCCGGCCACCAGCGACAGCGCCAGCAGGCTGATCTGGTTGAGCGTGAAGCCCATGATATCCATGAAGGCAAAGGTCGGGATGGCCGATAGCGGAATGGCCAGGGCGGAGATGGCCGTGGCGCGCAAATCGCGCAGGAACAACCATACGACCGCCACCGCCAACAGTGAACCCTCGATCAGTGCTTCTAGCGCCGTGCGGTAGGTGCGCTTGGTGAGTTCGACGGTGGTAAACACCCGCGAAATGCTGACGTTGCCGTATTCTTTCGAGACCTTCGCGATCTCGGCTTCGGTCAGCTTCAGCACCTCGACATCCGAAGCGCCCTTGCTCTTCATGACCGCGAAGGTGATCGCCGGCCGCCCGTTGAGGCGCGAGATGGTGCGCAGTTCCGCGACACCATCGGTCACCTCGGCAAAATCACCCAGCCGGGCGGTCCCGCCAATGGGCAGAGTGATCTGCGCATCCCCGAGGGTGAGCGCGGATTGCGCGCCGCCGAGCACCCGGATGGTCTGTTCGCCACCCCCCACCTGCGCGCGGCCGCCGGCGGCATCAAGGTTCAGGTCACGCAACTGCTGGTTGACCTGTACCGCGGTCAGCCCCAGAGCCTGCATGCGTGCCGGATCCAGGTCGACACGCATCTGCCGATCCACGCCGCCACCGCGCGACACCTGGCCCACGCCCGGGACGGCCAGCAGCCGCTTGGTGAGCGCGTTGTCCACGAACCAGGACAGTTCCTGCTCACTCATCTGTGTCGTGCTCACCGCGAAGTAAGCAACCGGTCCGCTCGCCACCTGCACCCGCTGCACCAGCGGCTCTTGAATGCCCTGCGGCAGGTCCGGGCGGACCTTGTTTATCGCATCGCGGACATCGGTCACGGCCCGGTCAATGGGCGTGCCGATCTGGAACTCGAGGAAGGTCTCGGCGCTGCCCTCACTGGCGGTGGAGGAGATGTTGCGCACATTGCCGATGCCGGCGACCGCGCCCTCCACCTTCTGCAGTATCTGGTTCTCGATTTCCGAAGGGGCAGCGCCCGGCTGGGAGATGAAGACGTCTACGATCGGGTAATCGATGTCCGGGTTCTGATTGATGGGCAGGCGGATGAAGGACACAATGCCGACGCAGGTCAGCACCACGAACAGCACCACCGGCAGCACCGGATGGCGTATGGCCCATGCGGAAATATTGCGCATGATGCCTTAAGTCCTCGGCGCGGCGATTTCCACGCGTTCGCCCACCCGCAGGAATCCGGCGGCGGTCATGATCACGCGCTCAGTGCCGGTCAGGCCCGAGGAAATCACCAGGCCGTGGCTGTTGGTGTCGGACACATGCACGTCGCGGCGCTCGACGTGGTTGTCCGCGTTCACCAGCAGCACATACGTGCCCTTGTCATCCGACAGCACCGCGGTCTGCGGCAGCACCGGCCGCTCGCCCCGGCCCACGATCACTTCACCGCGCGCAAACGCTCCGGGCCGCAACTGCGGATCCGGCGGCAACTGTATGCGCACTTCGCCGAGGCGCGTCTGGGGATCAATGACCGCGCCCAGCAGCCGCACCTTGCCCACGAAGGGCCTGTCGACGCCTGTCAGGTAGACATCCGAACTCTGGCCCACGTGCAGGCTCGGCAGGTCCTGTTCGGCGACCAGGGCCCGCATTTCAACTTCGGAACCGCGCGCCAGACGGAACATGGCGTTGCCGCCCGGCGTCACGATCTGGCCCACTTCCGCGGCGCGCGTGAGCACCACGCCATCCATCGGTGCGCGCACCTGGGTATGCGACAGGCGCGCCTGGTACTCGGCCAGCTGCGCCGCGGCCACTTTCACTTCGGCATCGGCGGTCACCGCCGCCGCGCGCCGCTTCTCGATATCCTCTTTCGAAAGCGCCCCGGCTGCCTCGACGCCTTGCGCACGGCCGTATTCTGCGGCCGCAAGGCCGGCATTGGCCTTGGCTTCATCGAGTGATGCCGCGAGACGATCCACTTGTGGCTTGAGGATGGATTCATCCACCTGCGCCAGCAGCTGCCCGGCCTTCACGTGATCACCGGCCTCCACAAAGATCGCGGACACGCGCCCGGTCTCCCCTTCGGTGCCGATGGGCATGTCATAGCGCGCATTGATGGTCCCGGTGAAGGCCACCGTGGAGGTGATGGCCGAGACGCCTGGCTTCGTCGCCGTGACCAGTGGAATGGTCCCCGTTGTGGTTGAGGAGGCGCTGCCGCGGCTGGTGCCAAAGTAGATGCCTGCGCCAATGGCTACGAGGGCCACTGCGGCACCGACCCCCACCAAGCCGAGCCGCGCCGGTGTCCAGCGGGAAACAGGCACGTTCACCGCAGTTTCCTCGACGTTCACAGCATTTTGACGCCCAATCCAAGCAATGGGCTGCTCGTCCTGCGGGCTGTTCGATTCTGGTTGCGGGCCCAAGTCTTTCCCCTGCAGCGGCCTCAGCCGCGCCCAAGTCATATGGTGTTATATATAACTATATCACCTGGGTGCCGTCAAGTGCTCAAGAACGAAGAAGGGTCACCCATACCCTATACGTCGGAGCCGGGCCGGAGAATCACCTGTGACAAATTGCATGAAGCCCCGGCCAACGCGAAATTGGACCGGCGACGGCGCAATTGGTGCCAGCGAATACGTTAATTTCCAGGGTCTTCGGAGAGCTTGCGCCAGGACATGAATCCCAGCGATTCGGTGGCTGCCGAGAGCGGCCCGATTGGGGATAGCCTCGCAGAATCACCGGGCCGCGGCAACGGTTCCGGGACCAGCGCCGCGATCGATTGGCCCAGCACAATGGCCGCCCGCCACACCACATCCAGGGGCACACGTTGCCGGCCGGACTCGATGTTGGCGTAGGAGGGCCGGGGCAATCCGATCCGGCGCGCCAGCTCCTCCTGCGTAATGCCACGTTCACGGCGCGCGCGCTGCAGGCGCAAACCCACTTCGCGGTCGAATCCGGCCCTATCAAAGCCCATGCGCTGCCCCTTGTCTGACCCAGGCATAGTAAGTCAGGCGCTTCCAGATGTGTATGGACTCGACAAGAGTGTGTATACAGTGCACAATTGTTGGCCTAACAATCAAACACGTTTCGGGAGCCCGCCATGCTGACCAAAGCCGACCTCGCCACTTCAACCTTCATTGAGGGGTGGCTGCGTGACCTTTCCCTGACACCAACGCAGCGGCCCGATGGGCTGAACACCTGGAACGTCGAGTTCACCGTGACGGGAACGCCCACCTTCATCATGAACGTCGTCAATCCTAAATCCTTCCCGCGCGCGATCATGCTGATCTGTGGCATGACGCCGGCCCCGGCACAGGTCGCGGCCTTCCAGCGCCTGGATCAGGCGCATCGCCTTGAGTTCTGGAGGGATCTGCGCTCGGTGTTGAACCGCGAGTACGTCGAATTTCACCTCGAGGGAATTGCCGTCGTGGAGTGCCCGAAGGCGCTGCGCGTGACCGCCATGCGTTTCGATGACGGCCTGACGCTCGACTCCTTCGCGCGCAGCCTTTCCTCGGTGTGCAAGACCTGCAGTGACATTGTCGTGCTGTTCTCCGAGCGCCTGGGCGAACCCGCTCCCCTGGCCGGCGGCGAGTTCGAGTTCAAGAAATCAGCCACGCAGTGACCTTGAGGCAATCGTCATCAGGCAATCATGGATGAACCTGCAGAACCACGCGCGGTAGGTCGGTTCATCCATGACGTTACCGTCAGTACGCTGAAAAGCGGGACCGACGTGGACTCCTGCACATCCTTGGTCGCCAAGGCCGATCGACGATTCGAGGCGAGCTTTGATCATCTCCGAAAGGAAGGTGCGCCAGTCGCCTGCAAATCCGGATGCAGCTTCTGCTGTCACCTGCGTGTGACCGTCACGCCGCATGAAGCGATTGCACTGTTTCGCCAGCTGCGATCAGAGCTCCCCGCCTCACTGGCGCAGGAAATTGAGCAGCGCATAGTGGAGAACGCCGAGCAGATTGCGCATCTGACCGAGGAACAACATTGGTCGACGAACGTTAAGTGCGCATTTCTCGTTGCAGGCACATGCAGCGCGTATCGCGCCCGACCCATGGCCTGTGCGTTGCATCATTCGCTTGACGTCGATGCCTGTGAAGCTTCGTACCAGAACCCTGCGGATCACTCAGTCGGCATCCGCAAGCTGGAAGTGATCGAGCGCACCATGGCCGCTACCCAGGCAGGCACGAAGCAAGCTTTTGAGGAATTGGGGCTGAGCCATGAGCCCATGGAACTGCACACCGCGGTCGCCGCCATCCTGCGCGATCAATCACTGATCGCCCGCTGGCGATCCGGGCGGCCCCTGTTGAAGCCCACGAAGTGAATGTCTAAAGCACCATCAGGTCCTGCCCGACGACCACTTCTCCGGAATAGCCCTGGCGCACTCCCCGGATGAAATCCGACACCGGGTAGGCCAGGTTTCCCACGGGGGGGCCTGCCAGCTGATGATTCAGCACCACCATCTTGACGTTGGCCTCAGCGGCCATTCGGGCCACGTCGGCCGGAGCTGAGTGGGTTTCGGCCACGTGGCGGAAGATGTTATTGGGGTTGCCGGCGGCTGCCGCCGCTTTTGACCGCTGCTCCATCTGCGCGAGCATGGCGGCGTCCGCGATTTCGCAGACAAACACGTCCGCATCCCGGGCGAGTTTGGCCACATTGGCGGAGTAGGCGGTATCCCCTGCGAACACGATCGAGCGATCCTTGGTATCCAGCCGCAGCGCGAGGCTGCGATGCATTATTTTGGCCTTGGTCCGCGCCGGATAGTGCGTGTTCTCGATGGCCGTGACGGTGATCCGATCGTCCTTGAATACCCGTACGGGTGCATCCGACGCGGCAACATCATGGCCATGAAATTGTGCATCCGCATCCACGGTACGGCCCTCGTCGGCGGTGCGGATCTCAACATTGCTGTGGATGACCGCAACTGAAGCCGCGATCAGTCTGGTCGTCCCATACGGCCCGTAGCAGTCCGTCGCCGTGGTCTTGCCGTTGGTCCATTGGAATGACAACAGAGCGGGCACATCCCCGGTGTGATCATCATGTAAGTGGGTGAAGAAAACTGTGCTGACCTGCAGGTAGCCAACATTGCTGGCCACGAGCTGGCGCAGCGTTCCGTAGCCGCAATCCACCAGATAGGGTCGGCCGTCGACCACCACGGCACTGCCGGTCTGCCCGTGCGTGACATCGATTCCGGGCCCGGCGCGAGTGCCGAGCAGCACCAGCCAGGTCCCCGGCCTGGGTCCGCGTTGAGCGGGCAACGCGGTGGTCACGATTCCGCCTCCGGCATCCTGCGCACCTGCCGGAGTCGAAAGCGCGACCGGACCCAATGTCAGAGCAGTCAGGCCCAACGCCCTGCTCAAGACGTTGCGCCGTGTCACAGGTAGCGGCGCAGCGCCGGGCACATCGCCCTCAACTCGATTTCCGTTGCTCCCGGACATAAAGTCCCTCCTGCTGCCTGGATCTGTGGGTGACAAACGGCACCGGGCCGGGGCGATTCAGCCCGGTGCCGCAGTCATGCTGCGCGATGACTGCGGTCAGGTTACAACTGAAGTTTGAGACCCACGGTAAAGCGTCGTCCGAGCACGTCGTACATGGTCTGGTTGGTCTGTATCGGCGCGCTGCCGAGGCCATTGTAAGCAGGCACAATCGGCGGGGCTTTGTCGAAGATATTATTGATTACGCCGTACAGCTGCACCTTACTGCTCCCCACGTCGATATCGTAGGACACGCGCATGTCATAGTACGTGACAGACCCTACGTGGTTATTGGCAACGTCCCAACCGGTGAGATTGTAGGTGGCATTGAGCTTGCCGCCGTCGATGAAACGCCCCTCGAAGAAGGTGCTGAAGGGCCCATTGGTATACTGGACGTAGGCGGTCACTTTCCAGTTTGGCAGCCCTGAAGTGCCCACGTCACCCGCGAACTCGGTCTCGACACCGTTTGAACTGGTGGTCGTGTTCGACATCAGGTCGGCGGCGAATGCACGCACGGAGATCGATTCGGCGCCACCTCCCAACAGGTGCACCCCGTGCGTATAGCTTGACTCGAAATCGACACCTCTGACCGCGGCCTTGGCGATGTTCTGATAGGTCTGATTGACGATGAAGATCGTGCCATCGGGGTTGCGGGTGATGTTGGCACACTGATCGGTATTGCCCTGCTGGTAGCAGGCACTGACGATCTGCTGAGCCGTATAGGCCTGGATCGCATTCTTCAGCGAGGTATCGAACCAGTCGACCGTGAAATCCGCCCCGGGCAGCCACTGCGGGCGGTAAACGATGCCTGCCGTGACCGTATCCGCGGTCTCCGGCTTCACCGCTGGATTGCCACCCTGCACGATCGTGATGCTTTCGACCGGATTACCCGGCGAACCGTAGTCGGTGACGACGGCAGCACCGCCGGTTCGATCGAAGCGCTCGTCCAGGTTGGCCGCGCGCACGTCGCGCGAGAGGGTCGTGCGCAGGCGCAGATCCGGGAAGAGCTGATCGTCCATTCCCACCTTGTAGGCGAGGATGGAACCGCTGCCACTGTAGTCGGCCAGCCGCACCGCGCCGTTGAAGTTAAGCTGCTGCAGCAGGAATTTGTTGGCGATGAGGGGCACCTCGGTCTCCGCGAACACCTCCTTGACATTGAATCCACCCACCACGAACGGGACCTTGGAGAACTGGGTGTCCACGGAGTTATTCGCCGCGCCAGGGGGTACACCTTCAATTCCGAGCGCTGCATTATTTCCCGGCACCGGCAAGACGAATGGACTGGTGGAAGGATTGCCCTGAGCGTCCAACACGACCTGATTGAGGGCCTCGCGACGGTAGGTGGCGCCGAGCGCCATGGTTACCGCGCCTGCGCCCCATCCCTTGTAGATGTCCCCGGACGTGACGAATTCAGCGTTGTTTTGCTGAATGTCCACGTCGCGAACCTTGTCGGGTCCGCTGATGTAGCTGAACGGCGCCCCAGGGCCGGAGGCATAGTATGGGTTGGTAGTAACCGCAATCCCCGGATCGTAACCAGTCACCCAGTTGATGGCGGCCGGCGAAGCATTGCCCCGGCCGAACAGATCAAGTGGCACGCAGTTCGGATACATACCCGACACCAGGGTGACGTTGCACTCGATCTGGCCGGTGGTCGGATTCTTGACGGCATCCAGTGCCATGAAGATGCGATCGATTCGGATTCCGCCGATCTGGCGCGCGTCAAGATCGGTCTCGCCGAACTGATAGTAGCCATCGACCGACCAGTCCTTGAAGAAGCCACTCGGCACCGTGGATTTGAAGCCGAGCGTGCCGGAGCGCACCTTCGTATCGTTCTCGACATACGCGTCATCCGCTATATCAAGGCTGTTGCCGATACGACCGAAGGTAAATGAGGCAATGTGGTTTGCGGCCATCGACTGAGCGAGGCTCGCCGGCAGGTAGGCATTGTCGGCGTAGATCGTGATCGGCTGGTTGCTGGCGCTCGAGAACAGGCCACCGCTGTTGGTCGTCTTCACCATTTCGTCGGCATACAGCCCCTGGAAGTAGACGTTGATGTGCTCGGTCACGTTCGCATCAAGGTGGCTGAAAATGCTGGTGCGACTGGACTGCGGCTCCACATCCGGGCGGTCACTGTTGTTGTCCGTGCCGCTGCCTCCGCCGAGCGTCGACTGGGCGCCGGTCGCAGTCGACACATCCGTGCCGGCGACAAAGGGACTCACCGTACCGTCACTGTTGAAGATCGAGCGGCCGAAAGAAGCGGGCACGGTATTCCCCGGCGTCGCCTGCCACGCGGTGATGATGCCGTCATAGGACGCGTTGGTTGACGTGACGTAGGGCGCCGGATAGAAACGAGGATTGGACTGGCTGTTGCCGGCGCCGGCGGCGGCGCTCTGCAGCAGGCCCCAGCTCTGATACCAGTTCCGGCCGGCCCAGGTATAGATGGGATCCTCGGCGTAATGCTCGGCGGAGACTATGATGTGGGCGCGATCCCCGAGGCTGTGGCCGAACGTCGCCGAAAGCTCGGCGTTCTTGTTGTCACCGCGGCTCGTCTGGCCGTCCTGCACGGTCGCCTTGAAACCATCGAACTTGGTGTCGAGCACGAAATTGACGACGCCCGCGACGGCGTCGGTGCCGTAGGCGGCACTGGCACCGCCGGTGACCGTGTCTACGCGCTGGACGATGGCCTGTGGAAACAGATTGATGTCCGGACCGCCGTACAAGGTGGAATCCACCATCCGCCGGCCATCAAGCAGGGTCAGGGTGCGCTTGGTTCCCAGGCCCCGCAGATCGAGTGAGCCGCCGCCCGGGGAGGTGAAGAAGCCATTGGCGCCCGTATTGAAGTTGCTGGTCGTGGCGCTGCCATAGAATTGCGGCAGCTCGACCAACGCGTTGATCAGCGTGGTCGGGGCCATCGAGGTCAGCTCATCCAGCGTCACCGACGTGACCGGCGTCGGCGAAGTCGTGCCGATGTGCTGAATTCGGGTGCCGGTGACCTCCACTTCCTCCAGCGGCTGCGCGGGAGTGTCCGCGGCCCGCGCCTGCATGGCCGCCGCGACCGCCGCGCAAATATAGGCGGCAATTAGCTTCTTCTTCATCGAATTCCCCCTGATTTAAGCGGCTCGGTGCTTCCCAAAAATCGAATAAAAGCTCATGATTTATCTAGAATTAGTGCTTACTTATTCGTTGTTAGGATTTGTAATGAATAGAATCAGAACACGGATTCTGAATCTGTGTCAAGTGCCGCCGGCCAGCGGACTGCGCTCACCGCTGCCCACCAAGCAGGTGCGCAGTCGCAAAACCCGGGATGCGCTGATTGCGGCGGCCTGGAAGCAGCTGCAGTCGCATTCCTGGCAGGACATCTCCATCAACGACATCGTCAAGACGGCGGGCAGTTCCGTCGGCGCCTTTTATTCGCGCTTCTCCGATAAGGAAGCGTTGCTGGAAGCCCTCGCCGCCTCGTGGCTCGAGGAGCGATGGCTGCAATGCGCCGAGGGCTTTGCGGCCCTGAAGCCTGGTGCCGACTATGCCGCCTACGCGATCCTGGGTTCCTATCATCATCTGCTGCGCTACCAGAATTTCTGGCGTGCCGTGCTGCTCAAGGGCGCAACCAACTCGGCTTTTTGGGAGCCCTTTCGCGCCCGCGGGCGGCAAACCATGCAGCTGACGATCGAGCATCACGAGCGACACATCGGCCGAGCGCTGACCGAGGAGGAGATTCAGCGCATCGGCTTTGCGTTTCAGATGGCCAATGGCGCCATCAATAACGGCATCGTCAATCGCCCGGGCCCACTGCTTCCCGATACGCAGGAATTCGAAGATGCGCTGGTGCGTGGATTCAAGGCCGTTTGGGGGCTCATCTGAATCGCCGAAGGCTGCAACCGTGCCGTACAGGGGGCTGTCTTGGGTCAGCTCATCCGGATCGATGATCTGGTAGATGACCAGAAAGTCAGCGGGTTCAACCTGAACCTGCTGTTCTGGTCATTCCTGGCCATGTTTGCCGATGGCTATGACATCAGTGTCATGCCGTTCGCCATGCCCTCCCTGTCCAGCCTGTGGCAGTTGGACGCAGGCAGTGCGGGCTGGGCGCTTTCTGCCAGTCTGGTCGGCATTCTGGTCGGGGCACCTGTGCTGGGCAACGTGGGCGACCGCTACGGCCGCAAACCGGTGATCCTGGTGGGCAGTGTCATTTATGGGGTGACGACGCTGGCGGTGATCTGGCAGCACGGGTACTGGGCGACCCTCGTACTGCGCTTCTGCACGGGCATTGGCATTGGGGGATTGATGACCAACACCATTGCCCTGAACTCCGAACTGTCCCCGAGGCGCTTGCGGGCCACCCTGGTGGTGTTGATGTTCACCGGCATCACCTTAGGCAGCAGTGCCCCGGGACTGCTCTCGGCATGGTTGCCGCACCGCTACGACTGGTCGGCGCTGTTCGTGGTGGGCGGCGCGGTCCCGCTGCTGGTCGCAGCTTGCCTTTACTTTGCGCTGCCGGAGTCGGTGAAGTTCCTGGGCAGTCACCCGCAGCGGCGCGCTGAATTGCTGGCCACGGCACAGCGGATGCGCACCGACCTCGCGTTGGACGCGGATACGCGGTTCGAGTCCTCGGTGCCGGCCAATCCTCGCGGACATGGTTTGGGCATCGCGCAAATTTTCGACGCCGGCTTCGCATGGATCACACCGCTCCTGTGGGTCTGCTTCGTCACGACTCTGATGGCCAACTATTTCCTTAACTCCTGGATGCCCTTGCTCTTCAACAGCGCCGGGCTGGCGCCGGGCAAGGCGGCTATTGCCGCCAGCCTCTACCACATCGGCGGCACGGTTGGCGGGATACTGATCAGCCTGTTACTGGACCGGTTCGGCTTTGTGGTGATTGCCGCGCTGTCCATCTGCGCGGTGCCCGCCATTGCCGCCGTCGGCGCAAGCAGCAAGTCTTACGGGGAGCTCGCGCCGCTCGCGGCCATCACCGGGTTGTGTGTACTGGGCACGCAGTTTGGCAACAACGCGGCTGCGGGCCTGCTGTATCCCACGCAGTTCCGCTCCAACGGGGTGGGCTGGGCGCTCGCCATCGGCCGTTTTGGCGGCATCATTGGGCCGCTGCTGGGTGGGCAATTGATCAAGATGCAGTGGCCCATGCCCCAGCTGTTTCTGGCCGCTGCCGCTCCGATGGCAGTGGGTTCGGTAGCCGCGGTGGTGCTGGTGTGGCGGTGCTACCTGCGCCTCGGTGTGCTGCGATTGAGCGATGTGCCGGTACGGCGGTGAAACCTGCAGGCTGTGGCCGCCAACTATCTCCTCAAGCCGGTGAGCGATGTACGGCTTGCGCGATGCGCGGCACGCGAATATCTGTCCTGGCTCAAGGTAGAGCTCGCCTTGACCACCCGGCTCGTCGCCGCGAAGTCGGTGCTGTATCTGCGATCCACTGAAAAATACACCGAAGTGGCAACCGCTCATGACCGTCACCTGATCCGCACGCCGCTCAAGGAGCTGCTGCACAGCCTGGGTCCCACTGACCTTGCGCAGATCCGTCGCAGCACGATCGTCAATCTGGCGGCCATCGAGCGCCTGGAGCGTGATGTCCGGTCCGTCAGCCGCACGTCTGGGCAGGCCCTCACCTACACCGTGTAGCGACAATCAGCCGGCGACACCGGGACCCTTACCGATCATCATCAATGTCGGGCTGCATCGGTACCGATGCGCCGGGCCGCTGATCATTAGCCAGGAGAAACAAGGTATGAGAATTATTCTACTGATGGCGCTTTTCGTTGCAGCGCCGGTGATGGCGGCGGACGTGGGCGTGTCGGTGAACGTCGGGGAACCCGGATTCTTCGGGCAGATCAATATCGGTGACGTCCCGCAACCCCCAGCGTTGATTTATGTGCATCCGGTGGTGATTCATCGGGATCCAGCCTTCGCCGACCAGCCGGTTTACCTCCACGTACCGCCAGGACAGGAGAGGCATTGGGCAAGGCATTGCGCTGAATATCACGCCTGCGGCCGTCCCGTGTACTTTGTGCGTGACGATTGGTACAACCGCGAATACGTACCGCGCCACCAACATCGTGAGGGAGACCACAACCAGGATCATCGTGACCACCACGACCATGATGACCGTGATCACCATGACAGTGATCACCATGACAACGATCATCATGACTAAGGGGCGAGAGGGCGCAGTGCCCGGACAGATCGCAGCCGTCAGGCCCCTACTCGTTCACCTGCTGCGGGACGGCAATCACTACGTTTGTATATTCGACGTGTGCGCCGCCACAACCCAGAGTTAATCCGTTCAACTCCGACGGCCGAGCCCTGCTTCGAATAGCAACACCGGCCACCGAAATGCTCACTTTTCCCTGATCAAGCCTGATAGTAAAAGGGAAGTCCGACACTTTATTTGGCTGTTCCGCGAAAACCGAAGCATTGCTTGGCAGATCGCCGTTCAGAATCGAAAATGAAATCTTGCCAGGAACGGAAATAGTGGCAAGGAGCTGAAGAGCAACCGTTCTCTTTGACTTCTTATTGTAGAAACCGACAAACGTCACTCCGGTGTAAACTGGAGTGGGGTGCATTGTCACTATATGTATGTTTCCTGTGACGACAACGTGATCTCCGGCTGCTACTGCATGCACTTGATTGAATTTGCCCGGCGGGGCATCGCAGGTGTACGCCAACGGACCCGGGCCACTGAGCAAGTATCGGTCATCGTCAAGAATGGGTGTCGGCGCGGCCGCATTCCCAGTGACCCCCGCAATTACCACCACACTTAAGAAGACAGCCAGAATTATGGGGCGCATTTGTAGTCCAATATTTGAGCGCGCCCTGACAATCCTACGCTAGCGGCTGGCTGATACGCGCTTATCGCATTCCCTGACACGGCGCCGTTGTGCGTTGCGACGGTTTAGACGTGCTCGTAGTGCAAATGGTGTTCTTAGACCAGGACTCCTAAACTGCACAGGCCCAAACCGGGCACAGGCGCACAGTGGGGCATTTCATGCCAGCCACGAACAGGTGAGTAGTCATGACTATCAGGACGCTTAAGACACACTCAAGGACGCGAACTGTGGCAGCCGCGATGGGAATCGTGCTGCTGATGCCGCTTCATACAGCAACCGCACACCACTCGGCTGCCATGTTCGACCATTCAAAAACGCTCACCCTGCACGGCACCGTCAAGAATTTCCAGTTCACCAATCCTCATTCGTGGCTGATCGTGATGGTCACGGGTACCGATGGCACCCCGATCGAGTGGGGCTTCGAGGCAGAAGGCCCATCAACACTGCTCCATGCTGGAATTCTGCCCAAGTCATTCCGGCCCGGCGACCAGGTGACCGTTACCGCCAACCCGATGCGCGATGGCCGTCCGGCCGGAGCGCTGATCTCCGTGGTCACGGCAGACGGGTCCGTCTACAGAACAATGCCCGGCGCCCCGCCCGTCAGCCATCCGCCCATTTCCAAGGAATAAGCATGGATTGGGACACTTCGAAGCCATATGCCGTAATTGCCATCGCACTCCTCGCCGCTGTGCCGGTCGGCGTGCTTGCACAATCCTCAGGCCCGCGCAATCCGGGCTCGACCGCGAACACACCGGACAGACCACCCGCCAGTACGCCGATCCCGGACTTTTATCAGGCCTCCTTGCAGGCTTACGTGAAAATGAAGGCCGGGGCCCATGGCGGCACGCAATACCGAAGGGATACCTACGGCAAAATGCCCGACTGGTCGGGCCTTTGGTCGCGAGATCTGTCGCACGGGCTTAAGTTCGATTCAGAACAATCCGGAAACGGATTCACTGCGCCACTGGGCCCGATAACGGCCGATCTGACCCCACGCTATAAGGCCGCATATGAACAAAAGCTGCGCGAGGTCGCATCCGGCAACGAGTGGGATCAGCTCAGCGATTGCCTGCCGGCGGGATATCCGCGCTGGCTCACCGAGCCGTTCCTGCGCGAGTTCATCGTCACACCTGATGAGACGTGGTGGATCAACGAACAACAAAGCGAGGCCCGAAGATTCTATACGGATGGCCGCGGCCATGTCCCCGAGGATACCGCGCACAGCCTGTGGGACGGCGACTCCATCGGATTTTGGGATAACCAGACGCTGGTGGTGCACACCATTCGCCTAACTCACGGCGAGTACCAGCGCAGTCAGCCGGATTACAGCTCTCAAACCAGCACCCTGGAGAGAATTCACATGGTGGACCATGACACCATTGTCGATGAGGTGACTGTTTGGGATCCAAAGGGTCTGCGCACGCCCTGGCGCGTCGTCATGCAGTACAAGCGGGTGACCGATATGGGCGCACGGATCGATATGTGGTCCTGCGAGAGCAACAATAACGTCATTCGCACGGCATCCGGCAGCTCGCAGTTCATCCTGCCGGGTGAATCGGTTACCGTCACCCGGACCTACAAGGATCCGGACACCTTCTATTTGACCACCACCCAGAAGAAGCTGTTCGCACAGGACGAGGCCGAGGACTTGGCCAAACAGGGTGGCAAGAAATAGTTGAGCGACATCAATACCCAGGTTCTGATCATCGGCACGGGACCGGCTGGCGGGGCCATGGCCGCGTTGCTCGCCACCTATGGCATCGAGAACCTGGTGGTCAACAAGTACCGCTGGCTGACCAATACACCGCGGGCGCACATCACCAACCAGCGTGCCATGGAAGTCCTGCGCGACCTGGGCAGCGAAGTCGAAGCGGAAGCCTACCTGCACGCCACTCCGCAGGAAGACATGGGCAACAACGTCTTCTGCACCTCGCTGGCGGGCGAGGAGCTGGGGCGGCTGCGAAGCTGGGGCACGCACCCGCTGTCCAAGGCGGCGCATCTGCTGGCATCGCCGTGCTTCATGAATGACCTGCCGCAGACCTTCATGGAACCCCTGTTGTTCAAGACTGCCTGCTCGCGCGGCACGCAGTCGCGCATGTCGACCGAATACCTGAGCCATGAGCAGGACGCGGACGGCGTGACCACAACCCTGCTGGACCGGCTGTCCGGCAAGTCCTTTACGGTGCGCTCCTTGTACCTGGTGGGCGCCGACGGTGGCAACTCCTGCGTCGCCGAGCATGCTGGCCTGCCGTTCGAAGGCTCCATGGGCGTGGCCGGCTCCATCAATATCCTTTTCAAGGCTGATCTTTCCCGGTTCGTGGCCCATCGCCCCTCGGTGCTGTATTGGGTGCTGCAGCCGGGGTCCAACGTCGGCGGGATCGGCATGGGGCTGGTCCGGATGATCCGCCGCTGGAACGAGTGGCTGGTGGTGTGGGGCTACGATATCAGCCAGCCCGCGCCGAAGGTCGATGAAGCCTTTGCCCTGAAGGTGGTGCGTGACCTGGTGGGCGATCCCGAGCTGGCGATCCAGCTGCAATCGGTGTCGACCTGGACCGTCAACAACAAATATGCGACCCGGATGAGCCACGGCCGCGTGTTCTGCGTGGGCGATGCCACCCATCGGCATCCGCCCTCCAATGGACTGGGCTCCAACACCTCGATCCAGGATAGCTACAACCTTGCCTGGAAGCTGGCATATGTGCTCAAGGGGCAGGCGGGCGCGCAGCTGCTGGAGAGTTTCGATGCCGAACGCGCGCCCATTGCCAAACAGATCGTGACGCGCGCCAACCAGTCCATCGATGAGTTCGGGCCGATCTTCAAGGCACTGGGGCTCCTGGACTCGATCGATCCGGTCGCCATGCAGCACAACATGGATGCCCGTTGTGACGAGACGCGCGAGGCGCAGGTGCAGCGTCGGCTGATCCGCGAGGCCATCGCCCGCAAGGTGTATGAGTTCGATGCGCACGGCGTCGACCTGAATCACCGCTACCGCTCCGGCGCGATCGTGACCGATGGCGCCGCCGAGCCCGCCTATGAGCGGGATCCGCAGCTGCACTATCAGGCGACGAGCTGGCCCGGGGCGCGCCTGCCGCACGTCTGGCTGCATGCAGGCGATGGCCGCAAGGTCTCGACCCTGGACCTCGCTGGCAAGGGTCGCTTCACGATTTTCACGGGCATTGGCGGCCAAGGCTGGGCACGGGCCGCGGCGCTACTGAATGAGCAATGGCAGCTGGACCTTGCGGTCAGGATCGTCGGCCCCCGCCAGGCGTGGCAGGACCTCACAGGTGACTGGGCCCGGGCAAGCGAGGTGCAGGACAGCGGCGCGCTGCTGGTGCGTCCCGACCTGCACGTCGCGTGGCGCAGCCAGACCAGGTCCGACGATCCGCTGGCCGAGCTGCGGCGTGTTCTGGGGCAGATACTGGCCCGGTAGCCGCGCGAAAATGCCGGCATCGGGCCAAGAGCTGGATATTTCAGGGTTATCGGTGCCGCCTCACAGAATCGACCTGTGGAGCCCATCCCTACCAACCCTGCCGATCGCCCAAAAATCAAATTGCGACGACACTCAGAGCGGCTGAAAACAGGCTGGTTCACGGGCTGCCGGGGAACAAATGAGACACGGCGATTTTGGTCTGAGGGAAGAGTGCGCGGATTCGCAACGACAGTCTCTCGTTGCCATATCCCCCAGAATCCCATTAGGCAGCCGCAACCGCGCAGCTGGTGCTTCGGCCAGGTAATTCACATTGATGTGGCGGATGATCGCGCGCGCAAATTGACACTAATTAATCGGTTGATTAACGTAAGCGATATGAAACGCACCTCCCGCTCAACTGCCGGCCGCCGCGTTCGGCTCGCGAACACGGACGCTCGCGGCCAGCTTCTCGATGCAGCGATCACGCTTTTCGCCGAACGCGGTATCGCCAATACCACTGTGGCACAGATCGCCGCGACCGCGGGGGTGACTTCCGCGATGATCCATTACTGGTTCGACACGCGCGAACGGCTCCTCGATGCGCTCGTCGAGGAGCGCCTCGCGCCGGTTTTCAACTACATCTGGGATCAGGGCGACATGCAACGGGATGCTCCGGTAATGCTGATCAAAGGTGTCATGCAAAGGCTGTTCGAGGTGACCGGCCGCGCGCCCTGGCTGCCCTCGCTTTGGCTGCGGGAAGTTGTCAACGAGGGCGGATTGCTGCGCGAGTATGTGATAAGGCGCATCCCAGTGC
Source organism: Steroidobacteraceae bacterium (assembly GCA_049792815.1). Classification (GTDB taxonomy): domain Bacteria; phylum Pseudomonadota; class Gammaproteobacteria; order Steroidobacterales; family Steroidobacteraceae; genus DAIDKA01. The sequence goes on along the minus strand of JBARBG010000136.1, from coordinate 665 downwards.
AGCGGGTCGAGGCCTTCCGCGAGGCGCTCGCACGCGGCAGCCGCAACGGCGCGCTGAATCCCGAAATTGAGCCATCGCTCGTGTTCATCTCGATCCTCGCGCTCGTGATGCTGCCGCAGGCAACGGGGAAAATCTGGCAGCACGTGAATCCGACCCAAATACTGGATCGCGCCGTGCTCGAGCGCCACGTAAGCGCGTTGCTGATGCACGGGATCAGGGGCCGCGGCACGTTGTCGCGGATCCGCCGGGCACGATCAAGGAGGGCCTCATGAGCGGCACATTGCCCGCCCGTTTGATTGCCTCGGCCGCGGCGCTCGGCATCTTCTGCATCGCCGCGGGGTGTTCGCGCTCCGCGCGCGATGTGTACCAGGGGTATGTCGAGGGCGAGTTCGTCTACATGGCCTCCTCACAGGCGGGCCAGCTGCTGAACCTCGCGGTGGAACGGGGCCAGACCGTAGGGGTCGGGGCACTGCTTTTCACGCTCGAGGCGCAAAGCGAAACCGATGCGGTGCACCAGTCCGACCAGCAGCTGCAAGCCGCGCAGGCGCAGCTCGCCGACTTGCTGACGGGCAAGCGTCGGCCGGAGGTCGCGGTCACCCAGGCGCAGCTCGCCCAGGCGCGCGCCGACGCCGAGCGGCTGGACCTGCAGCGGCAGCGGGACGAGG
>JBARBG010000135.1:0-17833 GCA_049792815.1 Steroidobacteraceae bacterium | reverse complement strand
TTTCTCGATCTCGGCATCGCTGTCCAGGAAGGGCGCATCGACCATGCGCGCCAGGATCCTGCCCACGGCGCTCTTGCCCGAACCCATGGGGCCTACCAGGTAGATATTGCGCTTGCCGAGCATAGGGGCGGGAGAATAGCAAACGGCCGCCTTGCGGCGGCCGTGCTGGTCAAAGGAACTTGCCGTTACGGGTAGTTGTGGTCACCACAGGTAGCGTAGGTCCCATAGGGGCTTATCACCCCAGGTGGATCGACTGACTGGGTCGTGAAATCGGTAGCAAGTCCCGGCAGCCAGAAGATCGCCGAGGTGGAGTTCTGCGAACCGGCGACGGTGGCCGTGGCGGTCAGCTTCAACGCCACCCAGAACGCATGGTCCTTCGGATAGGTGATGTTGACCGTCGCGTAGCCACCCGCCGTAGTAACGACCTGCTGATTGTCAAGATTGGCGACCGTACCGGGATACAAGCCGCTATCGGTTGCGTTGGTCGCGGCGTTGTAGGCACCGGCTCCGTTGTAGTCCCCCGCGTCGAAAATTTGGTCGTTGTTGGCATCCTCGTTCGTGCATCCCCAAGATACGGCGCCTGAGTTGCCGGCCGGATTTTGGAGCTGCGCAAACACATGTGGGTCGGTCGATAGCGTAGTGGAGTCTGTGGCCCAAAGGGTGCCATTCCACGCCCGCGAACCCTGCTCGAATGCCAGTGGCGTCAGCGTAAAGGTAACGGTGACCCCAGTCAGCGCATGGCCGCCCGAATCGGCGAGAATCGCCGAGTACGGCATCTGATACAGGGTTTGATTTAGGGAGACTATGGTATTGCCCGTGCCCAGCTGCAGGTTCACAGTCTGACCGCCCACGGTAAGTGACGCAGAGGCAGCGGGTATGCTTCCGGTCGTCGCTGTGACCGTCACGCCGTTGGCCGAGCTCGGCGTCGCAGTGGCGGTGTAGACCACCGACGCCTGGCCTTGCGTGTTGGTCGTGGCGGAGGGCAGCGACAGCGTGCCACCGGTAATGTCAGCGAGCGTGAAGTTCACGACCTGGTTCGGCACCAGGTTATTGTTTATGTCGCGTACGGTCGCAATGATCGTGCTCTGACCCTGGGTCGAAATGGTCGACGGACTGGCCTGCAAGGTAATGGTGGCGGGTACAGTTGCGACGAAATTGACCGTCGTCTGCGCCGTCACACCGGTACCGGTGGCGGTGATCGTCGCGGGACCGGCCTGGCCAGAATACAGGGTGATGCCGGAGGTCGTTCCGGTACCGTCGGTGGTGGCAACAGTAGATGATCCGGTATTGGATGTACCTCCGACAAACGTGCCGCGGCTGGTCGTAAAGGTCACACTTTGATTGGCGCCGCCGGCGCCCTGCCACACGACTGTGACAGGAATCGCGTTGGCCACGCCGATGGGTACCTGAGCCACAGGACCTGGCGCGGGTGCCGTGAATGCGAAAGCCTGGGCACTGACCGCAACAGTCGCGGTGGTCGTCAGACCGAGGGCAGAGGCCGTAATGGTATCGGTGCCGGCATTGACAGCCTTGAGCGTGAAGGTCTGCTGACCCGTGCTGCTGGTGGTCACCGAAGCCGCCGACAGCGTATTGCCGAGAGCTGAAACTAGCGTGACCATCTTGCCGCCGATGCCGTTCTTGCCGTAGTCGGTCAGGGCGACAGTAAAGGTACCGGTGCTTCCCTGGACCAGTGTCGACGGGCCGCTGATGACCAGCGACGTGCCAACCACGGCGACATTGACTGTGGCCGAGCTGGTGCCGGCGGTGGCGGTCACCGTAATGGTCCGATTGGTGGGATCTCCGGCGTTTGTCAGTTGCGCCGTGGCGCTGCCATTGGCATCCGTGGTGCCCTGGATGTTGGTGAGGGCTCCGGCCGTTGCCACAAAGCTCACCAAGACGCCTGGCGTCACGTTGTTGCTCGAGTCCCGCACCAGTGCCGTTATCGTGGCGGTGGCTGACCCGTCGGAATAGATCTGCGGCGTGCTCGTCAGCAACGTCAGGGTCTGCTGGGTAGACGACACCGTGACGGTGGCTGTGCCGGAAATGCCGCCAACTGAGGCCGTAACCGTGATCGCCGTGCCGGTTCCGGCTCCATTTGCCGACAGTATGGCGGTCGCCTTGCCGCTCGCGTCCGTGACGCCATTCTGGACCTGCAGCGTTCCGGCAGTGGCACTGAATGAGATCTTCGCGCCGTCGACCGCCACATGATTAGCATCCTCCGCGACAACCGTGATGCCAGTGGAGGAGCTACTGTCTGAGGAAATGGTCGCGGACGCAGGCGTAACCGTAATCGTGGCGACCGTACCAGCACCGGTGCCGGTGCCGCCGCCCGGAGCGCTGGATGGAGATACGAAGGCAGCACCCGTGCCCCCGCATCCTACCAAGGTAGCCGCCAGCATCAGCAGCGCCAGAGTTGACAAGAGTTTACGCATGTCTCACCTGAAAATTCGTTGCGATTAAGACCAATTGACTCCGGTACGCCATCAATACACGTTGACGCCTTCATGAACTATCTTCGGCGTCACAAAGATCAAGAGTTCGTCTTTGTCATTGGTCTTGGTCGTCGTCTTGAATAAGTTACCTAGGATCGGCACATCGCCCAGATAGGGCACCTTGGTCTCATCAACCCGGTGCGTGGTCTGAAGGATGCCGCCCAGGACCACGGTCTGGCCGTCACCGACGATGACCTGGTCAGTGATCTCCTGGGTGTCGATACTGGGCACGTTCACGCCGCCGGACGCCACCACAATGGTGCCGACCGTGTCCTTCTTCACATCCACATCGAGGATGATCCGATTGTCCGGCGTGATCTGCGGCGTCACTTCCAGTGACAGCACCGCGTCTTTGAACTCGATGGAAGTCGCGCCACTGGAGGCGGACTGCTGATACGGAATCTCGGTACCCTGCAGGATCTTGGCCTGCTTCTGATTGGCCGTGATCACACTGGGCGAGGAGATGATGTCAGCACGCGTCTCGGTCTGCGCCGCCGACAGTTCCAGGTCCAGCAGGTAGTCTGATCCGAGTATCCCCAAGGCAATGCTGCCGGCCGGGCTCGAGACCGGCAGGTTGACGTTGTAGCGCGTCGGCGCAGCGCCGCCGGTGGGAAGCGTGACGGGGAATGTGTTACCGGTGGTAGTCAGGTTGGTCAGGGCCGAGGAGACGATGGTGTCGACCCCCTGGGACGAGCCTGAGGTGGTGACGAGGCCATTGTTACCGTTCTTGTTGACGCCATTGAAACCCAGCACGGCGCCCAGCTCGCGCTGGAAGTCGTTGTTGACGATGACCAGGCGCGCTTCGATGCGCACCTGGCGCACCGGAATGTCGAGGGTCGCGACCAGGCGGCGCACGTCTTCGAGGCGGTCAGCGGTATCCTGCACCAGCAGGGTATTGGTGCGGGCATCCACCGACACATTGCCGCGCGGTGAGAGCATCGAGCGGCCGGTTGACTTGATGAGGGTGGCCATGTCCGAGGCCTTGGCATAGTTGACCTGCATGTACTCCGAGCGCAGCGGCTCGAGTTCCTGCAGATCCTTGCGCGCGGCCAGTTCGGCCTTTTCGCGCGCCGCGATCTCATCGGCCGGCGCCACGATGATGACGTTGCCGTCCTGGCGCTTGTCCAGGCCCTTGGTGCGCAGAACGATGTCCAGAACCTGGTCCCAGGGCACGTTCTGCAGTCTTAAGGTCATACCGCCGCGTACCGAGTCGCTGACCACGATGTTCTGGCCGCTGGTGTCGGCCACCAGCTGCAGCACCGCACGGGTTTCGAGGTCCTGGAAGACGATCGACATTTTCTCGCCCGTGTACTGGCGCTTTTCTTCCTGCGCCACCTCGGGCTTGCGCTGCGGCTGGATCTCGACCACGTACTGGTCGTTGGTCTGGTAGGCCAACTGTTCGTAGTCGCCCTTGGCGCTGATGACGAGGCGGGCGTCGTTGCCGGAACGGGTGGCATCGAAACTGGTCACCGAGGTGCCATAGTCATTGGCATCAAAACGGCGCATCAGGCTCTTGGGCAGCTCGGTACCCGCGAAATCGACGACCACCTGATCGCCGACCTGGCGCAGGTTGATCGGGGTATGCGGATCGGACAGGCGTACGACCACGCGGCCGGCGCCATCGACACTGCGACGGAAATCAATGCTCTGGATGCTGCGCGTGACGACCGTGGTCGGCGCTGCGCCATCACTGGTGGCGGGCGCGGCGCTGGCCACCGCGGCCTCGCTGGCAGCCGCACCCAGGGTGATCACGATGTTGTTGCCGTCGACCTTCATGGCGTACGGCATCATCTTGTCGAGGACCAGTACCAGGCGGCTGCGTTCCGCGGTGTCAGCGGCGAGAATCGTGTCGAGCCCGCCGGAGCGCACGTCGATGCGCCGCGAGGTCAGGGCCAGCTTAGTGTTCGGCAGGTCCACCGAGACGCGCGCCGGATTATCGATGGCGAAAGCCGTCGGCTGTGGCGCCGGACCTGACAGCTTCAGGGTCAACTGCAGCTGTTGTCCCGCCATGGGCCGCACATCGATGGCCGTCAGGGTGTTGCTGTCAGCTGCGCGGGCCTGCGACAGGAGGGTTGAACCGACGATGAGCGCGGTCATGAGCGTCGCGAGGGCGCTCTGGATCCGGTTCAACGGGTTGAGGCGTGTCATTTTTGAAAACTCCCTGCAGCTGTTCGGCTATTCGTTCAACGCGAGCGCCGCCGGGCGCTCGATGTAGCCACCCAGGCCGTCCGGAACAATTTCACGAACGTCGATCTTTGAAGTGGTGATGGCAGTGACCTTACCGTCGTTCTGGCCCACGTAGTTGCCCACGACGACCCGATGCACCAGTCCATCCTTGGTCTGGACCAATCCGTACATCTGCCCGCCCTGCTGGATCGTGCCGACCATCTTCATCGTGTCCAGCGAGTACTGTTCGAGGAACTCACGGTTGCGATGGGCGTCGGGGCGCAGATTAGGGTTGCCGGCATTCGGCGAAGTCGGCATGAACGGCGAGCGCAGGTTCGCGTCGGCATAGACATACGTCTGATACGGCTTGACCTCGGGCAGCGGCTCGACACGGCCGCCGGCTTCCTTGTTGGTCTGGTCGATGAAGTTCTGCAGGTCGTCATCGCCACTGGAGCAGGCGGCGAGACCCGCCGCAGCGGCCACGACCAGTGTCAGCAGCAGCGGGATGCGCGCGATGGCCTTGACGGTGCTCATTTCGGCGGCCCCTTCTTGCCGGCTTCAGCGCCCGCCAGCTCGTCCTCATCCAGGTAGCGGTAGGTCTTCGCCGTGAGGTCCAAGGTGAGACTGTCGTAACCGGCCTTGCCGTCAGGTTTGATCTCGAGGTCATGCAGCGTGACGATGCGCGGCAGCGCCGCGATGCCACTCACGAACTGGCCAAACTGGTGATAGCTGCCGCTGAAACGCATCCGCACCGGGTACTCGGCGTAGAAGTCCTTTTTCACTTCAGCGCCCGGCTGGAACAGCTTCTGCGAAAGACCCGCCGCCAGGCCGGTCTGCGAAATGTCGACCACCAGGTTCGGCACCTCGGTGCGACCGGGGAGCTGGCGCAGCAGGGCGCCGAAGGAGCGCTCGATGTCGGCGAGCTGCTGCTTGTAGACGCTGAGGTTGACCGCCTGCGCATGCTTGGTGCGAAACTCCTGGCGCAGCTTCTGCTCTTCCTGCTGGCGCTGTTCGAGCACCGGGCTCTCGTTCGACCACACGAAGAAGTAGCCGAGAATGAAGGTCAGCACGAGCAGCCAGACGACCACGGCGCCGATGCGTATCGGCAGCGGCCAGCGGCCGGGCTCACGCGGATCAAGCGATCGCAGTTCTTCGAGCAGGTTCATGGCGCAATCCCCCGGCGCACACCGGTCTTGGACATGCCCGGTTTGGGACCGGTCGCGGCCGCCGCGCTGGTGTCCGCCGCATTCGGAATCTCATCGGCGAACACCGTGAAACTCTGGCCACCGGTGGTGGCGTCGGCCGCCACGACCTGAAGCTCCGGATGCATCAGCCACTGCGAGGCCTCGATGTTGCGCATGAACGCCGAGACGCGCGTGCTGGACTGCGCCACGCCATCGAAGCGGAACTTCTGGTCGGTCTGCTTGATGCCCGTCAGGTAGGTGCCATCGGGCAGCGTCTTCACGATCTCATCGAACACATGCACGATTTCCGGGCGCGCGCGCTGCAGCTTCTCGATGATTTCCATGCGTGCGATGAAGTTCTGCTTGGAAGTCTCGAGGCTGTTGATCTCCTCAATCTGCTTGTCGAGACTCTTGATCTCGGCGCGCAGCCGGTCATTGCGGCGCAGCTGCCCGTCGATCATCGAGTTGAACATCAGGTAGCCGAGGAACGCCAGCAGGATCGCGATCAGGGTGGCGCCACCCAGGGCGATCATGAACTGTACCTGGCGCTCTCTGCGTTGCTCGTTGCGCCAGGGGAGGAGGTTTATCCGTGGCATGTCAGTCGAAACTCCTCAGAGCAAGACCACAGGCCGTCAGCAGCGCTGTGGCGTCACGTGCCACCGCCTGGGCCTTGGCGCGCGAAGACAGCTTCATCTGTCCCAGCGGGTCGCCCTTTTCGGCCGAAATGCCGACGCGGCTGGAAATGACATCGCCGACGCCGGAAATGTTCGCGCAACCGCCGCAGACCAGGATCTTTTCCGGCTGCTCGCGGCCCGACCCGGAGGCCAGGTAGAACTGCAGCGAACGGCTGACCTGCTGGGTCATGTCATCGATGAACAAATCGAGCACTTCGGACTGGTAGTTGCCCGGCAGGCCGCCTTCCTTCTTCGCGCGGCCGGCCTCCTCCATGGACAGTCCGTAGGTACGCATGATTTCTTCGGTGAGCTGCTGCCCGCCGAATGCGAAGTCACGGGTGTACACGATCTTCAGATTGCGCAACACGCTGAAGGTGGTGCTGGTGGCGCCGAAGTCGACGACCGCGATCGAGCGGTCGATGCCGCCATCGGGCATCTGGTGCGTCATCAGCTTGCAGGCGTTCTCGAGGGCGAAGGCCTCCACGTCAACGATCTTGGCGGTAAGTCCGGCCGCATTGATCGCGGCCTGGCGCTGTTCGACATTTTCGGTGCGGGTGGCGACCAGCAGCACATCATTGGTCTCGGTCTCCTTCTCCGAAGGCCCGAGTACCTCGAAATCGTAGCTGACCTCGTCCATGGGAAAGGGGATGTACTGGTCAGCCTGCATCTCCACTTGGGCCTCAAGGTCCGCGGTGCGCAGGCTGCGCGGCATCTGGATCACCTTGGTGATGGCGGCATCGCCATTGATGGCAATGGCCACCTCGCGGCTGCGGGTTCCGGAGCGCTTGATGCAGCGCTTCACGGCCTCGCCGACGGCTTCAGCGTCGACGATGGTCTGCTCGTTCACGGCATTCTGAGGGGTGGGTTCGGCGGCATAGGCCTCAACCCGGTACTGGCCGCCCGCCATCGACAGCTCGATCAATTTGATCGAAGACGTCGTTATGTCAAGACCGACGAGCGGCCGATACTTACCCTGTAGGAGGAACATTTTGTTTCCTTATCAGTAAGTTACAGCCGAAAGCGCCTGCGCAGGATAAATTCGTAGGCCACTATATAACAGTGAAAAGTTAAATAGAACGAGGGAACGCTTACGAATCGCCCCGTAAGCCCATGATGTGACAGCGCGGGACCCGGAACTGTTGCCGGCGTCACACTTGAACAATCCCGTCACGCCCAACATTTTCGATTGCGTATGGTCCAATCAGTTTTTGGGGAGAAGGCTACTGATCTATGGGCGAGGGGAGCGGAAGACTGCGGCTGGAGCGGCCCTGCCATGCGAGGTTCATGGCGATGGGAGCGTTTAACATCTCAGCCGGCAGCCCCGCTGTCCTAGGTACTCGCACCCTTAGACCGGAAGCTTTGCGTCCCCACCTTTCGGTGAGTTTGCCTTTAAGTCGGCAGCTACTATGCATAGCAGCCGAAACCTTATCAAGCGGATACAGTCACGTTCTGTGAAACGAAACTACCTCTCTGTGCTAATTGCGGCTGTGGGTGGTGTGATCTTGATCACACTTGTCAGCGCCATCGGCCTGGCGGGCTGTTATGTCTTCCTCGAGCCCTCCCTGCCCTCGGTTGATACGATGCGCAATGTGGAAATGCAGGTACCGCTGCGCGTGTATACCCGCGACGGCGACCTGATTGCGCAGATCGGCGAACAACGCCGCCTGCCGGTGACCTGGGAACAGATCCCCGATCTCATCAAGCACGCCTTCCTCGCGGCCGAGGACGACCGCTTTTTCCAGCACCATGGCATCGACTACCAGGGGGTGCTGCGCGCGGTGTTGGTGGACGTGATCTCGGGGGACCGCGCCCAAGGCGCCAGCACGATCACCCAGCAGGCGGCGCGACAGCTGTTCCTGACGCTGGACAAGACCTGGCGACGCAAGCTCGAGGAGGCCTTCCTCACGTACCGCATGGAGCACGAGTTTTCCAAGCAGGAGATCTTCGCGCTGTATCTGAACGTAGTGTTCTTCGGCGAACGTGCTTACGGTGTGGCGGCGGCGGCCGAGACTTTCTACGGCAAGTCACTGGACCAGCTCAGCGTTGCCCAGGCGGCGACCCTTGCCGGCATCGTGCAGCTGCCCTCGCGCTACAACCCCATCGTCAATCCACAGTTCGCCAAGGCGCGGCGCACCTACGTCCTGCGGCGCATGAAGGAGCTCGGCTACATCGATGCCAACACGGCGGCGGCCGCGAATGCCGAGCCGGTCGAAGCCCGCACCCATGCCCCGCTGTACGACGTGGACGCGCAGTACGTGGCCGAAATGGCGCGCCAGGAAGTGCGCAAACGCTTCGGACCCAAGGCGGAGACGACCGGCTACAGGGTCTACACCACCATCGACAGCCGCCTGCAGACCGCCGCCAACCGGGCGGTGCGTCTGGGCCTTATCGAATACGACCGCCGCTACGGCTGGCGCGGCGCGACTGCACACACGGATGTGCCTGCGGGGGCCGACAGCTCCGACCTGGAAGACTTGCTCGATGAATATTCACCGGTCGGTCCGCTCGTGCCTTCGGTGGTCACGGAGGTCGGGGACCAGTCCGCCAAGGTGTATGCCAAGGATTATGGGTTCCAGCAGATCAACTGGGACGGCCTGGCCTGGGCGCACAAGCAACTGGACAACGAACGCATCGGTCCGGCGCCCAGGAGCGCCGGCGAGATCCTCAAGCGCGGCGATGTGATCTATATCTACAGCGACGGCAAGCATGCGGCGCAGCTGGTGCAGATCCCCGAGGCGCAGGCGGCGCTGGTGTCCCTGGATCCCACCGATGGCAGCGTCTCCGCGCTGGTGGGCGGTTTCGACTACTTCAGCAACAAGTACAACCGCGCGGTGCAGGCCAAGCGCCAGCCGGGCTCCGGATTCAAGCCCTTCCTGTACTCCTCGGCCCTCGAGAATGGCTTCACCGCCGCCTCGGTGCTGCCTGATGCCCCGATCGTGATCGAGGGCAATGGCATGGAGACCGCCTGGCGCCCGAAGAACTTCGAGGGTGAGTTCAGCGGGCCGATGCGACTGCGCGAAGCCCTGGCGCAATCGCTCAATCTGGTGTCGATACGTCTGTTGCGTGCCATCGGTGTCGACTACGCCATCAACTACGTGACCCGCTTCGGCTTCGACAAGGACTCGATGCCCAAGAACCTGACGCTGGCGCTCGGCACCATGGAGGTCGCGCCGATTGATCTTGCCGGCGCCTATGCCACCTTCGCCAATGGCGGTTTCAGGGTCTCCCCGTACTACATCGACCGCATCGAAGATGTCTCGGGGAAGGTCATCTGGCAAGCCACTGCGCCGATTGCCTGCCTGCAATGCGAGCAGACCGCGGATCTGAATGCGCTGCCCCTGAAAGACGCCTCGGATGCGACTTTCGCAGCGGCGGATGCCATACGCGGCGGCGCCGGTCCACTGACTTCCCAGCAGCTGGCGCCCCGGGTCATCAGTCCGCAGAACGACTACATCATGACCGACATGATGGCCGATGTGATCCGCGGCGCCCACGGCACCGGCCGCGGAGCGCAGGTGCTGGGCCGCACGGACCTGGCCGGCAAGACCGGCACCACCGACGAAGCTCGCGACGCCTGGTTCAATGGGTTCAATACCAGGCTCGAGACCACCGTGTGGGTGGGATTCGATCAGGAACGGCCCCTGGGCGAAACCGAGCAGGGTGCGCGCACGGCCCTGCCGATTTGGATCCGCTACATGCGCGAGGCGCTGAAGGATGTTCCGCAGGAGAAATTGCCGATGCCGGACGGCCTGGTGCAGCTGCGTGTGTCGCCGCAGACCGGTGCCCTGGTAAGCGCCGAGAACCCCGACGGCATGCTGGAGACATTCATGGTCAATCACCTGCCGGCCAGCGGCACGCCCGCCAACGCCCAGAGCCAGCAGACGGCGGCCGGCGCTGAGTCGCTGTTCTAGTTTTCGACGCGCGCACGTTTGATTTTCCGGCCGCCCGGAAAGATGATTGCGACATGCCAAAACGATTGAGCGTTCGCGGAGAACACCTGCGGCGTGCGCTCGCCCAGGAAGCCGCGCGGGTCATGGCCGAGCACGGCATCCGCGACTTCCTGGTCGCCAAGCGCAAGGCCGCCGAGCGCTTCGGGGTCACCGATGGCGCAGTGCTGCCGAAGAACACCGAAATCGAGACGGCCCTGGTGGAATATCAGCGGCTGTTCGGGGGCGAGTCCCACACCGAAACCCTGCATGCGCAGCGCAGTGCAGCGCTTCATGCCATGCAGCGCCTCTCAGGGTTCGAACCGCGTCTGGTCGGGGCGGTGCTCAGCGGTACCGCAACCGAACACTCCGAGGTGCAGCTGCACCTGTTCGCGGAACGCCCCGAGTCTGTGACCCTGTGGCTGATGGACCATGGAATACGCCATGAGATCACGGCGCGGCGCGTGAAGATGAACGCCGAGCGGGTGCTCGAATACCCCGGGGTGCGCTTCGAGGTCGACGACCAGGCTATCGAAGCAACGGTTTTTCCGACCGACGGGATCCGCCAGGCCCCGGTAAGCCCGGTCGACGGCCGGCCCATGCGCCGCGCCGACCTGGCGGACCTCGAGGCGCTGCTCGCCTCGGGTTGATCAGCCTTTGCGGGTGCCGATGGCGGCGTAGTCGCGGGGCGGCGAACCCGTGTACAGCTGTCGTGGACGACCGATGCGCATGCTCGGATCGGCGATCATTTCCTGCCAATGCGCCACCCAGCCCACGGTGCGCGCAATCGCGAACATGACCGTGAACATGGAACGCGGAATCCCCAGGGCGCTGTAGATCATGCCTGAGTAGAAGTCGACGTTCGGGTACAGCTTGCGCGCGACGAAGTACTCATCCTTCAGCGCCACTTCCTCAAGGCGCAGCGCCAGCTCGAACAGCGGGTTGTCGTGGCTGCCAAGACTTGCCAGGACCTTGTGGCACATCTCGCGGATGATCTTGGCGCGCGGATCGAAGTTCTTGTAGACCCGGTGGCCGAAGCCCATCAGCCGGAAGTGGCTGGACTTGTCCTTGGCCATCGCCAGGTACTTGGGAATATTGTCCACGGTGCCGATCTGTTCGAGCATCGCCAGCACGGCCTCATTGGCGCCGCCATGGGCGGGGCCCCACAGCGCCGAAACGCCGGCGGAAATCGCCGCATAGGGATTGGCGCCGGTGCTGCCGGCCAGACGCACCGTCGAAGTGCTGGCGTTCTGCTCGTGATCGGCATGAAGTATGAACAGCAGGTCCAGCGCCTGGGCCGCAACCGCATCCACCTCGTAAGGCTCGCAGGGCACGGCAAAGAACATGTGCAGAAGGTTGCTGCAGTAGTCCAGATCATTGCGCGGGTAGATGAAGGGCTGGCCCAGGGAGTGCTTGTGGGCCGCCGCCGCGATGGTCGGGATCTTGGCAATAATGCGGTGCGCGAAGATCTCCCGGTGCCGCGGGTTATGGATGTCCATCGTGTCGTGATAGAACGCCGACAGCGACGCTACGACCGCCGACACCATGGCCATGGGGTGCGCGTTGTGGTGGAAGCCATTGAAGAAGCGCAGCAGCGACTCGTTGATCATCGTGTGATGACGGATGCTGAGCGTGAACTCATCGAGCTGGCCCTTGGTCGGCAGCTCCCCGTACAGCAGCAGGTAGCTGACTTCGGTGAAAGAGCTCTTCGCGGCCAGCTGTTCGACCGGGTAGCCACGGTGCAGAAGCACGCCGGCATCCCCATCGATGTAGGTGATCTTGCTCTCGCAGGCGGCAGTGAGCCCGTAGCCAGGGTCGAACGTGAAGGCGCCAAATTCCTTGTTCAGCGGCGCGACATCAACGACGCTGGGGCCAATCGTTCCGGGCCGTACGGTCAATTCCGCCTTTTTGCCACTGGCGCGATCGAGGAGCTCGAGCTTGCTCTCATTCATGTTGTTGCAGCTTCCACAGAATGCTGGCGCGGGGGATTCACGCAAGCGCAGGTTCAGCGTTACATGGTCCGCTGGCGGAATCAAGGCAGTGCGAATTAAATTCCGAACAGGTACGCACCGTGGTGCTCACGATGACGCAAGCACGGTGAAATCGGCGTGACAGGTGCGGCCCGGTCAGGGCCGCCGCGAAGCGATCAGCGGGCTGCGGCGCCAGCGCCGTATTTCTTGCGGAACTTGTCCACGCGACCGGCGGTATCGACCATCTTCTGCTTACCCGTGTAGAACGGATGGCAGGCGGCACATACTTCCACCTGGAGGTCATGGCCCAGCGTCGAACCGGTCTTGAAGGAGTTCCCGCAAGTGCAGTTCACGTTGATCTCTTTGTACTCGGGGTGACCTGCTTCTTTCATAAATGACTCCCGGATTGGACGGGCATGGGCAAAAGGGCGGGCGAGTTTAGCGGCGAATCCATCCATGCTCAAGGGGCCCGTAGCCCAGGTGCCCTGGACGGCAGCCGACTGCCGAGAACAAGCTTCATCTGTTGCGGTGCGAGAGGATTCCTTATCCACAGAACCTGTGGATAATTCTGTGGACTGTCGCTCCCGGAAAGCCTCGATATTCGGGCTAAATTGCACTTTTGTGACCTTGGTTAAACAATGTACAGCTACTTTAGGCCTTAAAGTTCAATGGGTTACCGGCATCATGTCGAGCAGATTGGGTGATATTGCACGTAATTCGCTCATTTACCAAAGTGCCCTGCCAACCCTGTGTATAACGACCTGCCCCGACCGGAATCAGACCACTTTTGGTCTTGACAGCTTCGGATCTGCTGTCGGGGCCGGTTCCGGCAGGAACTCCAGCAGCAGATCGTTCAGAAACCGCTGCCCGGTCAAGCTTGGCGCCCAGTACCCGTCGACGCTCGCAAGCAGGCCGCGCGCCTGCTGATTCAGCAAGGTGGGGGCCACCTGCTCGAACCTCAAGCCCGTGCGCCCCTCGAAAAGGGCTGCATCGAAGCCCGCCGTGAGCCGCATCGCGTTCATCATGAACTCAAACGGCAGCTCGGCAGAAGTGACGGTTCGGACCGTCAGGGGTGTCCCCGCCTGGTAGCGCCGTGGCTCCCGAGTGTGGGTGGTGCGCAGAATCGCGCCACCGGACACATCCGTGAGCTTCCCATGGGCCCCGGCACCCGCGCCCAGATAATCACCGAACGTCCAGTAATTGAGATTGTGGCGGCACTGCCGGCCGGCATGAGCGTAGGCGGACACTTCGTAGTGGCCGAAACCTGCCTCAGTGAGCTCTTCAGCACACGCCTCCAGCATCAACTCGACGCTGTCCTCGCTGGGCAGCGGCGGCGGCTGCGCGCCGAACACCGTGCCGGGCTCCATGGTCAGGTGATAATGGGAAATGTGCGCCGGCGCCAGCGCCAGCGCCTGCCTGAGATCGGAGCGGGCGCCAGCCACGTCCTGCTGCGGCAGGCCATACATCAGATCCAGGTTGAAGTTGTCGATCCCCGCGGCGTGCAGCTCCTCGGCACTGCGTACGGTCTCCTGCGCCGAGTGAATGCGGCCCAGCACCGCAAGCTGCTGCGCGCCAAAACTCTGTGCTCCCAGTGACACCCGGTTCACGCCCACGGCCGCGTATTCGGCGAAGCGCCCACGCTCGATGGTGCCGGGATTGGCTTCCAGGGTGATCTCGATGTCCGGCGCAAAACCGATGAGCGTGCGGGCCTCTTCCAGCACCCGCCCGATCGCCTCAGGTGAAAACAGGCTGGGCGTACCGCCGCCCATGAAAATGCTGGTCAGAGCCCGGCCCGCAACCTGCGGCAACGCGGCCTGTTGGTGCAGATCGCGCGACAATGCCTGCAGATACGCCGCTTCCGGCAGCGTGCCGTTGAGGGTGTAGGAGTTGAAGTCACAGTACGGGCATTTGCGCACGCACCAGGGAAAGTGCAGGTACAGCGACAGCGGCGGCGCCTCAAGTTTCACGGCAATGCGGCCAGCAGCGCGCGCAGTGCCTGCGCGCGGTGACTGACAAGGTTCTTCTCGGCCGCGGGCAGCTGCGCGGCAGACAGCTCGCAGCCTTCAGGTTGAAAGATGGGGTCGTAACCGAAGCCGCCGGTACCGCGCGGCGCCGTGAGCACCCGGCCCTCCCACACGCCGGTGGCGACGATGGGCTGAAGGTCCGCGGGACCACGCACCAATACCAGGACACAGTGATAGCGCGCGGTGCGGCGCTCTTCGGGCACGCCCGACAGTTCATGCAGCAGCAGCGCCAGGTTGTCCGCGTCGCTGGCATGCTCGCCGGCAAAGCGCGCCGAACGCACGCCCGGACGGCCGTCCAGTGCGTCAACCTCGATACCCGAATCATCGGCCAGCGCCGGCAGCCCTGAGTTTGCGGCATGCCGCGCCTTAAGCAGCGCGTTCTCAAGAAAAGTGCTGCCGGTCTCCTCGGGCGTGACAATCCCGAAGCTGCTCTGCGCAATTACCTCGATGCCACGGGTGGCCAGCAACGCGGTGAATTCCCGGACCTTGCCGGCATTGCCGCTGGCGAGCACGGCCTTCATGGCGCTCAACCCTGCGCCGTGAGCGCCTGCGCCTGCAGCGCGAAGATTCTGGACAGACCCGCCGTGGCCAGGTCGATGAGCGCATCGAGCTCATGCCTGCGAAAGGCGTGGCCTTCGGCGGTGCCCTGGATTTCGACGAAGGCGCCGCCACTGTTCATGACCACGTTCATGTCGGTCTCGGCCTGCGAGTCCTCGGCGTAGTCGAGGTCAAGCACCGGCGCGCCGCCGCACACCCCCACCGAAATCGCGGCGACCTGTCCGTGCAGGGGATTGCGGGTGAGGACGCCGCGGCTCTGCAGCGCCGCGCAGGCCTGCGCCAGGGCGACATAGCCGCCGGTGATCGCCGCCGTGCGCGTACCGCCGTCGGCCTGTATCACATCGCAGTCCAGGGTGATCGTACGCTCCCCGAGTGCCTTGAGGTCCACGATGGCGCGCAGCGAGCGGCCGATGAGACGCTGTATCTCCTGGGTGCGTCCGCTTTGCTTGCCGCGCGCCGCCTCGCGAGCCTGGCGGGTATGGGTGGAGCGCGGCAGCATGCCGTACTCGGCGGTCACCCAGCCTTGGACCTTGCCACGCAAAAAGGGCGGGATCGTCTCCTCGACGCTTGCGGTGCACAGCACATGCGTGTCGCCGAAGCGCACCAGAACCGAACCTTCCGCATGGCGGGTGAAGCCGCTCTCAAAGCTGATGGGCCGCAGCTCATCGGCCGCGCGGCCGCTGGGTCGCGCGGTCACTGGCTGCGCCAGCGCAGCACCGCGCCCGAGGTATTGTCGCTGTTGGGCCCCGCGGCAGCCACGGCAGTGCGGCACAAGGCGGCAAGCTGGTCACGCGAGGGAATACCGGTCATCGTCAGCGCCGTCGCGATTTCGGTGTCGCGCAGGCAACCCCAAACCCCGTCGGTACAGACGAACAGCACGTCGTCACGCTGCAGTACCCGACGCTGGCCCAGGGTCATGTCCGGCAGCACCGGGTCCCCCCCAAGGCAGCACTCCACGTAGTTTCGCATGGGGTGATTGTGCGCCTGGTCAGCGGTGATCAATCCCTCACGCAGCAGCAGCTCCACGTGACTGTGGTCGCGGGTTCGGGCCGCCACGGCACCCTGGCGCAACAGGTAGATCCGGCTGTCACCCACATGAGCCCAGTAGGCCGAACTTTGCTGCACCAGGCACACGGCACAGGTCGCCCGGGGCCGCTGCTCCAGCGGCAGATGCAACCCGATGCGCACGACCTCCTCATGCGCCCGGCCCAGCGTCAGGTGCAGGAAGCCCAGCGGATCGAACAGCGGCTGCGGGGTGTGCCAGAAGGCCTCAAGGAGGGTCTTGAGAGTGACTTCGGCGGCGCGTGCGCCTTCAGCGTGGCCACCCATGCCGTCCACGACCACCAGCAATGCGGCATGCTCGGCGACGGCCACCGACACCCGGTCCTGGTTCTCCTCCCGGCCGCCCAGGAGGGTCAAATCAGCGTATTCAACCTGCAAGGTTTGTTCTGTCTGTCTGGTACACTGCGGCGGATCTTATATCACGCGGATCGCCGGGGGCATCAGACGCGATCGCGCAGCCTCCTGAAAGACGGCAACCGGCTTAAGTCTCATCCAGAACCAATTATGATTGCGAGCATGACCGGCTTCGCGCGTCGCGAAACCTCCGGGCCCTGGGGTTCACTCATCTGCGAACTGCGCAGCGTCAACCATAGGTTTCTGGAATCAAGCCTGCGACTGCCCGAAGAACTGCGCAGCCTCGACCCGGAGATCCGCCAGCAATTCGGGCGCGGTTTGAAACGCGGCAAGGTCGACTGCACCTTCACCTATCGGCGCACCGACATCGCCGCCCGCGCCCTGGACCTGGACCGCGGCGCTCTGGAGCAGCTCCTGGGAAGGGTGCGTGAAATAGCCGCCCTAGCCGGCTCCACTCCGGTCAGCCTCGATGCCCTCGAAGCCCTGCGCTGGCCCGGCGTGGTACGCGATGCCGACACCGGCAGCGAGGATCTGCTGGCCGCGGCACGCAGCCTGGCCGTCGCTACCATCGATGATCTGGCGCTGGCGCGCTCCCGCGAAGGTGCGCGGCTGGGTGAACTCATCGAGCAGCGCTGTGCCGGACTAGTGGGCCTGGTGGCGCAGGTTAAAGCGCGTCTGCCCGAAGTCCGCAGCCGCATCCGCGCCCGCCTGGATGAGCGCCTCGCTGAGCTTAAAGCGGAAGTGGATCAGGAACGCCTTGAACAGGAACTGGCGTTGCTGCTGCAGCGACTGGACGTCGACGAGGAACTCGATCGCCTGGGTTCGCATGTCGAGGAGATCCGTCGCATCATCTCCGGCAGCGAACCGGCCGGTCGGCGCCTGGATTTTCTGATGCAGGAACTGAATCGCGAAGCCAACACGCTGTCATCCAAGTCCCAGGACCTTGAAACCACCCGCGCCGCAGTCGACATGAAAGTACTGATCGAGCAGTTGCGCGAGCAGGTGCAAAATATCGAGTAGTGTCCAGGGGCGTCCATCCGCGTCCATGGCTGTTCACGCAACCCCCGATAACTAAAGCATTTCGTCAGTTTTGTATTCACGGCCGTCCATGGCCATCCACCCCCGTCTCGCCTAAAATTGTAGCTAGCTTTGTAGCTAGCTCGCACTTGCTCGTGGAGTCGCGCGGCGGCAGATTTCTAGCTACAACGGGTCGCCTAAGGGGGTGACCCATGGCTGGAAAACTGAACTCCTTGAGTGTCGAACGCGCCCATCGCAGTGGCGCTCGGGTCCTGCTCGGAGACGGTGATGGCCTGTACCTGCGCAAACAGACTCGCGATGGCGCCTCCTGGACCTTGCGCTATCGATTCGGCGGGCGCGATCGGTGGATCACCCTCGGCAACTATCCCGACATGTCGTTGGCCGA